>NZ_CP047593.1:3235563-3559119 GCF_009905215.1 Tichowtungia aerotolerans | reverse complement strand
TATGCTGGTGCTCAGATTGCAAACTTTGGATCGCTGACGGATTCGGCATTGGGCTTGTACCGCTATAGTGCCAGTGCAGACTCCCTTCAGGTTACCAGCGATGTGGGAACATCCAATATGGGGCTGGTGTTCACTCCATATGTGAAGAAGGTAGATTTTCTCAGTGGCCTGAATGACAATTCATACGTCCTTTCGTTCGAAAATACGGCGGATTCGGTTTCATTCACACTTCAACAGTTTGCGGAAGGTGATACCGCGCGTGTACTGGTGCAGAGTGGCTCGGATTGGTATGTGTCTGGTTCCGGACTGGTGAATGAGAATGCGGGAGCTGTCAGCTTCAACGGCTATGCTGAAACATGGTACCCTTATAACCCTGCAATCAATCTGTTCCTCAATACGTCCAGCCTCGGTTCCGGCGTGGCCGGTTCTGAGTTGACGGATATTCAGGCTTTCGGAGTTCTGATGCAGGGGTTGCACTTCAACGGAACCAGCCAGCACGCGGCCAACTTCCAGATTACAGAGATGTCGGCCAATATGGTTCAATCCGAGGCTCCTTCAACAAAGGCGATTGATTTCGGCGGTGACTATAACGATCTCAATCAGACAAGTAATGGCGAGTCGCTCACTGTGGCTTTGGGAGACTATGAGTTCGGTGTCAATGCCATTGACGATTATGCGGCCCAGCGTGAAATTACCGATGCATTTGTCACGATCGACAATGTGAACGGTCTGACCAATAAGACGATAACGTTTTTCGGTGGAGCGCAGTATGTTAATTTTGACAATGCAGTAACCGCCCCGGTTGTTGAGCAAATCAACTACAAATGGCGGGGAGCCTCCGATGCTCTTCAGATGGTGTTTGATGCGAATGCGACAGCCGATTCGGGGATGGCATTTGCTCCGTACGTGAAAAAGGCCAACTTTCTGAACGGATTTAATTCCGCCACCCAGACTCTCGGATTCGAGGATTCGGCAAGCTCGGTTGCGTTTGTTGTTGACGGTGATGCAGGCATGGCACGCGCTTTGGTGCAGGACGGTTCAGACTGGTATGTTTCGGCTGCGACGGTTGCCTCCGGAAGCTTTAATGTGAACGGCTATACTGAAACGTGGTATCCATACGATCCGTCTGAAAACCTGTTTTGCGATGAGAGTAATCTCGGTGCCGGGGTTGCCGGATCAACCCTGACTGATATTCAGGCTGCCGGCGTTTTGATGCAGCGGATGCATTTCGATGCCACCGCAAACCCTACCTTTAGGTTCGCTTCGATGGTGCTGAAAGTGGCTGAAACGGAACTTGCCACCGTCGACAGCCAGATCACTGACGACTTTAACCGCACGGGTACCGCATGGAGCTCCAATGGCGCGGACATTCGTTCTGACTGGGTGGTTCCGGGAACTAACCTGTGGCGAATCAACGGCAGTAAGCTGGAAGCGGGTGTCGCAAACAATACGTATGATACCCCGATCATATACAACACCTCTTTGCAGATCTCTTCTGCTGATGGCGCAAGCTTTACGATGAGTGCGGACGTCACTGCCGCGACCAACGAACAGTGGTGCGGAGTGGTATTCAATTACCAGAACCCATCCAACTACTGCCTGGCCCGTATCAAGACCGGAAATCCCAGCTATCATTACATTGCGGTGGTTGACGGTGCCAATGCGGACACGTCGCTCAACAATGCTTCGGCAAACTTTGACGCCAGAACGGCCTATACCTTCAGGGTGTCCGGTGCCGGAACGGGATATTCGATCGAAATCACAGAAGCTGGCAGCTCTACGGTGCTGAATCCTGAGACGGCATGGTCTCCGTCTGTTACGTTAAGCGACGGTTATGCCGGCCTGTTGGCCCCGGACAGCAATCTGGACCTCGAGGTGGTTCCGAATGTGATCTTCGACAACTTTGCTCTGACGGTTCGATTGCCGAAGGCTCCATCGACCTTTGAAGGCTGGATTGGCGAGTACAGCGTTGGCAGCCAGACCAATCTGCTGGACGACTTCGACGGCGACGGCATGGACAACCTGACCGAATACGCTCTCGGTGGGAATCCAGAAGCGGCAGATGTCGGATCCGTCCTGCCGCTGGCAGCGGTGGATTCCGACAGCGGACTGTTTGTTTATGTTTACGAGCGCCGTACGGATGCGACTGACCGCGGGCTGACTTATACGGTTAAAACCGATACGGATCTGTCCGCCAACACTTGGACGACCAACGGTGTATCAGAAACAGGTGTCGGTGTTTCCGCTGCCGGATTCGAGTCGGTTACCAATACGGTTTCGGCAGATTCGGATGCGAAGTTCCTGCGCCTGCAGGTTGAGAAGGCAGAGTAAGGAGAGTATTCCAACTTTTGGAAAAGCCCATGCGGTTTTTTCCAAAGGTTGGAAAATGTAAATAACTGTAGACGAGGCAGGAAGCCTCATAACCATTGAAGCCTCAGAAAAGAATACATGATGACCCAGTTTGCAAAAATTACGCTTTCATTGATACTGGCCTGTGCCGGTTTTTCCTTTGCGGAAACCTCCGACGGTTTTTTTGATTTTTCTTCGGCACCTGCTGAGGCTGTTGTGCAGAGCGGTTCCGGTGCTCTGGTTTTCCAGGGAGTGAAAATTCAGGACGGGGTCTATCGGATTGACGGTCAGAACGTTCTTCGTGTGGAGGGAGAGGAGTCCACCACGTTGCCGGATCTTCCGGCCGTATTGACCAATCCCGGTGCGACCGTTGCCGATGGGAACCTGTTTGTTGCAGGTGGATCGCAACTGTTTAAGCTGAACCTTTCCGATCTGCAGTCCGGGTGGTCTGAGTGTTCTTCGCTGCCGGAGCCTGCTGTTGGTAAACCGGTGCTTGTCGGCCTGAACGGTGCGCTGTATGTGAGCGGAACGGGTGAGTTCGGGGCAGGGGCGTTTTCCTATAACCCGGTTCGCGATGAATGGATAATACTCAGCCCGGCTCCCGAAGACCTGAGCGGCTTTGTTGCTGCCGCCTGCGGCAATGAACACCTGCTTTATTTTAATGCCAATAAAGTCGATGACCGCATTCTGGCTTATTATCGTGTGACCGGTTCATGGGTTGAGCTGGACCGTCTTCCGCAGGCTGTTCTGCCGATCGGTGTGGCGTCAGTCGGGACGGAGTTTTTTCTCTTTTGTGAAGACTCTGTTGTATCCGGGAAAGCGAAGCTGCATCCGACCAAGTATGGGTGGGTCGACCATTTTGTCGTGGCGATTCTGGTTGTCTCGCTGGTGATGGTCGGGGTTGTTTTTTCGAAAAAAGAAAAATCGAGCGGTGACTATTTTCGCGCCGGCCAGCGGGTTCCGTGGTGGGCGGCGGGCCTCAGCCTGTTTGCCAGCGGGGCAAGCGCCATCAGCCTGATGGCCATGCCGGGCAAGGCTTTCGCCGGCAACTGGATCTATTTTTCGATTTCCATTTTTATTGTTATCGTTCAACTGCCGCTGATGCTGCTGGTTTATGTTCCGCTCATTCGCCGGTTGAATATCGCAACGGCCAATGACTATCTCGAGCGACGCTATGGCGTGCCGATCCGTATGCTCGGTTTTGTTATTTATTCGCTCAACCAGATGCTGGGGCGCATGGCCGCGATCCTGCTGCTTCCCTCGATTGCACTCAGCGCCATCTTCGGCCTGCCGATGGAGCAGAGCATTCTGATTATGGGTGTGGTCGCAACCATTTATGTGACACTCGGCGGGCTTGAGGCCGTCATTTGGACTGACGTCTTGCAGGCAACGGTGATGCTGCTGGCGGTGCTAACCTGTTGTGCCTGGGCTTTCTTCACTCTGGACCTTTCAATGCCTGCCGCCCGCGAGGCGCTGGCCGGCATGAACAAGCTGCAGATGTTCGATTTCAGTTTCGATTGGACCGCGCCGGTTTTCCTGATTCTGTTCACCAATGTGATTTCCCTGACCTTCGGGCTGATCGGCGACCAAACCTTTATTCAGCGCATTCAGTGCACACCGGACGAAAAGGAATCGCGCAAAACCATCATTACGCAGCTGGCCGTGGCTGTGCCAATGAATGTTGTCCTGTTCGCGCTGGGAACCCTGCTGTTCCTCTTCTACAAAACGCGTCCGGAAGTGCTCAGTCCGGCACTCAAGTCCGACGGGATTTTCCCGTTCTTTGCCGCGCAGAACCTTCCGCCCGGCATGGCGGGCTTTGTGGTTGCAGCGTTGCTGGCCGCCACCATGTCCACCGTTTCCGGCGCCATCAACAGTGTGGCCAACCTCGGGGTGGAGGATGTTTATCGCCGCTTCTTTCCCAAGGCGACAGATCATAAATGCCTGATTCTCGGGCGTACGCTGACGATCAGCCTCGGGGGTTTCGGGACGGGCGCGGCGCTGCTGCTGGCGCGCACCAGCCTGCTGTCGGTCTGGGATCTTGCCCTGATGATTACCGGCATGATCCTTGCGCCGATTACCGGAATTTTTGTGCTGGGGATTTTCACCCGTCGCGCCAACAGCGTCGGCGCCTGGGTCGGAACCATCGCTTCGATTGCAGCAAATTATTACGCCAAGTTTTATATGAACCTGCATGCGTTGGCCTACCTCACGGTCGGCGTGTTCACCTGCATCGTCGTCGGGTATCTGGCCAGTCTGCTTTACCGAAAATCCAATAAAAACCTCGACGGTCTGACCGTCTATACCCTTTTGGAGAAACAGAATGATAAATGATCCTGTCAAAATCGGAGTGATCGGCTGCGGCGGCTATGCCTACCAGCTGATCATTCGAATTCAAACCACTCCGTTGTACGGAAAAATTACGGCGGTAACTTCGCGCGATCTCGACAGTGATGGTGCGAACTACTGTCGAGCGCATGGAATCAAGGTGTTTCAGACGGTTGGTGAACTGCTCGAATACGGTGATTTCGAGGCGGTGATAAACCCGACACCCATTCATCTGCATGCCGGCATTACCAAGCAGTGTCTGGCCGCCGGATTCCCGGTCTGGATGGAAAAGCCGCCGGTTGCCACCGTTCAGGAACTGGATGACCTCAATACGGCGGCACTGGTCACCGGACTTCCGGTTGCGGTCTGCTTTAACTCGCTCTTTTCCTTTCGCGCCCAGCAGCTCAAGGCCGAACTGGTCGCAGGGAAATACGGAAAGATCAAACGCATCAAGTCGCGGGGTGCATGGGTGCGGACCAACGCCTATTTCAGCCGCAACGGGTGGGCCGGTTCCTTGAAGAAAAACGGACGCTGGATTCTGGACGGAGACATCAATAACCCGTTTGCCCATGTGGTCTGCAATGGACTTTTCTTTGCCGGAAGCTCTCAGAATGAGCTCGCAAATCCGGCGTCGGTGCAGGCCGAGCTCTACCGTGCCAACCGGATTGAGAGCGAAGACACCAGCGCCATTCGCATCATTACTGATGAGGGGCTGGAGATTCTTTCGTGGCTGACGCTGGCGTGCAGGGACGAGTCCAATCCAGATACCGTTATTGAAACCGAACAGGCAGTGATTCGCTTCATCAACCTGCAGGAAGTCGAGATTACGTTTAATGATGGAACGGTGGAATACCGCGAAAGCTTCAAGGAAAACCGTCTCGAGATGATCGAACACCTTTGCCGTACATTGCGCAGTAATGAGGATCTTATCTGTTCGCTGGCGGATACTCGCCCGTTTACGCTGACCGTCAACGCCGCCTTTGATTCGGCTGAAACCATCAGCACGATTCCGCCTGAAGCACTGGATTGCGTAACTGTCCGTGGCGACGAAACGCAGGTTGCGATTGCCGGCATGGGGGAAATCCTGAAGGAGGCATTTGAGTCGAACTCGCTTTTTTCCGAAATCGGTGTCCCGTGGGTGCGCGCCAGTGAACCGTTTTATACAGATGGCTACACGCAGTTTCCCGTTCGCTTTCAGGCGGAAGTGCCGTCAGAAGAATTGGTTTCTGTTTAAGCCGAATTGTTCACCACAAAACACACCCAATTCACATGATGAAAAGTAATATGTACGACAACAGGCTGACTGATTTGGCGAAAAAATCCCGGCAATCCTGTAATCCTGTCCAAAAAACAGCAATCGCAGGGTTGGCTCTGTTCGGCCTGTTAATTGTTTCGTCTCCGGCAGAAGCGATTCAGCAGGTGCTGGAGCAAACTGCTGCACGGCAGGAGCGCGTGCTGCGTTCTTTGCTGAGCAATCCGTATCCACCAAAGAACAGTTCCGGTGGCCCCGGGTTGTGGTATTACGAAAACTTTGCGTTGGCGGCGTACGGATTGAATGAAAAAACGGAAGAGGCAGATGCCGGGCTGCTGACACTTCAACGCGATCTTTTCCCCGCGGCAAATGCTCATTTTGAAGCGGGGGCAATGCATTGGCATGCTTATCTTCAGGAGCGGATTTACTGGCTCTATTCGAGTCGCAGCAAGCATCATCCCGGCCGCATGAGTGTTGCTGCGGAAAATGCAATTCTCGACATGCTGTGGGAGTGGGCCGCGCCGGTCTGTCGCAGGGAACTGGCTGATACGGAGAAGGTCTGGTGGATGTGGGGAAGCGAAAATCATCACCTGATGGCGTGGGTCAGTTTCTGGGGTGCCGCACAGATTTTTGAGGCGCATCCGGACTATAAAGACCGTCCGTATGCTGACGGTACAAAACCCGCTCAAATGGCTGCGGCGTTCGATACATATTTCAAAGAGTGGATTCGTGAGCGGGCGTCAAAGGGGCTGCTGGTTGAGGTCGCGTCGCCGACTTATTCCAAATATACGCTCAATACGTTGTATAACCTGTGCGACTTTGCCGACGATCCGGTGCTGAAAAAACGGGCCGATATGCTGCTCAATGTTTATTGGGCCGACTGGGCCATTGAACAGATCGACGGCGTGCGCGGCGGCAGTCGTCACCGGTGTTATACCGGCCGGGCATCCGTAGAGCAAAGTGGCGGAGCCGAAGCCGCATGGTTTCATTTTGGGGTCGGTGTCGAAGCGAGCAAGCATCCCGGAACCATTTGCGCCGCTACCACATTCTGGCGACCGCATCCGCTGGTGACCGAGCTGGCGCTTGGCGCCGAGGATCGCGGCGAGTATGCCGTTGTTTCCCGCCGCCCGGGACTTGCAGAGCAGGGTGAGCCGCAGAACTATATCGAAGATCCATCCCATCCGCTTTACGAAGCCAGAGGTATCAACCGCCTTGAGCCGCAGGGCGGAGGTTTGACGCGAACGTCATGGTGTACGCCTGACTTCGTGGCCGGGATGAGTGTGATCGAAGCGCGGCCTCAGAGCGACTGGTGGGCGGCCAGTGCTCAGAATCGTTGGAATGGTGTCATCTTCGCTGGCCATCCCACCGCGCGGGTTTTCACTCAGCGCGTGAAGCCGGACAAAGCGCGCAAGAGCGTTTATAACTCCGAGTGGGGCGTGCAGAACAAGGGGGTTATGATTCTTCAGCGTCTCAAGACCAGCGATGCCACCGGACAGATGATCTGGTTCGATCATTCCCTTAAACTCGTCGAAAAAGATGGCTGGGTGTTTGTGGAAGCACCACAGGCTTATTGCGCGGTTCGCATCGTCAAGGGCGGTGGCGAGTGGAAGGCTGATTCCGTCAAACAGCGTCGCGACGGAAAAGGTAAAGACGGCATGGGGAAATGGCTGGTGCTGAATAACGAATTTTCGCCGGTTATTATCGAAACGGTTCGCAAAAAATACTTTGCCGATTTTTCAAGCTTTCAGTCTGCAATTATGGCCAATGAATTTTCATGGGAGGGACAGATCGTTAGCTATCGCAGTGCATTTTATAACACTGTACTGACACTGCCTGTCGATGCTGGTGCTTCACCAACGGTGGATGGGGCCCTTGTCTGTTTTGCGCCCGGCTTTGTTTACAAGAGCCCGTACCTGAACGGGAAGTTCGGAAGCGGAATCGTAACGATTCAAAAAGGAGAGTCTTTGCTGACGCTCGATTTTAACGAGGAATAAGCCATAAAGGAGGATGCAGAAGTGAGCCCGAAATATATGAAAGCACTGTTGATTGCAGGAGTGGGAATGGTGTGTGGTGCAGGTGCAGCAACACTGGTGGTTACCACTGGCGATTGTGGTGATGGAACTCCCGGCAAAGGGGCTGACGGGTGGGTTAGCGAGAATTCTGAAAAATCTCTGAAGACCAAGCCGGGCACAGGGAAGATGTCGAAATTTGTAATGGTGCGTGCCAACGCAACCCGGCAGGACACCGGGTACTTTCGTTTTGATCTCTCCGATTTGAAAGGACGGAAAGTACAGTCTGCAACGTTCAAGCTTTATTTCATGGGCGACGACCGCGATCGGATGAGTGTGTTTGGTCTCAAGGATGGAGTGAAGGGAACGAACAGGGCCGGCGGTGAAGACGTAAACGATGCGGACGCGGATAAGCACGACGAGTTCTGGATAGAAAAACTGCTCGACCGGGAGAGTGCTCCCGGCATGCTGGAGCCTGATGGCGATTTGACGACTGTTGACTGGAATGAGGATGCCATTGTGTTTCTGGGTGAAATTTGCAATGGCGGCGAACCGGGTTTAGTTGAACTTACAAGCGCTGATGTAGCGCTTTTTGTCAACAACGACAGCAATGGCGTGGTTACTTTTATGATGCAGGGCGCACAGCACAGTTGTCGCTATGCATCGAAAGAGGATCCGGACGGCAATCCGCCGGCGACTCTTGAACTAATCCTTGCGAAGTAATTATGAGTAGCCACAGAAAACATAAAAAGCCACAGAAACGGGAGCTCTGTTTTCTTGTGTTTTTTTGTGCATTTTTGTGGCCGATCTTTTTGCCATGGGCCATGGAGTCATCGACGATTGATGATGTGCTGGAACAGACTCTTGCTCGGCAGGAGCAGGCGCTGATCCTTCAGGAGGCCAGTCCGTATCCGTCGACGGGAATGTGGCGGCATGAGGATTATGCACTGGCGGCATACTGGCTGAACACCAATAATGCGATTGCGGATGCTGGGCTGATTGCCTGCCAGACCAACGGGCTGTATCAGGAGCATGTTGACCTGAATAGTTTTCACTGGCATGCCTATCTGCTGGAGCGGATCTGGTTTTTGTATTCTGCGCAGAGCGATTTTTTCCCGATCCGCATGAGCGCGGCTGCTGAAGACGCGGTGCTCGAAATGCTGTGGGACTGGGCGGCTCCGATCTGTCGGATCGGCTTTGCCGATCCGGAAAAGGTTCATTTTTCATGGGAGAGCGAAAATCATCATGCTCAGGCTTGGGTGAGTTTTTGGGGCGCGGCGCAGATTTTTGAGCAGCATGCGGATTACATGAACCGCACGTATGCCGACGGTTCGACTCCTGCGCAGATGGCGGCGGCGTTTGATAACTATTTCAAGGCGTATGTCCGGGAGAAAACGCTGAAGGGACTGGCGATTGAGGTGGCGTCGCCGACCTATGCGAAATATACGCTGAACACGTGGCTGAATCTGGCGGACTTTGCGGATGACTCCGAACTGCAGGAAGCGGCCGCTGCGTTGCTGGATGTGTATTGGGCCGACTGGGCGCTGGAGCATCTGGACGGCGTGCGCGGCGGGAGCCGTCATCGCGCCTACTCAGGCAGTTCTTCCATTCTGCAAAGCGGAGCGGAGTCGCACTGCTGGTATTATTTTGGGGAGGGGCAGCCGTTGAGCAGGCACCCGGGGTCGATGTCTGCGATGACGACCTTCTGGCGGCCGTCGCGCGCGGTGGTCGGGCTGGTACTGGATAGAGAGGGCCGCGGCTGTTATGAATACACATCGCGCCGTCTGGGTCTGCGCGATTCTTCTCCGCTTCCGGAACCGCCTGCGCTGGCGGGAGGAACTTATAATGCGGTGGATCCCGCTGGCGGCAGCCTGCTGCGGACAACGTGGAGCACACCCGATTTTGTGATGGGGGTCAGTCAGGTTGCGGCACGGCCTGCAGATGACTGGTGGGCCGCCAGCAGTCAGAACCATTGGAACGGTGTGGTTTTCGGCGGGCATTCAACGGCGCGTATTTTTACGCAGCGGCCGTATCCGGGGAATCTAACCAGTGTGTACAATGCGGAGTGGGGCGTGCAGCATAAAGGCGCGATGATTCTGCAGCGCTTCACGCAGCACAAAAATGCGACCGGCCAGATGGTTTGGTTTGATCTTTCGCTGAGCCGTGAAGAAGTCGGCGGCTGGATTTTTTCGGAAGCGCCGCGGGCTTATGCCGCAGTTCGCATTGTGGATGGCGGCTGGACCTGGCAGCCGGATTCGACCAACCTGCAGCGTACGGTCACTTCGACCAATATTGGGGAGTGGGCTGTGCTCAACGATGAATATTCCCCGATCATTCTGGAGGTTGGGCGCAAGCAGGTCTATGGAAGCATGGCTGCGTTCCAATCCGAGATCCTTGCCAATTCGATTCGTTGGAACGGCACCCAGCTGGACTACACCAGCTCGGGTTACGATACGACGCTGACCCTGTTCGCCGACGAAAGTGCAACGCCGCGTGTCGACGGAGTGCCACTCAATTTCGAGCCGATAAAGTGTTATGATGCGCCGTACCTGCAGGGCGACTTTGAGGGAGGACCGCTTGTCATCAACTATGGCGGGGAACGCACCGTTCACGGAGTGGCGCCGTTTTTTGATGATGCCAATACAATTGCGCATTGGGATTTTGAGACGGCGTTTCCGGCCATTCATTCAGACAGCGTCGACAGCATTCAACAGATCGCGGACGGAAAATTCGGCAAGGCGGTCCGCTGCAATTTTGAGGCCGGCGATCAATATATGATGACGGCAGATGCCTGGCCGATCAGTCAGGGAACCTTTCGGTATCAGGGATGGATCCGTCTCAAATCAGGCGATACCGGCGGATATCTTTTCCATGTCTATGATCAGGTTTATCTCAGTGTGGATGCTGCAGAGGTGAGCTTTAAAATCAATCGTTCAGGCGACGCGGCTGATATGAGCGCCACCAATGTGATTGAGCTGGCGGCATCGATCAGTACGGGAAACGAATGGCAGTACATTGAGGCGGTCTACGATGGCGGGCGCATTAAACTGGTAACGGAAGAGGAAACTGTTTCTGCTCCCGGCATTGGAGTATTTGTTCCGAATGTGCGGACGGTTTATATCGGTTCGCGCAAAAACAGAAACAACTTTGTTGGCGATATGGATGAGGTGAAGATTTCTTCGTCCATTACCGAAACTTCCTTTATTCCCGAACCGGTTGTCGTGTCGGCAACTGCTCAGCACCTGCAGAAGTCTGATCCCGATCTGGCCAGCAATGCCCTGTCAGGCTTTTCGCCGGCGACCGGGCCGGATACAAAGCTGGTGGTGGCCGCAAGCTGGGAAAGCGGAGTCGCTGTAATTACCAATATAACCTACGGAGGACTGGCCTTTACCGAGGCCGTGACTCGGTTTGAAGGTCGAAATGCATCAATCTGGTATCTGGATGAGCCGGCTTTGTCCAATGCAAACGTCATTGTGCAGTTCAGCGCACCAACCGATTCAAGGATCGGTGTGCTGAGTCTTCAGAATGCAGCTGCAGGTGCCCCGGAAAAGACGGCTTCAACAGAGTTTTTAACCACGATCGGCTTAACAACTGCCGTGAAGAATTCCCTCGCTGTGGGGGTCTATACGGAAAATGGAAGCGCTGCTTTAAGTTCAGATTTTGCCAATACGCTTTATTCCGGCGACAGCGGCTCTTCGGTGGGCAATGCCGGGTTCCAGATTGAGACTGTTTCCGGAGCAAAAACCTACACTTGGGATGCCCCGGCCTATAGTTGTGCAGCGGTTGCCGCGAGTTTTTCACCAGCATCCTATATCCCTCCGATTGTGGCGGACGATGAGTCTGATAGCGATGCGGACGGGATGGCCGACGCATGGGAAATTCAGCTGTTCGGAAGCATGGGCGCAGCCGACGGAACGGCTGATTTCGACGGTGACGGTTTTTCCGTCGCACAGGAATTTGTCGCCGGAACCGATCCGTTTGATGCGGACTCTTATCTGAGAATTACCGGAGTGACCGATGAACTTCGCTGGAAATCGGTTCAGGGAAAACGTTACCGTGTTCTAACCACCACCAATCTGTCAGAAGGTGCGTGGATGGTGGAGGCCTCCGGTATTCCAGGAGGGTTTTCGGAAAGTTCGCATCCGGTTTCGAAGTCGAATGATGTAGTTTATTTCAAAGTGGAAGTGGAATGAAAAAATAGCTGGGATTTTTGTTTTTTTGCTGCGGCCATTTTTAAAGCTGCCGGTTGGCCAGTTCCGTCGCAGGGTGCCAGCAAATACAGTTTATTAAAAAGAAGGATTGTTTATGTCAGAAAAAAAAGAGGTTTCTGTTCTGCTTGCGGGCGGGTTTGGCCATGCGGTTTGGGTTTTTGATGAATGGATGCGCGACGATGCGCCGGTTCGTCTGGTCGGTGCTGTGCAGACATTGCCGGATGAAAAACTGGACGGGTTTCTTGCTCACCCGTGGGCGCAGAAATTTACGCCATCCATTTATCAGGAGCTGGAAGAGGCGCTGGCCGTCGAAAAGCCGGATCTGGTGGTGGTCAGCACCCGTCCGGATCTGAACCCCGATTTAATTGAAAAAAGCCTGCGCGCGGGTTGTCATGTGATTTCCGAAAAACCGCTGGCGGTGGATGAGGCCGGACTGCGTCGTCTGCATGCGGCGGTTCAGGAAACCGGAAGATACATTCTTCCAATGCTTGGAATGCATGAGGTGCCTGCGTTTGCGGAAGCTCGTGAATTGGTCGAGCAGGGGGTAATCGGTGAGCCGGTACTGCTCAACGCCCGCAAATCCTATCAGTGGGGCACGCGCGCCGACTGGTTTAAACAGCGTGAAACCTATGGCGGCATCTGGGGCTGGGTCGGCATTCATTCCTTCAATCATGCCGCGCACATCATCGGCCGCAATGCCGTTAAGGTACTGGCAGCGCAGGAGCAGAATTGCTTCCATCCCGAGTACGGCCCTGGCTGCTCTGACTGTTTGAGTGGTCTCTTCCTGCTGGAGGGCGGCGTGCAGATGACCGTAAGCATTGATCTGCTGCGGCCCGACGGGCAGAAAGCGTGGGGGGATGACTGGGTGCGCATCGTTGGCTCGGAAGGCAGTCTAGAAGCGAACCCTGAACTGGGCACTATCCGGCTTATTCGCAAAGGACATGACGAAGAGGTGCGAAACGTGACCGCGGTGGCCCCGTCGTTCTACACCGCCTTCCTCGATACGGTTGAAAACAATGCTGATTTCTCGCAGCTAACCGCTCTTGGCTTTCAACTGACCGACTCTGTCCTGATCGCCGAGCTTGCATCGATCAAAGGTTTTCGCGATCTTGACGTGAATCCTCGTCGTTGGGAACTGTCTTGAAGGAGAAGAGATGAGTAAGGAAAAAACGGTACTGTGTTTTGGTGATTCGAATACGTGGGGGGCATCGCCGATCGGTGGTGTGCGTTACGACCGGCAGACCCGTTGGCCGGGTATTTTGCAGCAGGAACTCGGGGACGGTTACTATGTCATCGAAGAAGGATTGCCGGGTCGCAATACGGTTTGGGACGATCCGGTCGAGGGCGGCAAAAACGGCCTGAAGCAGCTTGTGCCGCTCATTCATTCCCACATGCCGCTCGATCTGCTTATTATCATGCTGGGAACCAATGACTTTAAAAACCGCTTCAGCGTTTCGCCGATGGATATCAGCTGGAGCATCGGCCGACTCGTCAAAGCCGCGCGCGACAGCGGCAATCCATTCTTCGGCGAAGCTCCGGAAGTGCTGGTCATCTGTCCGCCGCCGCTGGTGGACCTGAGCCAAAGCCCGCTCGGAGGTATCTTTGTTGGAGCGGAAGAAAAATCACGGCAGCTTCCGTCTGTGCTGAAAACCTTCTGCGAAGAAAACAGCATTCGTCTGTTCAATGCCGGGGACGTCGTACAAACCAGTCCGGTTGACGGGGTTCACTGGGAGGCTGAAGAGCATCAGAAACTGGGCGTGGCTGTTGCCAAAGAAGTGCTGGATATTCTGTGATGATCAAGCAGGTTGTTGGATGCGGAATGCTGGCAGTTTTGTTGGCGGGGTGTGATCAGTCTCCGGCTGGTGCTGAACATGAGGAGAAGGATATGGCTGAAAATTCTGAAACTGTTGTAGAACGGGTTACGTTAACGGTTTCTGAAGGAAAACGACTGATTGCCAAAGGGCTTGCGCATTACGCCCCGGTTGTTGAAAAGCTGCAGCAGGGAACGATCATTATTTGTCGCGGCAGCTCAAATACCTATGTGGCAGAAGAATTGCTTCGAACCAACCTGACCCCTGGCGCATTTTTAACTGGACGCATTCAGCCGGCTGTGGCGACGCCGTTTAAAGTCGACGAACCGCTTGGTGAGATTGTTCTGAAAAATGGGGGCTGGCAACCGGAGATGAAATATTTGGACGGGCTGCGGTCAATGCAGTCCGACGATATCATTTTTAAAGGTGCCAATCTGGTTAACTATTCGGATCGAACAGCGGCTGTTTGCGTTGGTCATCCGACAGGCGGAACTATGGGAATGTTCCTGCCGTTCGTAGAAGAACAGGGCCTGCGGCTGATTATTCCGGTCGGACTGGAAAAACAAACCTCGCAGAATCTTGTAGAACTGGAAGAAAAAAGCCGGTCGGATCATGAGTTGAACAAAAAGGTGCCGTGGCTCAAGGTTTTGCCTGGTGAAATTTTTACAGAGATTGAGGCCATTCAGCAGTTTGCTGATGTCGATGTATACCAGATTGCTTCCGGCGGAATTTCCGGGGCAGAGGGCGCTGTGACGCTGGCGATCAAAGGGACTCCGTCAGAAGTGAAAAAAGCCTTGAATGCTGTCCAGGCGGTTTATGGTGAATCAGTATTTTGATTCATATTCAGCGGTATTGGCGCCTAAATTTATTGTCAGAGAAACTTTTATTCGCGATAGTCACTCCTTATGAAAACGAGTGATTTGAAGATTGGACAGCATACGGTTCCGGTTGTACGGGTACATTCTTTGGTAATTGGTTCCGGAGCGGCGGGCTTGAATGCGGCGGTTCAGCTGCGCAATCAGGGCATTGCTGACGTGCTGATTGTGACCGAAGGGCTGAAGATGGGAACGTCCATCAACACCGGCTCGGACAAGCAGACCTATTACAAATCTGCGATGTGCGGCAACGACCTCGATGCACCGCTGGCCATGGCCAAAAACTTTTTCTCGCCCGGTTCCATGCACGGCGATCTGGCGCTGATCGAAGCGGCGGTTTCCGCGCGCGGTTTCCTTAACCTCGTGAATCTCGGAGTCAAATTCCCGCAGGATGCCTATGGGCAGTTTATCGGTTACAAAACCGACCACGATCCCGCGCAACGCGGAACGTCAGTCGGTCCTTATACCTCGCGCGACATGTGTCTGGCTCTCATCGCCGAAGTCAAACGCCGTGACATTCCGGTTCAGGAAAAAACCAATGTCGTCAGCCTGCTTACGGTCGGCGAAGGCAAAGAGAAGCGCGCGTGCGGAGCGCTGGCGCTCGACGCCAAGGGCGAGTTGGTCGCCTTTGCCGCCGACAACGTCGTGTTTGCGGTGGGCGGGCCGGGCGGCCTGTACAAAACCAGCGTGTATCCGGTGGTGCATACCGGCGCAATCGGCATCGCGCTGCGTGCCGGCGCGAAGGCGCAGGGGCTTCCGGAAGCGCAGTACGGTCTGGCGTCCATCAAGTTCCGCTGGAACGTTTCCGGCACCTATATGCAGGTCGTGCCGAAGTTTGTTTCCACCGATGCCGACGGCAAAAGCAACCCGCGCGAATTTCTGTGCGATTATTTTGACGACCTCGGTGAAATGCACTCAAAGGTTTTTCTGAAGGGCTATCAGTGGCCGTTTGACTCCAAGAAAATTGTCGGCGGGTCATCGATTATAGACATTCTGGTCTATATCGAAACCGCGCTCAAAGGTCGCCGCGTGTTTCTTGACTATCGCGAAAATCCGGACGGCTTCGATTTCCAAACATTGGAAAAAGAGGCCTTCGAGTATCTGGAGAATTCAGGCGCGTTTCAGAAGACGCCGATTGAGCGGCTGAAGCACATGAATCCCGGCGCGATCTCGCTCTATAAAGATCACGGCATCGACATCACCCAAGAGCCGCTTGAGGTCGCGGTCTGCGCCCAGCACAACAACGGCGGACTGGCCGGCAACCATTGGTGGGAGTCTATCAACATTAAACACCTGTTCCCGGTCGGTGAAGTGAACGGTTCGCACGGCGTGGCGCGTCCCGGTGGTTCTGCGCTGAACTCCGGACAGGTCGGTTCGATCCGCGCTGCTGAATTTATCGCCAATGTCTACGAACGTTCCGATTTGAAAATGAGCGAGTTTAACAAAGCCGCCCGCGCTGAAGTAAGAGATGTGCTCGGGTTCCTCGGTCGCTGTGAAACGTCAGGGCAGAAATGGCGGGCAGTTCGAAATGAACTGCAGGAGCGTATGAGTCGTGCCGGGGCCCATATTCGTTCGCTTGATGAATTGAAGGATGCCGTCAAAGAAGCGAAAGAGCAGCTTGATGCGCTCGAAGTGCAGGGATGCAAAGCCGGTAATGCCGTTGAAAAAGTTCAGGCGCTTCGTAACCGGCAGCTCTGTTACGCACACTGGGTTTATCTGGCTGCGACGCTCTATCAGGTAAAAAGCGGTGTCGGCTCGCGCGGGTCAGCCATGGTGCGCGACGCATCCGGAAAACGCGCCCATAAACAGCTCGCCAAAGACGAGTGGAGCTTCCTGCCGGAAGATCCCTCCTTCAAAGAAAAAGTGCAGGAGACCGTGGTCGCCGGCGGGAAAATCAAAAACCGCTGGGTAAAATGCCGTCCGATTCCGGAAAGCAACCTTTGGTTCGAAACCGCATGGGCCGACTTTCGCGCCGGAAAAATTTATCGCTAACCCGTATATTAAGATGGGAATTTGAAGGTTATCGATTTACGGTCTGCTTCCGTGAGTTTTGCTTCAATTTGTTATTTAGAAGGTTGTGACGCAAACACGTTTTTTCCTGTGTAACGGTCGAGTTTTTTATGCTGCGGACCGGATGAAAACAGCCTCGAATGAAACGCTGAGGAGTACAGATGCCAGAGAAAATGAAAGCTGCGGTTTTTCACGAGAGTGTTACATGGATGTCGGATGCATTCGACAAAGTATACGCTCAGGGGCGGTGTGAACGCCTTGCGGAGATCACTGACCTCTATCCTGTGCGGATTTCGCGCGACAATTTTTATGACCATGTTGAAGATCTTCAGGATCTGGATGTGATTTTTTCCACTTGGGACATGGTGGTGCTCTCTTCGGAGGAAGTACAAATGCTGCCGAACCTGAAAGCAGTTTTCTATGCCGCCGGCGCCAGCAGCTCCTTCCGGGAGTCGTTTGAGGAAAACGGAGTTGTTGTCTGCAGTGCGACGGCTGCCAATGCAATTCCGGTTGCGGAGTTTGCCCTTGCTCAGGTGCTGCTTGCCGGAGCCGGAGCCTATCGCAACAGTCGTGAATGCGTGGATGTTCAGTCCACGACGATCGCCAACAGCCATCGCGGCTGCGGAAACTACGGCAACCGTGTCAGCATTCTGGGCAACGGAGCAATCTCCAGTAAGTTGCAGGACTTTTTAAAACATCACGATCTGGAAGTAGTGGTTGTTCCCTCGCGTGCCGAAAACCGGACCGTTTCGATCGCAGAGGCCTTTGCTACATCATTTGCTGTCGTTAATCTGTTTCCGGACCGCGATGATAATGTCGGAGTTTATAATCGCCCTTTGTTTGAAAGCATGATGGACAGCGCTGTCTTTATCAATGTTGGACGCGGACGGCAGGTAAACGAAACTGACCTTATTGCGGTAATGAAAGAACGTCCGGACCTCACTGCGCTGCTGGACATCACCTGGCCGGAGCCTCCGATCGACGGTTCAGAACTGTATACGGTTCCGAATATTCAGTTGACCGGACATTTAGCCGGCTCAAAGTCATCCGAACTGATCCGGATGGCCGATTTTATGATCGAGGATTTTCAAAGGTGGGAAAAAGGAGAGCCGCTGAAGTATCGGGTGCGGCCCGATCAGCTCTGACTTTTCCAACCATTGGAAAAAATAATGGATGATGGCGTGGTCTTCTTCCGAAGGTTGGAAATATGAAAACAGGAATTTGCTCAATTACATTTCGTCCGATGAATGTCGGTCAGGTTGCGGATCTGGTAAAAACCGCCGGTCTTGATGCCATTGAATGGGGCGGCGACGTACACGTTCGGCCCGGCGATCTGACGGCTGCGCGAGTCGCCCGCCGTACAACCGTGGATGCAGGACTGGAAGTTTCTTCCTACGGTTCCTATTTCCGGGTTCTGGATAAAGAAGGAAGAGCAGAAGCGTTTCAGCCGGTGCTCGACAGTACGCTGGCGCTGGAAACGAATACGGTGCGTATCTGGGCCGGATATTCGGCGTCGGCGGAGGTGAGCGAAGATGTCAGGTCGCGGTTTGCTGAACAGGCTCAGCGGGTGGCTGAGATGGCGGCGGCTTCCGGAGTGAATATCGGCTTTGAGTTCCATGACCACTCACTGACGGATACCAACGAATCTGCCGCGAAGCTTCTGCAGGAGATCGATGCTCCGAATGTGTATCTTTACTGGCAGCCGATGTATCAGGGACCGGACATGGATTACCGGATGGCAGGGCTCCATGATCTCAAAGACCGGATTTTAAACTTCCATGTGTTCCACTGGGAGTATGATGGATCGAAAGAGCTCTGGATTGATGCGGTGGATCGTCGCCCGCTGAGCGAGGGACAGGCGGAGTGGAAACAGTATTTTTCCGTGGAGCTCCCGCCTCGCGAGCGCTATGCTCTGCTCGAGTTTGTTCGCGATGATGATCCGAAGCGGTTTCTTGAGGATGCCGAGACCTTAAAGGCGTGGTTGGAAGGGACCGTGAAATGAAACGCAAAGAATGGATCGTTGCGGGTTGGAATCTGTTGTTCTGTTTTGAAATGTCATTTATGCTGACCGGGTTTTTCAAGGGGGTGTTTGGAGTGAAGAAAAAAGTGATTGCTGCTGTTTTAGTCTCTGCCGGGTGTGTCATGGCGGAGGTCGCGCCGGATGAAGTGATTGAATATAAAGAGACCCCGCAGGGTTCAATGACTCTGCATGTATTTAATCCGCCTAATCACACGGCCGGAGACAAAACCCCGGGGATTGTTTTTTTCTTCGGGGGCGGCTGGAAGGGGGGAGCCCCAACTCATTTTTACCCTCAGAGCCGGTTTTTGGCTTCTCGGGGCATGGTGGCAATTTGCGCCGATTATCGGACGGCCGAAGATGGAACATCACCGCAGGAATGTGTAAAAGACGGAAAATCAGCGATGCGCTGGGTGCGCAGCCATGCAGAAGAGCTTGGAGTTGACCCCGACATGCTGGCTGCCGGTGGCGGGTCCGCGGGCGGACATGTGGCGGCGGCAACGGCAACGCTTGATGGCTTTAATGAAGAGGGCGAGGACCTCTCCGTCAGCTGTCGCCCGGATGCGCTGGTGCTGTTTAATCCGGTTTTTGATAACGGTCCGGATGGGTATGGCTATGACCGGGTTTCCGGGTATTGGAAGGATTTCTCGCCGCTGCACAATCTGATGCCTGACGTGCCGCCAACGCTGATCCAGCTCGGCACCAGGGATCAGCTGATCCCGGTGGCGACTGCCGAGGCTTATAAAGCAAGGATGGGCGAACTGGGTGTTCGTTGCGATTTGCTTCTGTATGAAGGTCAGGAGCATGGTTTTTTTAATACGGCGAAGTATGAGGAAACCCTTCGGGCTGCCGATGAGTTTCTGATGTCGCTGGACTATTTGCCGGAAAGGAACAAATGACGCATCTGGACGCAAAAGAAGAGCTTGAGTTTCTGGAGGAAATTCACGGCGGCGACTTGTCAAAGGTGTTTGGCTACCTGCGTGAATCGTTTACTTTGCTTCAGACGCGATCACAGATGCTGCTTGGGTTGGCAACTATATGTCTGACAATTACTGGTTTTTCCGGTCCGCGCATGGCTGCTGCCAGCCCTTACAGTCGGGTTTTTATTGGGGCGGGGTTATGTTTTGTGCTGTTCTCCGTAGTGTGTATGGTTTGCGGTCCGTTGAATCTCCGGTGGATCACGGCGTGGAAGGGTGAGGACGTTCGGTCGACTCTGGTTGCTCACTTGAATCGTCGCAATTTCAAAACCTGGTTGTACAAAACTGCGATGGTTCTCTTGCTTGCAGGACTGACCTGTTATTTGGGAAGCGTTCTCTGTTATTTGTCAGTCGTTCAATCGTAGCCGGGAAGTTTTCGGTAAGAAGCAAATGTATAGCGAAGACTGATTCTTCAGGTGTTCTCTTGTGTCCGTGGTCCCTTGCCAAGGGCTCGAGGAATGAGCAATCAGCCTGAATGATATCCTCCTATCGTGACAGCACGCCTTTCGGGCCGGCGGGTTTTGATTCGCAACTCGTCTTTTGTATTCTTCGTTTCTCCCGGACTCAAGGGGCTTCCGGACCTTGAAAAAAATGTTCCAAGGTCTGGAAACTGCCGGATGGTGTCTGTAAGCTGTGCGTTTATTTTTCAGGAGAATTGTATGGCGAAGCAGCAGAAGACGGCAATTACCCCGACGCGGGAAGAGAATTATCCGGAATGGTACCAGCAGGTGGTGCGCGCGGCCGACCTGGCCGAAAACAGTGATGTGCGCGGCTGTATGGTGATTAAGCCGTGGGGCTATGCGCTTTGGGAAAACATTAAGGCCGGTCTCGACGGCCTGTTTAAAGCGACCGGCCATGTGAACGCCTATTTCCCGCTGTTTATTCCTAAAAGCTATTTGGAAAAGGAAGCGGAGCATGTCGATGGCTTTGCAAAAGAGTGCGCGGTTGTAACGCATCACCGTTTGGAGGCGGGGCCCGATGGCGGCCTGGTGCCGGCCGGAGAGCTGGAGGAACCGCTGATTGTTCGCCCGACGTCGGAAACCATCATTGGTGCCACGTATGCCAAGTGGGTTCAGAGCTATCGCGACCTGCCGATTCTGATTAACCAGTGGGCCAATGTCGTCCGCTGGGAAATGCGTACACGCCTGTTCCTGCGTACGGCTGAATTCCTGTGGCAGGAAGGTCATACGGTTCACGAGACAGAAGCCGAAGCGTGGGAGGAAACCCGCAAGATGCTTGATGTTTACAAGAAGTTTGCTGAAGAGTACATGGCGATGCCGGTGCTGATTGGCGAGAAAACCGCAGGTGAACGTTTTCCGGGTGCGGTCAGCACGCTTTGTATTGAGGCTATGATGCAGGACCGCAAGGCGCTGCAGGCCGGGACGAGCCATTTCCTGGGACAGAACTTTGCAAAAGCATCCGGCATTACCTTCCAGTCGCGTGAGGGACGCGAAGAGGTGGCATGGACGACGTCATGGGGTGTTTCAACCCGCCTGATCGGCGGGATGATTATGACGCACGGTGATGATGACGGCATGGTGATGCCGCCGCGTCTGGCGCCGAGCCATGTGGTGATTTTACCGATCATTCGCAAAGATACTGATCGTGAAAAGATCATGGCTTACTGCAATGAAACCGCTGAGATGCTGCGGACACAGACTTACGCCGGGCGTCCGGTTGAAGTGGTTGTTGATGGTCGTGATATCAACGCCGGTGAAAAAGGCTGGGGCTGGGTGAAGAAAGGGATTCCGATCCGCATTGAAATCGGGCCGCGCGATATGGAGAGTAATTCGGTGTTTGTCGCCCGTCGCGACAAGGGTCCGAAGGAAAAATACGGTCAGAGCCGTGAGGAGTTTGCAGCTTCTGTAACGTCCGTTTTGGAAGAGATGCAGCAGTTGCTGTTTGAGCGTGCCTGCGCTTTTCGTGCTGAAAATACCCGCGAAATCGACAGCTGGGATGATTTTGTCCAGTTCTTTAAGGCAGAGGGCGGAGGCTTTGCTTTGGCTCACTGGGACGGTACGGAAGAGACCGAACAGAAAATTAACGACGAATTGTCTGTAACCATTCGTTGTATTCCTTTTGATTACGAGGCTGGCGGAGAAGGAACGTGCATCGTCAGCGGCAGGCCGAGCAAAGGTCGCGTGGTTTTTGCAAAGAGCTATTAATTGGGAATTTCTGGAGCGTATTGGTATGGCAAAGAGCAGATTTGACAGGGTTAAAGGAACGAAAGATTTTCTGGTTGCCGGAGTGATCTGTATTTTTCTATGCCTTTGGGCAATTCGTGACGCATGGTTTCCTACGAAGAAAGTGCTGGAAAAGCATCCGCTGACCTATCCGGTCACAGTGGCGGTGTCCGGGGTGGTGAAACATATTCCCGTTAATGTGGGAGACAGTGTTGCCGGATCAGCTCCATTGCTGACATTGCAGACCCGGGCCTATGAAGAGGCTGTGGAAGCAGCAGAAGAGGCTTATAAGGACGTGCAGGGTGAAGAAAAGGATGTGCTTCTCGAAAAGCTGAATGCTCTGGTGCAGGCTCGGGAAAACCTGAAAGCCACCACGGTTGCATGTTCAGACTTTATGTTGAAAACCACTCATGGAGAGGATCCTCTTCAGGGCAAGGTGCTGGAGATTCTGGCAGAGCCGGCGACTGAGGTCGAGGCGGGCGAGACGGTGATGTTGATTCAGCCGAAAGATACGTTCTATATTTTCAATAAAACATTGGCTGTATTCAGCTTTATTTTAGCGGCGGTGTTCCTGTTTTTTCACAGGGTTGCATCCAGGTAAAAAAAAAGCATTGAGAATAGGTCTTGACCGAGGACGGCTGAATACTAAGATCAGCGGCCTTGTCTAAAATATGTAACCTGTTACAGCCTAGACAATTCGAAGCAGGGGGAAGCATGACAAAAAGAGATTTAGTAATTCGTATTGCCGATGAAACCGGATTGATCCAGCAGGATGTGGCCGCTGTGTTGCAGAAGTCGCTGGATTACATCACAGAGGCTCTCGAAAAAGGAGAGACCGTTGAGTTCCGGAACTTCGGCGTTTTTGAGATTAATGTTCGCAAGTCCCGCATCGGCCGGAATCCGAACAAACCGGAGAATGTTGTAACGATTCCAGAGCGGAAAGTCGTTAAATTCAAGCCTGGCAAAATTATGAAGCAGCGCATCACCGGTATTTAATAAGCAGTTTCCTATGGCCTCCAGTTCTTTTCAGCCCCTTCAGGGCATGTCGGATATCGCTCCGCCGGATGTATACCTCTGGCAGATGCTAGAAGCCCGGGCGCGCGAAGTTTTCGCGCGCTATCGTTTTGAAGAGGTGCGTACGCCTATTCTCGAAAAAACCGCATTGTTCACTCATTCGCTGGGTGACACTACGGATGTGGTTACTAAAGAAATGTACTGCCTCGAAGACCGCGGAGGGCGCAAGCTCTCTTTGCGTCCCGAAGGAACCGCCGGTTCGGTTCGCTACATCGCCTCTGGCGCAGAGCAGACGGCTAACGCCCGTATGTATTATATGGGTCCGATGTTCCGTTGTGAACGTCCTCAGGCAGGACGGAAACGACAGTTCCACCAAATCGGTCTGGAAGCTGCCGGCGCACCGAATCCGCTGGCTGATGCTGAAGTGATTGCGTTGCAGTTGAACCTTCTGTCTGCATGGGGGCTGGAGGGAGCAAAGATCCGTCTGAACACCATTGGGCTTCCGGAAGAGCGTGCGGCGGTGCTCGAAGGATTGCGCAATGCAATTCGCCCACGGTTTTCTGAGCTTCCAGAAGATGCTCAGCAGCGTTTCGAAACCAATGTGCTGAGACTGCTCGACTCTAAAGATCCGGCGGTTCAGGCCGTTATCGCGGATGTTCCTTCGGTGACTGAGCTGTTGAGTCAGGAATCGCGCGACTATCTGAATACAGTGGTCGAAACGCTTCGCAGTCTGGAGATCGATGTGGAAATCGATACCAGTCTGGTGAGAGGGCTCGACTATTACGTCCATACGGTGTGGGAAGTTGTGCATGGCGGTCTCGGAGCTCAGAACGCACTTTCCGGTGGCGGTCGTTATCAGGTTCAGGTCGGCAGCAGGACCATTGATGGGGTCGGTTTTGCCATGGGAATGGAACGGATGATTGCCGCGCTGGAATCAACTGGTATTACGGCGGATCAATTTGCTCCGGAGCCGGCCGTATTTATTGTTTCGCTTGGAGAGGCCGCTCTAAAAGAGAATCTGTTGTTGATGCAGATGCTCCGTCAGCGCGGGATTGCCTGCGAAATGGAACTGACGAACCGCAAAATCAAAGCACAGATGAAACGCGCCGATAAGCTTGGGGCCAGACAGGTCATCATTCGAGGCGATACCGAGCTTGAGAACGGCACCTTTGTTGTCAAAAACATGGAAGAGGGCACCCAGCAGGAACTGGAACTGCCTGAACTGATGAATTTATTAACCTAGAACCTGGAACTTCAGCTATGCACCAATACAGAACTCACACCTGCGGAGAGCTCCGCAAAGAGCATGTCGGACAAACCGTTCGGATTTCCGGATGGGTCAACACCATTCGCGACCACGGCGGCGTTCTTTTCATCGACCTTCGCGATCACTATGGCATCACTCAGGTCGTCATCAGCCCCGATAAAGCATTCTATAAAGATATCGAGCACTGGCGTGTTGAGACGGTGCTTCGCTTTACGGGTGACATTGTTGCCCGGGATGAGGCGGCCATCAATCCAAAGCTGGCCACCGGTGAAATTGAACTGGTTGCCGAAGAGATGCAGGTTCTTGGTGAATCCAAAGTGATTCCATTTCAGGTTAACAAAGACGAAGAGTGCAACGAAGCGCTTCGTCTGCAGTATCGTTTCCTCGACCTTCGTCGTGAGCAGCTTCATAAAAACCTGACTCTGCGCTCCAGGGTAATTGCCCGTATTCGCGAGCTGATGACGGCCGAAGGCTTTATGGAAATGCAGACGCCGATCCTCACCAGCTCATCGCCGGAAGGAGCACGCGACTATCTTGTGCCCAGCCGTGTGCATCCCGGTAAGTTCTATGCGCTTCCGCAGGCACCTCAGCAGTTCAAACAGCTGCTCATGACCTCCGGCTTTGACCGCTATTTCCAGATTGCTCCCTGTTTCCGCGATGAAGACGCCCGTGCCGACCGTTCGCCCGGCGAGTTTTATCAGCTCGACATGGAAATGGCCTTTGCAACTCAGGACGATGTTTTTGAAGTCAACGAACGTGTCCTTTCGACGATTTTCAAAGAATTCAGCGACAAGCAGGTCGACAGTACACCGTTTGCCCGTATTCCATATCTCGAAGCGATGGAGAAATACGGGACGGACAAGCCGGACTTGCGCAACCCGCTTGTCATTCAGAACGCGACCGAAATTTTCCGCAACTGCGGCTTCAAGGCATTTGCCGGAGTGGTCGAAAAAGGGGGCGAGGTAAAAACGATCGCTGTTAAAGGATGTGCCGATCAGCCGCGCAAATTCTTTGATGATATGATTGCCTATGCCCAGTCGGTCGGGGCTAAAGGTCTTGGCTATATCAGCTGGATCGATGGCGAAGTCAAAAGTCCGATTGCGAAATTCCTGTCCGAAGACGAATTGGCCCGCCTGAAGGGGCTCGGCGATATTGAAGACGGCGATACGATGTTCTTTATTGCCGACAAGCTGAAAGGCGCCTGGGAAATCGGCGGACATGTTCGTGCAGAGCTGGGGCGTCGTCTGGACCTGCTGGAAAAAGACGTTTTCCGCTTTTGCTGGATTGTCGACTTCCCCATGTACGAGCTGGATGACGACGGAAAAGTGGAGTTTTCCCACAACCCATTCTCTATGCCTCAGGGAGGAATGGACGATCTGCTCAATAAAGATCCGCTCAAAATCTTGGCATATCAGTACGACATCGTCTGCAACGGAACTGAGCTCTCCTCCGGAGCTGTGCGAAATCACAGTCCTGAACTGATGATGAAAGCCTTCGAAATTGCCGGGTACGGCAAAGAAGTTGTAGAGTCCAAGTTCCCGGCGCTGTACCGGGCGTTCCAATATGGCCCGCCGCCGCACGCCGGGATTGCCCCCGGAGTCGACCGTATGGTCATGCTGTTGGCGGAAGAGCCGAACATTCGCGAAGTCATCGCTTTCCCAATGAACCAGAAAGCAGAAGACCTGTTGATGAATGCTCCCGGGGAAGTGGAGTTCAACCAGATCCGCGATCTGCACCTGCGCATACACCTTCCTAAAAAACAGCAGGAAGACGCATCTGCAGAATAGAACTTCCAATCATCGGAAGCAGAAAGGCCCTGTTTTTTCAGAGTTTGGAAAACGGGGCTTTTTTGTGTTCAGCGGCTTTCACGTTCTTCTAATGCATCCTTAACGTTTCTCTAACAGTGATTTCTCATATTTTTCTGCGTTCACGGCGGAGACCGGCAAGACGGTGAAAGAAAAGACCTGTTTGCAGGAGCTGCCAGCATCAACAGAGTTGAAAATAAGGAGAAACTCTAACATGAAGAAAGCAATGCTCAGCATGATCCTCACTGCAGCAGCCCTGACGGCTTCTGCAGCAGATAAAATTGTAATTGATGGCTCGACCACTGTTGGACCGATTGGCAAAGCCTTTGCCGAATATTTCATGGCGGCAAATCCAGACGTAAACATCACGGTCAGTGAATCCGGGAGTGGAAACGGTGCCAAAAGCCTTGTCAACGGAGTCTGCGATGTCGCCGCAATGTCCCGGCCGATGAAAGACAGCGAGTTTAAAGCGGCTGCTGACAAAGGCATTCAGCCGGTTGCTCACGTGGTCGCTCTCGACGGTCTGCCGATTCTCGTGCATCCGAAAAATCCGATTGGTCAGCTGACGATCGAACAGATTCGCAAAATCTATACCGGTGAAATTTCCAACTGGAAAGAGGTTGGCGGTCCGGACCTGAATATTGTGGTCATCACCCGCGACACCAACAGCGGTACCTACGAAACCTTTGAAAAGCTCGTGATGAACAAACAGAAGATCACGGAAAAAGCTGAGTACGTCGGAAGTAACGGAGCCATTCGGCAGCGCGTACAGACAACTCCATCAGCCATTGGTTACGCCGGGCTTGGGTTTGTCGATAAAACCGTGAAGGCGCTTAAAGTCAATGGTGTCTATCCGTCTGCCGCGACTGTTCGCTCCGGAGAGTACCCGATTGCCCGTCCGCTTTTCATGTACACCAGCGGCTACCCGAAACTTGGATCCGCTGTCTACCGTTTCGTTACGCTTTACCTGAGCGAAGACGGCCAGGAAATGGTTGATGAAATTGGATTCATTCCGGTTACTTCCTACTAAGTTGACAGCCTGTCGGTTTGAAAAGGCGTTCCTGTCAGTCGGGAACGTCTTTTTGCTGTGAACGTAAAAAACCGCTGGAAGTATTTTGATGTCGGACGAATCTGCTGTAATTTTTTCCAATGATTGGAAAGACAGGCATGAAAGAGTTCCAGGGGTTGGAAAAACGGATCGGCTATCGTTTTAAAGACAAGCAGCTGTTGAAGGCTTCGCTGACCCATCCGTCCTATCGCTATGAAAATCCGGACGTGGAATCCGACAACCAGCGTCTCGAATTTCTCGGCGACTCCGTGCTCGGGCTGCTGGCTGCTGACGCGCTGATGAAAGTGCATCCGGAGGCGCCGGAAGGAGAATTGACCAAATTCAAGAGCGCGCTGGCTTCCGGCGCGTCGCTGGCCCGGGTCGCGGCCGATCTGGATCTGGGCGGTTCCCTGCGCATGGGTCGCGGCGAAGAAGCCGCCGGCGGAGCAGAGCGCGAATCCAATCTGGAAGATGCGCTGGAGGCGCTGATCGGTGCGATTTGGATGGACGGAGGATTGAAGGCGGTCCGCAGGTTTTTTGACCGGCATATTTTCCAGGTTTTGGAAAATACGGAACCGGCGATGCTGAATCCGAAGGGAACCCTTCAGGAGTTCGCTCAGAAAAAGGGGTTTGGTATTCCCGAATATTCAGTCGTTGAAGAGAGCGGGCCTGATCACGATCGCCGGTTTAAGGTGAAGGTGACAGTTTCCACGTTTGTTTTCCGGGGCGATGGCCGCAGCCGGCGCGAGGCCGAAAAAGTTGCTGCTGAAAAAGCGGTGCGAAGTCTGGTTCAGTAATTTACTGCCGCCCCGCACGCTTGAGCGTCGCACGCTCCGCGGGAGTCAGCGAATGCATTCCGTGTTGCGCAGCCTTGTCGAGAATCCGATCAATTTCTGATCGTGAAACCGGCGGCTTTTTTCGGGGAGCCAGGCTGCTGCGGATTTTTCGCATGATATCCGGGCGACTGATGATGATTGTATACGCAACGCCGGCAAGGGCGCCTCCAAGGTGCGCGGCATTTGCAACAACTCCGCCGGGGCCGCCAAGTACGTTAAGCAGTTCGTATGCGCCGAGAATTACCACCAACAGCCAGGCTTTGACCGGCAGAATTCCCCAAACGTACAGTTCGCGGTCGGGATAGAGGGCAGCAAAGGCTCCGAGGACGCCGAAGACGGCTCCGGACGCGCCAACGCAGGAATGCCACGGCGGTGAAAGCAGCGACCATCCCAGCCCGCCGAGGATGCCGCTTAAGAAATAGAGAATGAAAAAACGGTGGGTGCCGATTCCTCGTTCGACTTCCGGGCCGATAAAGAAAAGGGCCAGCATATTGAACAGAATGTGTCGGACGCCCTGATGCAGGAACTGATAGGTGACCAGTTCCCATACACCGAAGTGGGTCCACCAGTTGGCGTGGAGTTCAAAAAGAGGTTTCAGGGGGAAAATGAGCCAGTCGATGAGCGCGGCGGCGATGTTGAGGACCAGCAGGAGCTGGACTCCGTAGGTCATGCCGGCCGGATCTCCGAAGTGTGTATAGGGTCGTTGTTGCATGCGGAGCAGTGTAGATGATTTTTAATGAATTGCAAAAGGATGTACTTTAGATTAGTGTTTTCCTTCATTTTTACCAATTCAGGACGGATTCAATGGCTGATATTTATGTAAGACCCTACGGAGAGCGCAACCGCAACCCTTTACGCTTCCTTTTGCCGGTGCTGCTGATCGCCGCTCTGGTGGGCGGAGGAGTCTGGTGGTGGCTGGAACGGCCTGAGCCGGAGGAAAAACCGACAATTACTGAAACCCCGGCGTCGTCTACGGTTGCTTCCGAGACCCCGAAGATTGCATCGACCCCGAAGGTTGTGTCGACCCCGAAAGCTTCAGCCGCCGCAACAGCGCCCGGAGCTTCTGAGGATGTACAGCGCCTTTATGATGAGGCTCAGGCTCAGCTGAGCGCCGGCAAGCTGGCTCGGGCATCTGCTCTGTTCGGCGAAGTGGTTGAAAAGTCAAAGGATCCGGATTTGGCGATGAATGCGCTTCGGGTGCAGGGGCGGGTCAATGTAAAGCTGTTCTTATCTGAGATTCCGTCGGAATATAAGAAAACCTATGTGATTCAGCCTGGCGATTCTTTGGATCGCATTGCCCGCAAAAACGGTACAACCGTCGATCTGCTTCGTAAAATGAATGGCATTGAAGGGAACCTGATCTATCCCGGAGCCCGTCTTTTCGTGCCGGCGGCTCCGTTTCTGGTGGAGGTCGATAAGTCCGATCGCAAGCTGGACCTGACCATCAATGGACAGCTCTTTAAACGGTACGCCGTCGGTGTCGGCCGCTACGGGAAGACCCCGGTCGGAACGTTCTTCACGGTTGTGCATCAGGAAAATCCGGACTGGACCCCGCCGAGCGGGGGAATCGTAAAATTTGGTGATCCGCGAAATGTTCTTGGTACGCGCTGGATGTCATTTGAAGACAAGGCCCGCCCGGAGCTCAAAGGGTTTGGTATTCATGGAACGTCGGCCCGTGACAGTATCGGTGGAGAAACCAGCAATGGCTGTATTCGCATGTTGAATGAAGATGTTGAAGAGGTTTTCATGCTGATTCCGCGCGGAACCAAAGTGGTGATCCAGGAGTAGTCCGCTGTGGATCTCCTATGAAGGTTGCAAGAAATGGCTGTTGCACGAACGTAAATCTTTGGTTTCAATAGCCGGCCTAACGAATTTATAACACGAGGAGCCCCCATGCCCCCTTTTACACTTCCTTTTGAGAAACCTGTTCTTGATCTTGAAGATAAACTGCATGAGCTGGAAGCATTCAGCAAAGAGCAGGATATCGATGTGTCTCATGAGATTGAGCGCATGAAGGAAAAAATCAAAAGCACCCGGGAACAGATCTACAGCAATCTGACCGCATGGCAGAAGGTTCAGGTTGCCCGCCACCCCGAGCGGCCTTATACCATGGATTATATCCGGAACATGACCACCGACTTTGTGGAAATCCATGGCGATCGTATTCATGCTGACGATCGTGCAATCATAGGTGGATTCGCCAAGGTCGACGGCCAGAAGGTGATGATTCTTGGCTCCCAGAAGGGGCGTGACACCAAAAGCAATCTCGAATGCAACTTCGGCTGTGCTTATCCCGAAGGATACCGCAAGGCGCTGCGCCTGATGAAACTGGCCGATAAGTTCAATATTCCGGTTGTTACGCTCATCGATACTCCCGGGGCCTTTCCCGGACTGGAATCCGAAGAACGCCACATCGCTGAAGCTTTGGCTGTGAATATCCGTGAAATGTTCAACCTGAAGGTCCCGGTAATTGTCACGGTTATCGGGGAAGGTGGTTCCGGTGGTGCTTTGGGCATCGGAGTCGGCGACCGAATCCTGATTCTGGAACACGCCTATTATTCCGTCATTTCCCCGGAAGGCTGTGCCGCTATTCTCTTTAAGGATCGCGCTTATGCCGACAAATCCGCCGACGCCCTGAAAATTACCGCGCAGCATCTGCTTGAACGAAAACTCGCCGACGAAGTTATTCCAGAACCCAAAGGCGGTGCCCACACAGATCATCAGGCGATTGCGGATAATCTTAAAGCCGCAATCCTGCGCAACCTCAGCGAACTGAAAGAGCTCTCCGGTGATCAGCTCAAAGCCGGGCGCTACGAAAAATTCCGCGCCATGGGTGTGTTTGAAGAGTAAAACGTATTGCGTATTTCCATGCTTTGGAAACAGAACGTCCGGGTTTTCCATCCACTGGAAAATCCGGACGTTTTCTTTTTCCAAGCTCCGCTCTAAGCTGTGCGTGATCGAGTCACTTCCACGGCAACGCTTTTACAGAATCGCAGGGCGCCGGGTTTATCGATGGTTACGGTGGCGCTCTGAACCTTGGCATCTTTCAGGCAGATTGCGGCCACGCCTTCGGCGAGCGATTCAATCAGCTTAAAGCTGCTCTTTTCGACAAAGTCCAGAATGCTCAGCTTGATCGTTTTGTAATCGACAGTGTCGTTGAGGTCGTCGCTTTTGCCGGCGGCGCTAAGGTCAGTATCCATCACTACATTAATGATGACATCCTGTTTTTTATCCCGTTCTTCAGGATACAGGCCGATGATGCAGCGAAGGGAAAGGTCTTTGATAGTTATGCGGTCCATGTTTTTTACGCTAGCAGGATTTGTTTTTTTGAACAAGGCCCGGGAAGCAAGGAAGGGCCGGTTTTCCAATATTTGGAAAACCGGCTTGTGGATAAAGGGTAAGATCAGGAAAGTTCGGGGACGTCGACCCACGTGCGTTCTTTCCAGCTTTTTATGCCGAGTTCGGCCAGCTGAACACCTTTTGCGCCTTCCATCAGCGTGTATTTCCATGGTTCGTTGAGTGCGACGTGGCGCAGGAACATTTCCCACTGAATTTTGAATGCGTTGTCGTATTCAATGTTGTTGGGGACGTCTTCCCACGCGCCGTAGAAGTTGATCGGCTGGGGAACATCGGGGTTCCAGACCGGCTTCGGCGTGTTGGCGGCGGACTGTGTTTTGACTTCGCGCAGGCCGGCGACGGCAGAGCCTTTTGATCCATCAACCTGAACAGTCAGCAGGTCGTCGCGCCGCACACGGGTGCACCATGAGCTGTTGAACTGAACCATGGTTCCGTTTTCGAGCAGGAACATGGCATAGGCGGAGTCATCGGCGGTGGCTTTAAACGACGTTCCGTCTTCGGCGCGGCGTTCGTCGATGTCGGTCTTGCCGTAGGCGACGAGGCTTTTGATCGGTCCGAAGACGTTGTCGATCACATAGCGCCAATGGCAGAACATATCGATCATCATGCCGCCGCCGTCTTCCGCGCGATAGTTCCAGCTCGGGCGCTGCGCGGGCTGGTCGGTTTCCATGCCGGTGAAGACCCAGTAGCCGAAGTCGCCTTTGACGGACAGGATTTTGCCGAAGAAGCCGAGTTCCTGCAGCATTTTGAGTTTGCGGAAGCCGGGCAGCCACAGCTTGTCCTGAACAACACCGTTTTTTAGACCGGCTTCGTCAACGAGCCTGGCAAGGCGAACGGCTTCTTTAGTTTCAACGGCGGTTGGTTTTTCGCAGTAGATGGCTTTGCCGGCTTTAACGGCCATTTCGATGAAGCCCGCGCGCTGCAGCGTGCCGGAGGCGTCGAAAAAGATTTCGTAGTCGCCGTATTTTCCGTCGAGTGCTCCTTGTACGTCGGTGGTGTATTTGTAAGCTTCGCCGCGCGCTTCGTTTCCGTACTTCTCAGCGAGTGCTTTGAGCGCGTAGTCGCGGCGGCCGGTGAGGATCGGGTCAGGCATCAGGGTCAGGTCATTGCTGATTTGAATGCCGCCTTGTTTGATGATCGCGGTGATGGAGCGCGCCAGATGCTGGTTGGTTCCCATGCGTCCGGTTACGCCGTTCATGATGATGCCAATGCGTTTAATATCCATGGTGAAACTCCTTTCAGGTTTTAAATAATGACTGGTCCGCCTTCGGGCATATCGGTGCATTGCGGGTGAGCGCCTTCCGGCAGGGCGGGGACATCAATTCCGGCTTTGGGCAGTGTTCCGGCCAGTTCCTGTTTCCAGTGGTCTACGTCGCCGGCCGGGCCGTACACATAGATAAAGGTTGCCGGTTCATCGCCGATGTTGGTCATTTGGTGATAGACGCCAGACGGGATTTGAACAATCTGGCCGGCACACATTTCGCGGCGTTCCTTGCCGAGACACATTTCGGTTTTTCCTGAGACGACAAAGTAGACTTCTTCCTGTTCCTGATTATGCCAAGGAACCTGTCCGCCGTTCGGGTCGAGAGTCACAAAACCCATGGCAAAATTTTTGCATTTAACGGGCGATGCGCCGCCGACGAGATTCTGCGTCAGGCGCTGGGCAGGATAAGTGCGGCCTTTGATTTCCTTCAGGTCTCCAATGGTCATGGTCTACTCCTTTTGGGTTACATGTAAAATTTGTAGTAGGGCTTGCTGTCGGCCATGCGCTGAACAAGCAGGGCGGCTTCGCGCAGGTGGTAATCGCCCCACATGCTTGATTCGCCGCTCGGAACGCTTTGGTCCTCGGGGATGTAGTCCCATCCGTTGGGCTGGTGATACACGGAGTGCAACAGCAGGCCCTGATGGGTTTCGTCCGTGCTGAGATACGGCTCTTCGAGCAGCGTCCGCAGAACGGTGAGGCCGGCTTGCAGGTAGCGTTCGTCATTTAAATGATTGCCAAGGCGGATGAGACCCTGCGCGGCGATGGCGGCGGCGGACGAGTCGACCGGTTCGGCATCATTAAACGGATCGGCCGGTCTGTCGAGATAGTCCGGGCCGAGTTTCCAAAGCCTGGAAGCGCCGGTGTCCCAGTACGGCACGCCGTCGGCGGCGGAGTTTTTGATATAGAAATCGCAGGTGGCTTTGGCCATTTTCAGAAGGACGGCTTCAACAGCTTCGCGCCCGCCGAACGGTTCGAATTCTGCATTTTCCAAGGTTTGGAAAAACTCAAGCTGTTCGGCGGAGCCGGTCATGATCCACGCGAGGCCGCGCGTCCAGGTGGTGAACGGAGAGAAACCCTGCTGCGAGCTGGGGCAGCGGTAAGCGCCGTCGTTAAGGTTGAAAATGCTTTCGTGGGCGGTGCGCCCGCGCACATCGTAAGCGTCGCGGCCCTCTCCGTAGAAGACGGCGTAGTCGGCGGTGGTTTTCGCGTGGTCGATCAGTCGTCCGAGCAGGCTGACGTTTGCGTCGTTTTCACCCATGAAGGAGTGTCCGAGCTGGTGGGCGACGGCCAGTGCGCGCAGTGAACGGATGGTGTCTGCAAAAAGCGAGTGCGGGCCGTTGAAGGAATAAATATAGCCGTCGTTGGGCAGGGCGGTCCAGCGGCGGGCCTGCACAGCGCCGGAGGCTTTGAGGGCCATTTCGTAGAAATTACGCTCCCATTCGTTTTCAGGAATGCGGCCTTCATTCATCAGGCGCAACAGGTTCCCGTAGGTGCTGACGTTGTTGAAGCCGTGGTCATGCACGCCGAAGTGGGTGACGTGCGGGGCCATTTTTTCGACGGTGTTTTTGCGCCCGGTTGCCAACCATTTGAAATCGTCGGTGGCGTCGAACTGGAGAATTTCGGAGCCGTACTGAAATCCCTGGGTCCATTCGGTCCAGCCGCGGGTGGTGTATTTGCCTTTGACGGTGAAGACCGGCGATCCCTGAGTTGAATCGTATTCCCGGTTGATGAGCTCCATTTTTCGCGCAGAAACCTGCCAGAAACGGGCAAGACTGCTCGTTAGGTCTGCCGGTTGAATCGATTTGCAATGCATGTTCGGCTCCTTTTTATTCAGAGATATTACCAGATATAAGTTCTAATAGAATAAAAAACAGCATAAAAAATACTGCAAAGGAAATCATGAAGGGCGTGACAGGCAAAAAAAGACCGGTTTCCAGAATTTGGAAACCGGCCGATGTTTTTCAGGGTGTGAGAAAGTCAGGCAGAGGGCAGGTCGGAGCGGGAGTAGCCGTTGGCCTGAAGGACCTGTTCGGCTGTGCGGAAGTGGCATTTGCAGGTTTTCGGAAGGATTCCCGGGCCTTTTGCAGCAACCAGTTCAGTGGCGATCTGTTTGACTTTTGCAGAACATCCTTTCGGAATGGTTTCGATGCCGAATTCTTTTTCCATTTTGCGCAAAGCGTTTAGAAATCCGGCGCGGGCCAGAATGGAGGCGGCGGCCACAGCGGGGTCGGATTCCGCTTTGGTGCGCTGATCCATTTTGATTTTTTTACCGTTTTTCATCAGTGCGCTTTCGATGCGGTGGGTCGGGCCGAATTTATCGGAAAGCGCGCGCGGGCAGTCCGGAACTTTTTCGAGCAGGTTTTCGATGGCGCGGGCGTGGCCCCATGCGAGTACGCGGTTGACGTTTTTCATGCTGTTATACATGCGGTTATAGGCTTCCGGACCGAGAGTAACGATGGTGTATTTGCCTTCGAGCTGTTTCCGAATATCGGAAGCGATCTGCAGGGCGACGCGGTCGCTGGAGATACGTTTACTGTCTCGGGCGCCGAGCTCCTTGAGGGTTTCGACTGTTTTTTCGTCGGTGTAGACTGCAGAGATGACCAGGGGGCCGAACAGATCTCCTTTTCCGCTTTCGTCAATTCCCATGTGCGGTTTTATGCTTTCAGGATCGTGGACGGCTTCGTAGCCGAGGCGGGCTTCGCCGGTGATTTCGGGTTCCAAGGTGAATGTGATCCAGTCCTCGGCCCCTTTGCCCTGAATGAGACATTTTCCGGAGGTGTACAGATTGATGCGGCAGTTGTCGGTGGCAACGGCGATTTGGGTGTAAGGGACTTCGACCTGTTTGTATTTAGGATTCTGCAGCAGAGAAATCAGTTTTTTCTGCTGATCGGAAGTGAGTTTGATAGTGTGGGAGTTCTGTTTCATAAGCGGCTATTGTTAACAGATCCGACGGTCCGGAAAAGCAAAAGCTTTACCGGGGTGATGATTGTGTTGGAAATCCTGTTTTTTGAGTGCGTTACAGGTTGCGATTGCGTACAATCCGTAAGTTTTGTTGCAATAAGTTTAATATTTATCCGTTATGGTTTGATATTCGGCTGAGAACATCTCTTGGAGTAAAAACCGTAGTTTGGAGGACCGTTGAGTGAGCGCTGAGATTTTGAAGACCCATTGTGATACAGAAACGGCTTCTTTGAAGCTGAAAAAACACGCAGAACACTGCATTGCGGTGCAATCCTGCAATACGCTTGAAATGCATCGCGGTCTTTGTCTGGCGGCGCAGGATCGGGATGCGACCATTCTCAGCCAGTTTGTTTTTGCCGGGACAGAGCATTATGATGAGTTTTGCAAAAATGCCAAACCGTCGGACTGGCCGGTTGTGTGGCTTCAGGGCGATGCCTGCGAATGCGGCGATATTTATTCCATGCAGGGCGTTGCGCTTTCTGGAATCAACCCGCAACCTATTCATTTTAATGGTCGCGATATGGGGTTCACTTATGAAGATGATCATGCAAAGTATTGCAGATTGCGCGGCGTGATTCCTCAGGATCTTACTGCATCCCGCATGGAGCAGACACGGTCGGCTTTTGAGACCATGGATGCCGCCCTGAAGCTGAACGGGTTTAAATTCACGGATACGGTTCGCACCTGGATTTATCTAGACAACCTGCTTGAGTGGTATGATGACTTCAATGTGGTTCGCACGCAGTATTTCAATGAAACCGGCATTTTTGACCATATGGTTCCGGCGAGTACTGGAATTGGTGCGGGGAACCAGTTTGACGCGGCGATTATGATGGATGTGCTGGCTGTGAAACCGAAAAATGATGTGCTGAAGATTTATGAAGTGGTTTCTCCTCTGCAGAATCCCGCGTTGGATTACAAGAGCTCATTCAGCCGTGCTGTTGAAATGGTCTATCCGACCCACAGGAATCTGCTGATTTCAGGGACGGCAAGTATTGACCCGGAGGGTGCAACGGTTTATCTCGATGATCCTGAAAAGCAGATTCGCCTTACTTTGGATGTGGTGCATGCGATTCTCGAATCCCGCGGTATGGGATGGGGGGATCTCTTTCGAGGGATTGCTTATTTTAAAAATATGGATTACCTGCCGATTTACGAACAGGTTGCCGCCGAGCTGAAGATTCCTCGTTTCCCGCTGGCAATTTCCCATGCTGACGTTTGTCGTGATGATCTGCTGTTCGAGGTCGAGGTGGATGCGGTTCAGCCTGCGAAGTAGTAGAGCACTCCCGCCGCCAGCGCGATGCGATAAACGCCGAATGGTCCGAGACCATGCCGCGTGAGATGGTGGATCAGAAATTTAACGCTGAAGGCCGCCACGATGGTGCTGATAAATATTCCGGTAATCAGAGAATCCAGGCCAACGGTGCTGGCTAGCGCATCCCATTGCGTGATTGTTTTATAAACAGTTGCCGCGCCCAGAGTCGGAAGAGCCAGCAGAAAGCTGAACTCCGCGGCCGCAGTCATGCTGAGCCCGACGCAAAGTCCCGCGAGGATTGTCGCCATTGAGCGCGATATTCCCGGCCACATGGCCAGGCACTGCACCATACCGATGATGAGTGCACACCAAATCGTTATGTCATGGATGTCCCGAACGTGTTTATTATCGCGTTTATAGAGCTTTACGGTGGCCAGCATGGCAATGCCTCCGACGGCGAGTGCGATGGCCACGGTCAGGGGGCTGAACAGGTATCGTTCAATGATGCCTTCAAACAGCAGGCCAAACACGGCGGCCGGTATGAAGGCGGCGATCAGATTGATCAGCAGTTTTTGACCGTCTTTGTTTTTTCCGATCAGGCCGAGGCTCATTTCCTTGATTCGTTTGAAGTAAATCCCGGTAACCGCGAGGATGGCACCGATCTGAATTACGATATTGAATGCATTGACTGCCGGATTGGGGGCCATGATCGGGCCAAGGGGGCCATGGATCAGTTCGTTGTTTTCGTCATGAGCAAAGCCTCCCAGACCCATTGCCTCAGCAGCAAGGATCAGATGTCCGGTTGAGGAGACAGGAAGATATTCAGTCAGGCCTTCGATGATTCCGAGAATCATTGCCTGTGGCAATGTGATCCTGTGCGGTACTTCAGGTTGAGATGGTAGAGGTTCTGCAGAAACGGATCCCGAAACCGTCAGCATGCCCAGTGCAATAATCAAAAATATTTTTTTCATAAAAGCCCGTAATTTCGACAGGAGGCTATCTTACACTTTTTCCAATGCTTGGAAATCTTCCGCTTCCATTTTTAAGACGCGCGGAGGGCTCATGCCGAATCACATTCTTGGCCTGCTGTCGAAGTGTTTGGAGCATTCAGAGGAGCGCTGCGAACAACCGTCGTTGACACGCCGGAAAAAATTGCGCCGAATCGGTTTGGCGGCTCTCGATCGGCTGTCATTGGTTTTTTGAGTCAACCAGCAGTCTTTATTTCTGAGATGCGCGCACTGCGGCAAAGAAACGGTCTTCGTAGCGTTTGAAGAGTCCGTGATCCTTAAGCATTTCTGCCAGTGCCGGCAGTTTCGACGAGTCGCGCGAGGCATCGAGAAATGCTTTTTCGATATTCTGATGCAGTTGCGCTTTCTGGTCGCGATGCAACTGCTGGATTTCCTGGATGTTTCCGTAGGCGGATCCCTGTACCAGTTCAACCATCAGCTTGAGCAGGCAGACTTCCCATGGACGGTCGACACCGACCAAGACAGCCGCCATTGGGTCGTTGCGGTCGTTGAGATCTTCTTTGACTCGGTTGACGACTGTATCCAGCGGATCGCTTAGAATGTAGTCGTTGATTTCTTTTTTTTGAACCTTAAAGCCGTATTTCAGCATCTGCATGTCATTGGCGTGTTTTTTCAGCCAGTCTGCATATTCCTGAGCCTCGGCCCCAAACCCTTCGAGCATCTCGTCGGTAATGGTGGGCGGTGTAATGATTTCCGGGCGGTAGGCTTTCAGTTTGCCTTCACGCACACGGACCTTATCTATGGAATCCATCAGTTCACTGATGAGATAATAATTCACCATCGTCGTGCCGAAGGTTTCAAGGCGGTTTTGTGGAACAGCAACGACCTCCGTATTGTTTACGGCGTACCAGAAGTCAAATTGTGGATCTCTACTCATCAGCTGAACTATAACAAAAAACCCATTCGGATCGAATGGGATTTCTGAATTTAAAATGGTGGTGGGGGAAGGATTCGAACCTTCGAAGGCTGAGCCAACAGATTTACAGTCTGCCCCGTTTGACCGCTTCGGTACCCCACCGTTTTCAAAAGGGAACGAGTACAGTACCCGAATTTTTTTTGTTGTCCACCCTGATTTCAAAAAAACATTCATTTTGCCAAATCGGGACTTATAAACCGGCAGTTAAACATGTTGTCGGCGTTCATTCTTTCGTGTTAATGTACCTACGCACGAGGGGGAAAAGATGGCTCGAATATTAGTTGTTGATGACGAAACAGGGATCATAACCATTCTGAAAGAAATGCTTTTAAAACTTGGTTATGAGGTTCTTACTGCTTCCGGAGGGAACGAAGCTCTTGAAAAATTATCCATTGGTGGGGTCGACCTGGTTGTAACTGATATTGTAATGCCGGATATCGACGGTCTTGAGCTGATTTCCAATATCCAGTCCATGTATCCGGAGATCAAAATTATTGCTATTTCCGGCGGCGGAGCCCAGGAAGGGCCTGAAACATATTTGCGCGATGCCAAGGAGCTGGGTGCGGCACGTTGCCTCACCAAGCCTTTCATGCTGAAAGAGCTGGCTTCAATGGTTCAGGAGCTTTTGGGAGAGGAGTAAGTCCTCTCTGTCCGGACACCAGTGCGGACGCTGTGCTGCTTTTACAATCAGGCCAGCTGATCGACCGCAAGATGCCAATCCAGATCTTCAATCACGCTGACCTCAACAACTCCATCTGCTCTTCCAAGCAAGTCCCGGCATTCTTTACTCAGATTGAGCAGATGCAGGTTTTTTCCGCTGGAGGCATATTTTTCAGTCAGTTTGTGAACCGCCTCGAGTGCGGAGTGGTCGTATACTCGAGAGCGCATAAAGTCGATGACGACTTCAGATGGATCATCTTCCGGTGTAAACAGCTGGTTGAAGCTGTGTACGGAGCCGAAGAATAATGCTCCATTGAGTTTGTAAACCTTGGTGCTGTGTTCGTCAATGTACGTGTCGCAGTCGATTTTTTTTCCTTTTTTCCACGCGAAGACCAGTGCGCTGATAATGATCCCAATGGCGACAGCGACAGCCAGGTTTGTGAAAACGGTGATAATCGATACGGCAAGGATAACCAACGTATCCGCTTTTGGAATCTTGTGCAGAATACGAAACGTAGTCCATTCAAAGGTTCCTATCACAACCATAAACATAACGCCGGTTAATGCCGCAGTCGGGATTTGACCAATCAGACTGGAACCGAACAGAACAAACATCAGCAGGCCGACCGCTCCGGTGATGCCGGAGGTGCGTCCGCGTCCGCCGGAGCTGATATTGATCATGGACTGTCCAATCATTGCACAGCCTCCCATTCCTCCGAACAGTCCGCTCAGGATATTTGCGGAGCCCTGTCCGATGCACTCCCGGTTGCCGCGTCCGCGGGTTCCGGTGATTTCATCAATCAGGGTCAGGGTCATTAAGGATTCAATCAGCCCAACTGCAGCAACAGGTGCAGCAAACGAAAGAAGAAGTTTCAGGGTTTTGAAATCCAGCGGGATGTTGGGGATATGGAGCGGAGGGAATCCGCCGGCAATTGATCCGCCGGCCATTTCCGCAACGGTCGGGGTGTGAAGCCCGACACGATCCAGTCCCATTGCAGCGAGTGTGCATATAACAATTGCGGCCAGCGCTGCCGGAACGGCTTTTGTGAGTTTGGGAAGAAAATGAATTACCGCCATTGTCAGGGCGATCAGCCCCAGTACCGTAAATAACGGCATTCCCGTGATCCATATATGGTGGCCGTCGGCGGTTTCCGTTTTAAAGGCTTCAAATTGCGAGAGGAAAATGATGATTGCAAGGCCGTTCACAAACCCGAGCATGACCGAGTGGGGCACCAGCCGAATGAATTTTCCCCAGTGCAGAAGTCCGACAGCCACCTGAATGATTCCGGCCATAATAATTGCTGCAAAAAGGTATTCCACGCCATGGCTGGCTACCAGCGGAGCGATAACCACCGCAACTGCGCCGGTTGCGCCGGAGATCATTCCGGGACGTCCGCCGCAAACGGCGGCGATCAGTCCGACCATAAATGCCGAGAAAAGCCCGACCTGCGGTTCAACCCCGGCCACAAAAGAGAAAGCGACTGCTTCCGGCACAAGGGCCAGCGCGACCGTGATGCCCGAAAGGATATCATTTTTGAATGTTCCGTGTTTCTTCTGAAAAAAATCCAACATAAAAAATCCCCGCTCAAAATAAAAAAAAGAAGGGCCTGAAACCCGTTCAGGCCCTTCCGAAAGCCGGGTATCATCCCGGTTTGAGTAAAGATCGCAACCCCTAAAGGGTTATATTTTTTGTCAGACCCTTTGAGGATTCAAACATAATGGTTCGATCGGCGGAGGAAAACTTGACCCGGTCGGGCTGAATCTCCAGTTGAACGTCTTCGTCCGGATGCCGGTTTTTCCAAACGTTGGAAAGCAGAATGGCCTTTTCGAGACCGTCCCCGGTTTGGAAGTTCCAAACTTCGTCCGGCTGGGCAATGCGGGACTCGTCATAGATGGATTGGGTTTCCATTTTTTCCAGGATTTGGAAAAGTTCCTCGTCGCTGATTTCTTTAGTTTCCTCGATGCAGACTGGATTGCGTTCGGTGGCGGCTTTGAGGAATGGGGTCCATTCGCAGCGGCTCATGTCGCGCAGGGCATAGAACGACAGATCGGCTGATGGGTTTTCGGAACGCATTGATTCCACGTACGCAATCATTTCCTCGCGGTCCATTTGCGGTGTCAGTTCCAGCTTTTTCCAAGGTTTGGAAATTTTATTTCCGGAGTCTGGAAATTCAGGATCCAGATGAACAAATCCGGCCAGGGCGCAGAGCATTTCATTTTTATGCTCGCTGGTGCATTCGAGTTTTTTGCCGAGTTCCATCATGCTTTGGCTGTCGTAATGCTCGATCGGGTTGTTGTGAAAGAACTCTTCGAGGCGATTGAGGCAGATGCGGTCGCTCATCGGTTCGCAGTAGAACTCGTCGCAGTCGATGTCGGCGAGCAGTTTGTCACGGGTGTTATCGCTTACTTTATACGGTCCGGCGTGTTCATATGCATAGGCGCGCTCTGCGGGAATCCACTGCTTTTTGCCGTGGCAGTCGCGACAAATCTGGAAACAGGTCTGGTATCGCGAGTGCTGGCGGAGGAAGTTGGCGAGAATTTCAAATGTGATCGGCGAGGTGAGATAGTCGCCGACCTGTTGTTTGAATCGCTCGTATTCATCGGCATTCATGCTCATTTCATCATAAACGCTGTGCACGATACCGGTGTTGTTCATGACCATGGTAATCTGCTCATTGCGCAGCGCGCGCTGAGCCTTGTCGGTCAGCTCGGTTCCGTTGAACCACATGTTTTTGGTTACAATGCGCCGGTTGTTGGTCAGGAAGCCGCCGTTGTAGGCAATGAAATTCTGAGAGTGGAGCGGAGTGGCCATCAGAAAGATGTCTTCGAGCGGTATCTTGCAGATAATAAAAAGTGCGGCTGCGTAGAGGGTTGAGAGAGAGACGCATTCTCCGGCGCCGAGCCGGTAATTTTCTTTGCGGCAGAATGCATCCATGGCTTCGACCGTTTCAGTCTTCCAGTAAGGAATGATGGTATCGTTGTATTTTTCGAGTCCGAAATGGCGGCGGATATCCAGATCGAAGTAATGTTTGTCTCCCTCGTAGCCGAACAGGGCGTTGGAGCCGCTGATGGTTTCCCGGTTCATGAACGGGGCAAAACGTTTGAGTTCCGTCTGCTGATCCGTCAAACCCCACGTGTCCAGGTCGAGATTAAATTCGTAGTGGTCGATGATGTACTGCTTGAGCCGGTTGACTTTTTTGCTGGGTGACATTTTATCAATTTTTTCAAACCAGGGGTCATCGCGCCATACCCAGACCCGCGGGCTCATGATGTTGGCCAGCACCAGAGCGTACAGAAGTTCCGGAAATACAAAAATTTCCATGTCCGACAGAGTGATTGCCGATGAGTATTTTTCCAGATTATCGTTGATTTCTTGTGTATTCATAGTCCTCTGACAGGTTTTTACTTTTCCAAACCTTGGAAAGCGTATACTAATGGAGTCTGAAAGCAAAAGGTTTTGCCATGTCTGAACACAGTACAACGAGGACAAATGCCGGCCGGCCTGACGAGGATATTCTCCTCGATCTTAACTTCGTGCCCCAATGGGCAAAGAAAAAGCCGGGTGAAAACCACTATCATGCCGTTGAGGAGCGCTCGGGCCGCCCGCCGCGTCGCGGTGGCGAGCGCCGGGAGCGCCGAGACAGCTCTCCGCGTTCCGGTCGGCGACCTCCATCCCATCATGACAGGAAGCCTCGGGAGGTTCGCCCTCGGTCGGCCAAAGTGGACCTTCCGGTGACGATTAAGTTCCTGCCGGAACAGAAACGATTATCGTCGCTGGTCCGCCAGATTCATCACTCCAAACGTGCCTATCCGTTGATTGATCTTGCGCATATTTTCCTGTCCGACCCGCGCGGCCATTTGGTGAAGCTGGAAGTCGAGCCGGGTGCTGAAGACTTCAAGCTGTATCAGGGGAAACGCTCCAAAATGGTTGCAACCGATCGCGATGTGCTGTTGCGGCAGCTGCTGGACAATCATCTGGAGGATTTTTTCGAGATTGAGGAGATCGAAGTTGAAACGCCGTCCGGAGTTTTTCCAATGATTGGAAAAATTGACGACATTCTGATCGGGCCGCCGAATCATCACAGCTATACCGATCGTCTGGCAGAAATCCACCGCACCAGTTATGCCGGGATGCCGTTTGAGCGCTTTAAGGAAAAAGTACAGACGGTTCGCGACGAAGAGTTGATCGAGCAGTGGAAGCAGGACGCTTCTAAAAAAACGGTTTACCGCCTCAAAGACGGCGGCAAAGAGTTTTCACTGCTGCAGGCTGAAGAGTATGTGAAAACCCATATCGCCGAAGCTGAGATTGAGGAAGTGACCCGCGCGGTGTTGCCATCCTCTCTCGCCCGCAGAATTAAAGACTACAATCTGATCCGGATGGTGCGCGAAGCCTGGCAGCAGGAAAGCCGTTTCCCGATTTCGCTCGCATTTGCCATGCGCGCGGCATTCCGGCACCTTCACCTCTATACGTTTAAGGCGGGGAAAAACATTAATTTTATTACCGCGGTGAAGCCGGATCCCATCGCGCCGGAAGCGGCAGTGGATACAATCCGGGCTATTCTCGAGTTTCTGGCTGATCATCCCGGTTCAACCCGGTTGCAGCTGGTGGAAGGACTGCGTCCCGGTGCGGAAAAAGATTCAGAGAGAGCTCATGAAATTCTCAACCCCATTCGATGGCTGGTCGAAAAAGGGCATATTATTGAGTTTTTTAATGGAACGCTCTCGGTTCCGTCCCGCCGCAGGCGCTGACCGGAACCTGCCAGAACGTTTTTACGGATATTCCTGTCGTGTTGGTCGGACAACAATGTCGCTGATGTTAATGTGAGGCGGCAGTGTGGTCACATGGCAGATTGCATCTGCAATATCCGCGGCAGTCGGCAACGGGCCGAATTTGTCATGAAACCCCTGCACTAATTCATCGCTGTAGCCTGCCACGTCCTGAAATCCACTGATGACGATGCCCGGCTGGACCAGTGATACGCGGACACCTTTCGGGCCGACTTCGCGGCGCAATCCTTCTGCCAGGGCATGGACTGCAAACTTAGACGCGCCATATACCGCGCTGAAAGGTGAGATGTGGCGACCGACTACGGATCCGATAATGACGATGTCTGCCGCCGACTTTGGAAAGCCTTTTTCCTGTTGTTTCACCATTTTCAGGGCGGCTTTCTGCATCAGCAGCGCTGCTCCTTTAACATTAACGTTCAAAAGGTCGTCTAGCTGGGACTGGTCAGAAGTGGTAACTGATCCACCGAGCCCTCGGCCCGCATTGATGACAACCAGATTGGCTTCGCCGCCAAAATGTTCCTGCGCTTCCGCAAACAGCTGGTCAATCACTTTTTCATCGCCGGCATCACCGGCTACGCCGCAGAAGTTGCTTCCCAGCTCTTTCTCGAGGGTGGCGAGTTTTTCACGCGTACGTCCGTTTCCAACCACCTGCATGCCGACTTCAATCAGTTTTCGGACAGTGGCTTCTCCGATGCCGGAGGTGGCTCCCGTCACAATTGCAATTCGTGTATTCATAGTATGTACCTTCCGTTTAAAAAGACTATCGCACAATCCACATTGCTTTAAGTGAGAATTTGTTTAATTCGTCCGTTTGGGTCTTCCGGGTTCATAAAAACTGCGAGATGAATAAATATTTTCAAGTTGATAATGATTTGTTATAACTTTTTCAGTGATTGGAAAGTGCGTCAGAGAGGGGATCGAAGTCTATCGGGTGCGGGTGAAAGATTTGCCCAAGGCACTGCAACCGCGCGAGAAATTCGATCGGGTCGGTCCGGAAAACCTTTCGGAGAGCGATTTGCTGGCGCTGATTCTCCGGACCGGCGTGGCCGGGCTCAACGTGGTTGAACTGGCGGAAATGCTTCTGCTTCAATACGGATCGCTCAGCGCGTTGTCCCGGGCATCCGCAGCAGAGCTTCAGAAAATCCGCGGCGTTGGTAAGGAAAAAGCAAAAATTCTGAAAGCGTCGCTCGAAATGGGGCGAAGGCTGGTTCAGGAAAACGTCGGTGAGAACCCGCGTATTGCATCGCCGGAAGAAGCTGCTGCTGTTTTGCGCGAGCGCGCCCGAGGGCTGGATCGCGAAGTGTTCTGGGTACTGCTCCTGGATATTAAGAATCGTTTAATGGTCCCGCCGTGCGAAGTGTCGAGAGGAACGCTGAATTCAAGCCTGGTTCATCCGCGTGAAATTTTTAAGCCGGCGGTTCAGCATTCAGCGGCACACGTGATTCTCGCGCACAACCATCCGTCGGGCGATCCGTCGCCGTCGGCTCAGGATATTAAAGTCACCCGCAAGCTGGTGGAGGCTGGACACATGATGGAAATCACGGTCCTGGACCATATGATTATCGGACGCAAAACCCGAGAGGGAGTCGATGACTTTATGAGCCTGCGCGAATCCGGGCTGGTTCTGTTTCATCAGGATTGAGCCTCAGGCTGTAAAAAATCATGCCTTAGCTTTTGTTCTGCGGCGCGGTTCGGTACAACCTTTATTTATGTCTGTTATGAAAAAAATATTCGGTGTCGGCTTTTCGTTGTGGTTCATTTTCTTGGGGGCGTCTGCGTGGGCTCTTGATTCGCGTGTGAGGGATCCGTATTACAGTGCGGTGGTGATGGAGTCCGGCAGCGGCAGGGTCTTATGGGAAGATCATGCCGGAGCCGAAGCCTATCCGGCCAGCATGACCAAGATGATGAACCTGTTTATTGTGCTCGATGATATCAATGCAGGCAAACTGCGGCTGGATCAGCCGGTGACGGTTACCCGGGACATTGCCCGGATCGGAGGACGGCAGGTTTGGCTCAAGGAGGGCGAGGTTTTTCCACTGGAAGAACTCATTTATGCAACGATGGTTCATTCCGCGAATGATGCAGCTACGGCTCTGGCGTATACCGCTTCCGGCAGCAAGGAGGCTCATGCGGAACGAATGACTGCAAAGGCTCGGGAATTGGGGCTGCGCTCTACGTACTTTCATAACGTGCATGGCCTGCCGCCGGAACCTGGGCAGTTACCGGATGTTTCCTCTGCGCTGGATATGGCGCGACTGGCGGATGCTTTATTAAAAGCCCATCCGGAAACGCTGAAATACTCCTCCGTGTATATGCGTGATTTCCGGCAGGAAAATCCGGTTAGGATGACCAGCTCCAACAAGCTTCTGAATACCATGGAAGGTTGCGATGGGCTGAAGACCGGTTATTTTCGAGCGGGTGGATTTTCACTCACGGCGACCGCAAAACGCGACGGCATCCGTATTATCGCGGTGGTGATGGGATGTCAGCAAAAAGAAGTGCGAAACCAGTGGGCTCAACGATTGCTGGAACGCGGATTTTCTCTGGTGAATAATCCCTGATTATTTCATGCTTTCAAGTGCAGGGTATCCAACCAGAATCATCATTCGCTTGGCCAGAGACTGCATGCGCTGTCCGCTCAGGTAAGCCAGGTCCAGAAGTTCCTGCTGAATGTCGTCTTGAGCATGTTTCTTCGCAGCTTCGAGGGATGCATTAACCACAGTAAGCGGTTGCACGAGAGCCAATGTCAGGTTTGATATTTCCAACATCAGATCTTCCCGGCTGAGATGTCCTGCATGGGCTTCAATGGTTGGGGATACAGACTCATCAAGCTGTATTTGGCCTTCCAGTTCTTCAATACGGCTTTCGATACGGTTTGTATAATTGGTCAGGCCGTTTTTCGTCACATTGACGAGAGTGCGCATCTGATTCGCATCCTGCGTTTCGATCTGCATCAGGCCTTCCAGCTTTTCAAGCACCACCGCCAGAGCGCTCATGTCCATGCCGGGAAGTCCGGAAGAAGGGCCGGATCCGGTTTCAACCGGAGGCTCTCCTGCCTGAACCATCAGTCGCTGCCAGTCCTTTTGAGCAATGCCGGCCTCTTTAAATTGCTGGATTGCTTTTTCCCGGCCATAGGTTTTGATGGCGTCAATAATTTTGCTTTCAACCGTATTCAGCTTTTCGCTCTGCGAGGAATAGTGCGCCGTCATGATTTCAAACTGACGATCTTCCTCCATCTCGCGGATGGCTTTAATGATCCGGCGGTCAATTTCCGGGTGCTTTGCGCCGAGGGATTTGTGGATCTTATCCAGTACTGTTTTTTCGAGTAGCATCATTGCTTTAGTCAGGTTTGCCTTGCCTTGAACATTTCTGAATTCCGGCTCTTTACGGAGGCCGTCATAAGTTCTGCGCAGGCAGCCGATCACAATATCGGCCAGCGATTCTCCATTGCCAACATCCACGCCGGATTGACGAATTGCGGCGGCTTCCAGAATCATTTGTCCCAGTTTTTCCGGATCTGAAACTGCTTTTTTGAGGCTTTCCTTTGCATTGTCAGATGAAGCCTGTCCTTTTAGGAATGCCACAATCTGACTGACCTGAGCCGGAGGGATCTCGTCGAGTGCTCCGCCGCCTTTCCCGGTCTTTTTTTCCCCGTCGCGAAGCGTGACGTATTTGACATCCTCCATTTCGACGTGCTGAAGACCGCTTTTGGACAGCGTTTCTTTCATGGCTTCGCCGGACGGGGCACAAAGGGCCGAAAGGAGCTGCTTCAGTTCGTCTTTGGACAGGCCGGAGTGCAGCACCAGATGGGAAACCTTCATCGAGACCAGACGTTTTTCCAGCGTTTTCACCGGGATATCGCGTACTTCCACCGGTTCTTCGTCCACGGTTAACGATCCGTTGAATGAGCCGATGGCAACGTCGCCGGATTTTAAAGCTTCCTGCAGAGCTTCGTGGGCCTGATCTACGATCAGTTCTACGGACGGATGATCCGGCCCGTAAACGCCGACAGTTCCCAACCCCCGGCCGATCGAGATCAAAACATCTCTGATTTCTGAGGACAGTTCTTTTGCGGCAGGTTTGGAATGGTTTTTTTCAGCGCTCATCGTTCAGTAACTCTTTCTACTATGGCCGCGAATCATAATGATAACAGTCATATTCTTCCAGTTAAAACCGCAGAAGCCTTGCTTTCAAAGCTAACAAAACGGGCCGGATTTTCCAAGGTTTGGAAAAATCCGGCCCGTTTGTTCCGAGGTTCGGAACCATTGTTTCCAAAGATTGGAAACCGGGGTTTAGCCGATCATTTCTTTGGCGGTTTTGTAGATGTTGTCGGCGTTGATTCCGAATTCTTCTGCAAGTTTGCCGCCTGGAGCTGATGCACCGAAGTGGTCAATTCCGATGATTTTTCCGGCATCACCGACATATTTTTCCCAGCCGGCCGGCCAACCTGCTTCAACGGCGAGGCGGCATTTTGTGGTTGCCGGAAAGACGGAAGCTTTGTATTCCGCATCCTGTTTTTCAAAGAGTTCCCAACTCGGCATGCTGACGACCCGAACCTTTTTGCCTTCTTCGGCCAGTTTTTTACCGGCTTCGATGGAAATCCAGACTTCAGAGCCGCTGGCGACAATCAGGATGTCGTGATCGCTTTCGGCGTTTTCCCAAATGGTGTAGGCGCCTTTTTTGAGGTTGTCAGCCGGGGCGAACTCTTCGCGATCAAAGATCGGAAGGTTCTGGCGGGTCAGGAGCAGGGCGGTCGGGCCGGATTTGTTTTCCAGCGCGGCAATCCATGCGCTTTTGGTTTCGGTGGCATCTGACGGACGGATAACAGTGACGTTCGGGGTGATGCGCAGGCTCATCAGCGTTTCGATCGGCTGATGGGTCGGCCCGTCTTCTCCGACGTAGAAGCTGTCATGCGTGTAGACGTAGATAACCGGCAGGTTCATCAGGGCCGCAACACGAGTGGTTGGGCGGACGTAGTCGGCAAAGACAAGGAAGGTGGCTCCGAACACGCGGAATCCGCCATGCACCTGAATTCCGTTCATGATGCCGCCCATGCCGATTTCGCGCACACCGAAGTGGAGGTTGCGTCCATCAAAGGAGTTCGCGCCGATGTCGCCCATATCTTTCAGGTTCGTGTTGTTGGACGGAGCCAGGTCGGCAGAACCGCCGATAAGATATGGGACCGCTTTCGCCAGATCCTGCAGCACTTTTCCGGAAGCAGAACGGGTTGCGATGGAGCCGCCTGCTTCGAAGTCGGCAATCAGTTTGCCCAGTGTTTCCGGCAGTTCGCCTTTCATGCACTGCTTCCATTCCGCAGCTTTCTCGGGATTGGCTTTGGCATATTCTGCAAACAGGTCATTCCACATGGCCTCTTTTTTTGCATTTTCAACGGCGGCTTCTTTGAAGGTTGCGTAGACTTCGTCCGGAACATAGAAATGTTTGTCAGACGGCATGCCGAGCGCTTCTTTGGTCAGAGCCACTTCGTCTTCGCCGAGCGGGGCGCCGTGGCAGTCGTGAGACCCGGCTTTGTTCGGTGATCCGAAACCGATGGTGGTGTTGCAGATGATGACGGAAGGTTTGTTGACTTCCTTCTGAGCAACGCGGGTGGCGTTGATGATGTCGTCATAGTCGTGGCCGTTGATACGCTGGACGTGCCATCCGTAGGCTTCCATGCGTTTTTCAACATCGTCGGTGTAGGTGATGTGGGTGTCGCCTTCGATGGAAATGAAGTTTTCATCGTAGAAAACGATCAGGTCGCCAAGACCATGATTTCCGGCGAATGAAAAGGCTTCGTGGGAGATGCCTTCCATGAATTCACCTTCGGACGCGATAACGTAGGTGTAGTGGTCGACGATTTTTTGTGCTTCGGTGTTGAAGCGTGCGGCCAGCATTTTTTCAGCCAGCGCCATTCCGACGGCATTGGAGCACCCCTGGCCGAGCGGTCCGGTTGTTGTTTCTACACCGATCGTGTGGCCGTATTCCGGGTGGCCGGCCGTTTTGCTTCCCCACTGACGGAAATTTTTCAGTTCTTCCATGGGCAGATCGTAACCGGCGAGGTGAAGCAGGCTGTAGATCAGCATTGAACCGTGCCCGGCAGACAGAACAAAGCGGTCGCGGTCGGCCCAGTCCGGGTTGTCCGGGTTGTGTTTCAGGAACTGCGTCCAGAGTACTGCGGCGACATCCGCCATGCCGAGCGGAAGCCCCGGATGACCTGAGTTGGCAGCCTGTACGCCGTCCACTGACAGGCCGCGAATGGTGTTTGCAATCAGCTTAAGATCCATTTTTTCTCCTCTTAGTTAATCCCTTAATATAAAAACCGGGTAAAAATGTATCTAAAACAGCTCAATCTGCCGAACACGAAATGAAAGAAAGCAAAAACAAACCAAAAGCAAAACATTTTCGTTCAGCGGGGCTTGCAATGATTTGAAACTCATTGCATGAGGGCGCATCTTTCTTTTCCAAACCTTAGAAGAGCCCATTTCGGTTCTGATGAGATACCTTGCAGGTTTTAAGTGCGATAGTGGCAGGGTTTGTTGTTGTTTTTTTTCTAGGCCCTGCGGAGGGCGCGAAGAGCGGCGGAATGTTTATTCGTCAAAATATTTGATTTTACGGGTGGCGATCTCCTTGCCGTACAGCGTTTTTTTGCCGTCATGGATCATATGAATTTTTGAAATCCGTTTTGTCCAATTACCGGTTTTATCTTTTTGAGGGTGTGTATAGGTCGTGATGAAGGAGTATCCGTTTGTGGCAAAAGACTTGTAGCTGTACTCCCTCAGTAATCCGTAAGAACTCCATTTGAATACGGAGAGTCTGGTCGGTTCGTTTTCGGCATCGAAGGTCGTTGATTCGTACTCCCTGTTGTTGAGCAGTCGCTTGATTTGGGTGGCCCGGGTCAGAGTGTTGCTGGAAGATCTTTCTTCGATGTAATATTCATATCCGGCGGGCGTGTAGGCGGTGATCCTGAATGTGCCATTATTTAAGTTCTGGCGAAGAATCTGTCCGGATTCTATGTCGATCGTATACCTGTATGTTTTATTTGTTTCGGTTTCTGAATCATTGATGGTTTTTTCGAACAGGCATCCATTGGTTGTGTACGCGTAAACTGTGTGCTTGGACGTGTCGTCATCGACGTCCGTGTCAATCGCGGTCATCAGGTTGCCTTTTTCATCATAGATACGCTCTTTCTCTCGGGTTGTGTGTTTTGAGTAGCTGCTTTTGAAAATTTCTTTTTGATAAACTGTATGAGTCGATTTAACGGGGCCGAAAAGGTCACTTTCCACAGTGTCCGGAACTTTAATGTCCAGATGTGTCTGGGCATGTGCAAAGGTGCTGGCGCAAAGCAAGGCTGATATGATATGTTTTCTCATTTGGTCCCCAGTCTGACTCAGGTTTTTATTCGTATATTTTCTGGTAAGTGGCACGGTCGCGTTTGCGGGGAATTTCTCCGTCTTCAACTTCCTGTTCGATCCATTCGTCTGAAAGACCGGGTTTTCGGACACGGAGCAGTATTCCCAGGACATTAGACCCGGTATCGAACGGTCGTCCTCCCCACCGAATGCCCGGTGCGGATTGATAACTGATAGAACTGATAAAGGGATTGGTTTTAAAATTCCAGGTGGTCCCGGGGAGAAGAGTGTCTCGCTCAATGCTTCCTGCCAGTTGATATTGACCGACATCGTCCGATGTCAGGCGGTGTGTGAAAAAAATACGATAGTCAACATTGAGGCTTTTGAACGGGGTATCGGATTCATTTTTCAAGGCTATGTTGTAAATGCAGGTGCTTCGAACCTCTGTGCCGATGGTGTCTTCACGCTCTTTTTTTGTAAAAGAATCGGTAATGGTACCGACGATGTTACTTGAGGATTCGGTGTAACTGGGTCGGAGGGTTACGCTCAGATTGGATTTTCGCTTAAAGTTTTTATCCGCTTTCCAGAGTATAACGGTTTCCTGGCTTTCGGCGGTGAAAGAGGAAAGCGGAAGTGTGATCAGCTGTCCATCCTGATTGACTTTTACGAGAGCGGTTGACGGGGCGTATGATGAAATTTTTCCATCAATGGATACTCCGTTCGTTTCAACGAGTATAATTGCAGATGTAATTGTCGGAAACCAGAGTGCGGAAAAGATGAGCATGACTGAAATAACTTGTCGCATGGGGCTTCTTTCTGCTGGCTAAAATATGAAAGATATTTTTTTTATCACAAATTTGTAGAAATTCTAATTTATTCGTGAGATTTTCGAAGCAATGAATCGATTGTTTATAAAGGTTGTTTTTGTGACGGCAGGTTGTTGGGTATGGAGCGATTCTGCGCTGGATTTAACAACCAATAATGTGCCGGTGGCGGCTTCCTCTGCAAATGAAGCTCCGGCAGAAGTTATTTCTACAAATGATGTTGCTTTGTCTGTAACCAATACGCCCATAGAGATTGCTGATATTTTTCCGATTGAGGTGGATGCATATGTGGCAGCAAACCCGACTTCTTCCGAGTTGATTAGGCTTTTTTCAAGTTTGGGGTCTGATGAGCTCGATGCGGTGGAGGTTTCCCGGGAAATTCTGGTTAAAAGTCTGGCCGAAGGACAGGGGCGTGCAGGAGTCGAGGCCTTACGTAAATATCTAAGAGTACGGGCCGGATCTTTTGCTCAGGATGACTCGGTGGCTTTGGATGAGATGTCAGCAGTGGCCTGTTGTGCCAGAAGTCTGGAAGCATTTCAGGATGCCTCTGATATTTCCCCCCAGGTTTGGAGTTGGCTGTTCACTTCAAATGAACGAATACGGCTGGTAGCAGAAACTCTTACAGATGACGATAATACGTCTGAAGCAGCTCTCATCATTCAAAAGCTTTACGATCATGATCCCGAATCCCGAGATCAGTTTCTGAATCTGATTCTCGCCATGGCAGTTGTTTGGGATACTCCACGCAGGGAAATGCACAACCAGATTGGAGAAGGGTGGCTTCCGCCGGATGAAGATGTTTCTCTGTATTATGATTATTTCAAACGGCTTTACAGCTCAGCGAAAACCAAGGTCTCTTATGACGAGCTTTCGGTCGATTCGCTGGTGTTTGTTGTCGACGTTCCGACGCCGCTTGGCGAGCTGGAGTGGGCGCTGGAAAATGTGGATGGCAGTCGCAGCCTGTGGGGAAAACACTATGACGAGATTACTTACGATCTGACCCGTCTTCTTCGAAAGATCTATATCTGGCCGCATCACGAATACACCTTGCAGGAAATTCAGGAATGTTTCGGAATTTGTGTGGATCAGGCTTATTACTGCGTTGTTTCTGCCCGGGCTCACGGCATTCCCTGTCTCTATTTTCACGGCCGGGGTAAATACGGAGGACATGCCTGGTTCGGGTTCATGAAGAGAAAAGAAGAATGGGAGATGGATATCGGTCGTTATTCCAAACAGGGGTATGCCACCGGGTTTGCCATTCATCCGCAAACGGACCGGGAAATGACAGATCATGAACTCGAGTATTTCTGTTCACGGGCCCTGCAGCCAAAAAAATTCCGCGATGCTTCGGTGTTGGTTCATCTTGCCGAGATCCTGCAGGACGAAGATTTCTTTTCGGGGGCGTTAGCGGCAGCACGAAAAGCACGTGAGGTCGATTCTCTGTGCGATGCTGCCTGGGAAATGGAATGTGAAGTTCTGGTCAATACGGATTGTATTGAAGATGCAATCGAACTGCTGAAGGAAAAAGCAGTTTGTTTTAAATATTTTCCGGATGTTGCCGCGGACGCCCTGCAGCAGCAGGCAGTCCTCCTGAAACGAAGCGGCGATGCGCTGGCGGCTGAAAAACTTCTTCGACGGGAAGTGGCGAGAGTCGCTTCCCGAAGAGACGATCTGCAGCAGGATCTTGTGTTGGCCCAGGCCAATCAGTTGCTCGCACAGGGAAATGCTCGAGAGGGTATGGAGGCCATAGAACGCATTCTGCGGGATCAGCGCAAGGACGGCAGCGGTCAGAAAGTCTATGTATTGATTGTGGAATACAAGAAGTTCGCCGAACGGGCCGGGCTGTCTTCTGATGCTGATCGGTTTCTGGCAAGCTATTACCGATAGGTAACAGTTTTTTCGCAGAGAAACGAAAGTCGTGTCGTCTTTTTCTTTAAAGGAAATAAGTCTGTTATCTTGAGGATCTGATTTTGCCTTGCTAGGTTTACTCTTATGATAAAAAAAATAATTACTTTTCTTATCGGCGGAATTGTTTGTGCAGGCCCTGGATTTGCAGAGGATGTTTCAGTCAATGATCTTGAAGCTGCTTTTGAAAAACTGACGATCAAAATCGATCAGTCTTCATTGAGCGGCAAAGAGGTCAAGAAGCTTGGTTTTTTTGACGATGGTGATGGAATTGATATAGATTACTCAGGGTTTGTTTATGTCCTCGATTTTCGCAATAGGTCGTCAATTAATCTGAACAATTTAAAGGTGGAATGCCGTTTTTTTTATACACTGGATATTGAATGGAGAGCTGGATACGCGGTGGGTGGAAGAAATCTTAAACATCGTTCCAAATCAGAGCAAAAGTATTATGAGGACTCTCTTGATATTAACTTGAGGCCAGAAGAGCGATATAAAGCAGAAACTCGATCTTTTGTCATCAAGTCTTGGGCGCTGGATCATCAATATTATTCTGACGATGGGGATAAAGGAGATGCCGACCCGATTGGCCTGTGGGTGCGGGTTTCAATTGAAACCCCAGCCGGAGATACGGTTACCAGAGATTTTTGTGAGCCGGACTCTCTTCCATCCAATGTTTCCTGGGACGGAAAATCGATTTGATGTCCTGACATCCGCTGGATTTATGAGTTTCCCAATATCTGGAAAATCAGATCAGTCCTTTTTCGCGGCGCAGGTCTTTGACGCGGCTGGCTTTTCCGGTGAAACGTTCCAGTGTATTGGGTGAAACCAGCTCGATGTTCATGCGCAGGCCGGTGATGCCCTGAACGGCGCGACTGATCTTTTCTTTGAGTTCCTGCATTTCCTTCATGCCGGCACTGAAAAGTTCTTCGGTCATTTCCACCTGTACGGTGGCAATGTCGGTGCGGTCGGGCCGGTCCACGATGATTTGATAGTGCGGCGCAGTGCCTTCGACGCGCAGCAGCGCCTGTTCGATCTGCGAAGGGTAGACATTGACGCCTTTGATGATCAGCATGTCGTCACTGCGGCCGGTGACGCGGCTCATGCGCATGGTGGTGCGTCCGCAGGAGCACGGCTCGGGATTGAGCGAGGCGATGTCCCGGGTGCGGTAGCGGATGATAGGCATGGCCTCGCGGCACAGTGTGGTGAAAACCAGTTCGCCCTGTTCGCCGGGCGCTACCGGTTCGAGCGTTTGCGGATTGATGCACTCAACGATGAAATAATCTTCGGATATGTGCATGCCGTTTTTGGCAATGCATTCTCCGCTGATGCCCGGGCCGATGACTTCACTCAACCCGTAATTGTTGAAGCTGGCAATGCCGAGTTCGGATTCAATGCGGTCGGCCATATCCTGAGTCCATGGCTCTCCGCCGAAGAACGCATATTTGAGATTGAGAGCGTCACGTGGAATATCGTTGGAGATAATAAATTCGGAAATGGTCAGGGCATAACTCGGTGTGCAGACAAGCGCGTCGGCCTGCATGTCCATCAGCAGCATGACTTGTTTGGGGGTGTTGCCGGCGGCGGCTGGGATTACGGAGGCCCCGACCCGCTCGACGCCATAGTGCAGTCCGAATCCGCCGGTAAACAGACCGTAACCAAAGGCGATTTGAACCGTGTGTTCGGGGCGCAGGCCGCCCGCGGTCAGAAAGCGGGCGCACAGATTTGCCCACATATTCAGGTCATTGCGGGTATACGCCACCATGGTCGGTTTTCCGGTGGTGCCGGAAGAGCCGTGAAAACGCAGGACTTCGGAACGGTCCACGGCCAGCATGCCGAGAGGATATTGCTCGCGCAAATCGTCTTTGGTGGTGAAGGGCAATCGGCGCAAATCATCCAGCGACTGGATCGAGTCGGCAAGGATTCCAGCTTTCGCAAAGGCATCTTGGTAATAAGGGATATTCTGGGCGTGAGCAACGGCTTTTTGCAGCCGTTTGAGCTGCAGTGCCTGCAGTTCGCCGCGCGGAAGCATTTCTGCGTGATCGAGAATTCGGTTTTCGGGGAGATTCGGAGTCATTATCGGGCGGCCCTTTGATGAATTTCGTTGGCTTCCAAAACATTGAACCCGGCGGTTCGGAGGGCGTCAATAGCTTTGTCCATATTGTCGAAACGGAAGAGAAGGACCGCGTTTTCTCCGCTCTTGATCGTGAAGGCATACATGTATTCGACGCTTATGCCGGCGTCTTCTTCGATCTTCAGCACATTGCTCAGTCCGCCGGGCTCGTCTTTGACTTCCACAGCAATAACTTCTGTGATTTTTGCGACGAATCCCGCCTCCTCGAGAACGGCCTTGGCCGTTTCAGAGTCATTGACAATTAACCGTAAAATACCGAATTGTTCAGTGTCGGCGAGCGAGAGAGTCAGTAGATTGATATGGTTTGCCCCGAGAATGTCGCATGCTTCACGCAGACGACCGGGTTTGTTTTCAAGAAAAACAGACAGTTGCTTCAGTTTCATTTTTGTCTCCTTGTTGCGTACTTCATAATGCGTACTGCTTTTGCCGCTCAATGCATAATACGTAATACGAAATTCTATTTATTCCGCTGGTCGATGACTCGTTTTGCTTTTCCCTGAGAACGGGCAATCGTGTTCGGTTCCGCCAGCGTCAGTTTTACACGGATGCCCAGAATATGGGTGATTGCTTCATGGATTTTTTTCTTCAGTTCTTCGAGCCCTCGAACGGTGTCGCTGAACACTTCGTCTGTGACTTCTACCTGAACCTCCATCTGGTCCATGCCGTCCTGGTTGGTCAGAATGATCTGGTAGTGCGGCAGGGTACCTTCCGCTTTCAGCAGAGCGGCTTCGACCTGTGATGGGAAGACGTTGACGCCGCGAATGATAAACATGTCGTCGGAACGGCGCGCGATGCGTTCAATGCGTCGAACCGTGCGGCCGCAGGAGCATTTTTCGGTGATCACACTGGTAATGTCGTGTGTGCGGTAGCGCATTACAGGCATTGCTCGTTTGCTGAGTGTGGTAATGATCAGTTCACCTTCTTCGCCGTCGGGCATCGGTTCGTCAGTGACAGGGTCGACGATTTCAAAAAGAAAATGGTCTTCGAAAATGTGCAGCCCGCGCTGCGCGGAACAGGCCGAGGCGACGCCGGGGCCGATGATTTCAGACAGACCGTAAATATCGTAGGCTTTGATTCCCGTGCGGCCTTCAATGTATTCACGCATTTCATCGCTCCACGGCTCGGCGCCGAACACGCCGGCGCGCAAGGGGATATCGTTCCAGTCGACGCCCATTTCTTCGGCATACTCAATGAGGTGAAGGAAATAACTGGGAGTCGAACAGATGGCCGTTGAGCCGAAGTCGCGCATCACCATAATCTGCCGCTCGGAGTTTCCTCCGGAAATTGGAATAACCGTGGCGCCGAGAGCCTCTGCGCCGTAGTGAGCGCCGAGCCCTCCGGTGAACAGTCCGTATCCGTAGGCATTCTGGATGATGTCGCCATGGTGCAGTCCCGCGCAGGCAAAAGTGCGCACCATCACTTCTTTCCAGACTTCGATGTCTTCTTCGGTATAGGCGACAACAATCGGTTTTCCGGTGGTTCCGGAAGAAGCATGCAGCCGGACGACTTCATTCATGGGAACGCAGAAAAGCCCATAGGGGTAGGTGTCGCGAAGGTCGGTTTTCTGGGTAAAAGGAAGCAGGTTAACATCTTCGAGAGTCTTAATATCCTCGGGGGTGAGTCCTTTGGCATCCATCCGTTCGCGGAAGAGTTTCTGGTTTTCGTAGGCGTGTTTGGTGACCGCCCGAAGACGTTGAAGCTGTAGAGTGCGAAGCTGGTCCTCACCCATATAATCCGCCGTGGATGATGGATGAATCAGGTTCTCATGATCGTTCCATAAATCGCGCATTCTGAATTCCTTTCGAATCATTTAAGACCCGTCAGGGTATTAAAACCCTCAATTAACCGCAAGGTTGGATCAGGATTTTAACCGTGAAAAAATGTTTGGAACTCAAAGTTATAGATAAGGAATTGACTCTTCTTTTGGACGGTGATGGACCATCGATCCCAAGGATCGATAAGTAATGAATGCGATCGTCAGCTGTTATTGTTTTTATTGAGCTGTTTCAGGACAGAGTCGGCGATCTCGGGATATAGTTTTCGCAGACAATCCGGGCATAATGAATGAGTGAAGTCTGCTTCTGATTCTTCTGAAATATAGGCATCGATTTCATGCCATTGTCCATTGCTTCCTATCTTTTTGCATGCTGAACAGATAGGCAGCAGTCCTTCCAGTACTTTTATCTTTGTTAGAAATCCTTTACAGGTGCGGATTGTAATGAACCAAATGACAATGACCGCGGCACTTTCGAGAAGTGATTCTGCGTAGTTTGGTGGTGTTTGAGGGCCAATCTTGAGAAGGTACGGGAGGTCAAAACACTCGTCTGCCCACATCAGCCCCAGGACAATCACATAAGATATGTGAATGGTTGCCTTGAGCTTACGAAAACAGCCTGCGGCTCGGTGTTTCATAATAAAGTATGATCAAACATTTAAGGTTTTCATAGGTAGAGCGCTGAACTGCATAAATATTATCTTGTTGGTAAGAATTCGTCAAACTGCTTTTGTTTTTTGCCTTTTCGGGGGAGTAAGGAGAGAGTTCGTCCATTTATTCATTTTTTTGGGGCGTTTTCAAATTCCTGTGTTTGCTTGAATGGGCGGTTGTGAATTGCGTAGACTGCTCAGTCATTTACAGGAAGTTTTATGATTCGACATACACATCAGGTTCGGGTTCGTTACAGCGAATCTGACCGCATGGGAACCTATTACAACTCCCGCCTGCTGGAGTGGATGGAAGTGGGGCGTTCGGAACTGCTGCGTGCGGCAGGAGTTCCTTATGGCGAATGGGAGGCGCGCGGAGTGATGGCGCCGATTATTGAGTCGCACCTTCAATTCAAAGGACGTGCCGGCTATGATGACCTGCTGAACATTGAGACGACTCTGGTTCGGGAAGGTCGGGTGCGGGTTAAGTTTGAATCAAAACTGACTCAGGCGGATAGCGGTGCGCCGGTTGCGGAAGGCTGGACTATTCATGCCCTGACAAATCCGGATGGCCGACCTTTACGTTTGCCAGGCTGGGTGAAACATTTTTTAGAGAAAGAAGGAGATCTATGAGTAAAGAACGGATGCTTTTAAGTGGAAACGAAGCTGTAGCTCTGGGAGCGCTGCATGCCGGAACGACGCTGGGCGTTGGTTATCCCGGGACGCCATCAACTGAAATCCTGGAAAACGCCTCAAAACTTGGTGTGAACTGCCAGTGGTCACCGAACGAAAAGGTCGCGTCGGAAGTCGCCATCGGTGTGGCATTTGCCGGAGCGCGTACGCTGTGCACGATGAAGCATGTTGGCCTCAATGTGGCGGCGGATCCGTTTTTCACGGTGGCCTATACCGGTGTGACCGGAGGAATGGTGCTTGCGGTGGCCGATGATCCCGGAATGGCATCCTCCCAGAACGAGCAGGACAGCCGCAATTACGCTCGCGCGGCCGGTGTGCCGATGCTCGAGCCAGCCGATTCTCAGGAAGCCTATGAGATGACCCGGTTGGCATTTGAGCTTTCCGAACGTTGGAAACAGCCGGTGATTCTTCGCCTTTGCACCCGCGTTTGTCATTCAAAAACAATTGTGGTGCCTTGCGAGGCGACCGAAGGCCCCGGAGCGGACTATCAGCGCGACATCAAGCAGCGTGTCATGATCCCTGCCTACGCGCGTCTTGCGCACAAAACCCTTCGCAAAAAACTGGCGGATCTGGAAGAGTGGAACTGCGCTTCCGGTCCCAATCAGGTGCTGGGTGAAGGACGCTTGGGGATTATCGCCAACGGTGTTGCTGCACTGCATGCCCAGGAAGCGGTTCCGGAAGCAAGGATTTTCAAAATCGGCATGAGCTGGCCGCTGCCGATGAAAGCACTGCTTGAATTTATCGCCTCGGTTGACGACTGTGTCGTGATTGAAGAAGGCGACCCCTTTATTCAGACAGAAATTCAGGCAGCCGGAGGAAAGGTCCGCCCGCGGCTCGAGCGCTATCGGTTCGGCGAACTTGATGTGACACGTGTAAAACGTATCCTGGCCGGTGATGATTCTGAAGAAGCAGCTCCTCCAAAAGGAAAACCGCCGCAGCTGTGCCAGGGCTGTCCGCATCGTTTCAGTTTTGAGGTGCTGAAAAAACGCGGATGCATTATTACTGGTGATATCGGCTGCTACACCCTCAGTGTGCTGCCGCCGTTTGAGACCATGGATACCTGCGTATGCATGGGGGCATCCATTGGTGTCGGGCTCGGTATGCGTCACGTGCTTCCAGAGGATCAGGCCCGCAAGGTAGTCAGTGTGATTGGAGATTCAACCTTTATGCATAGCGGGCTGACCGGTATCGCAGAAATGATCTACAACCGTCCAAAAACCGGTCATGTGATCGTGATTCTTGATAACTCGACCACCGCTATGACCGGATTGCAGGAACATCCCGGGACTGGAAAAAAGATGGATCACTCGGCCGCCGAAAACCGGGTTTGCATTGAAGATACGCTGAAGGCGATGGGCGTTGAAAAAATCGTTATTGTCGATCCGTCCAAAGAGGCCGGGGCCTATGAGAAAGCAGTAGACGAAGCGCTGGGTTCGAATGATCTGACGGTGATTATCGCCCGGCGCCCCTGCATCCTCGCTCTGGCCCGTGACGCAAAATTCGCCCGTGGTGAAAAAGTAAGATAGATGCGTATTACGTGTTGCGTCGGTATTTCTGACACGCAATACGCCGTACGAAATACGAAAGGAATTTGATGTGAATAAAACAGTAAACGTAAAATTTGCAGGTCTGGGCGGTCAGGGAATTCTGACCTGTACGGATATCCTCGGTCACGTGGTTTTTGATTTGGGGTTTGATGTCAAAAAGGCGGAAGTGCATGGAATGAGTCAGCGTGGTGGAGCCATTACCTCCGATCTGCGTTACGGGAAAAAAGTGTTCAGCCCGATGATTCCGACCGGAGAAGCGGATTACCTGGTTGTGTTGACTGAAGATCAGGTTGACGTCAATCAGCATCAGCTGAAAGACGGTGGAGTGCTGGTGACCCCCGCGGATTTTCCGGTCGATCAGCTTGAGAACAAACGGACGCTGAACGTGGCTCTGCTCGGAGCACTCAGCAGGCATATGGAGTTTGCTGAAGAGCTTTGGCTGGATGCCATCCGCAAGCAGCTTCCGGAACGCCTGCATGAGGTGAATGAAAAAGCGTTTGGCCTGGGTCGGGGATGACCCGGGCAATGACCCCCAGAATCCGAATCTTCAAACCGGAGGTTTTGAAATGAGTGCTGGAAAAATCAAAGAGTTGATCCGGAAAAACGATCAGCTGGGCCGGTTGCTTGGCGTCGAGCTGACGGACGTGAGCGAAGGCCGGGCCTATGCAGAACTGACGGTGAAAAAAGAGCACCTCAATGCCGCCGGGGTTTGCCATGGCGGATCCATTTTCGCATTGGCGGATATTGCGTTGGCTGCAGCGTCCAATTCCTGCGGACAGGTGGCGCTGTTGACCAACGGCAACATTCAGGTCTTCCATGCGACGCAGCTCGGGGATACCTTGATAGCCAAAGCCAAAGAGGTCTCTGCAAGCCGCAAGCTGGCGCACTATCGCGTCAAGGTTACGAATCGGGCAGGGGATCAGATCGCTGTTTACAACGCAACGGTCTACAAAACTTCGGCGCCGCTTCCGGAGGCATAGTGTTCTAATGGTTGGATCATTCTGAAATCGGCTATACCACCGTCTTTTCCATTCGGTAATCGTCCATCACAAAACCGTTCCCGATATCCTGAACAATGGATTCAGCGTTCCTGAAGCCGGATCGGATATACCATTTGATGGATCCTGCGTTGTTTTTATTCACGGTCAGCCACAGGGTTGTGAGTCCGCGTTCGCGGCAGATGTCTTCTGCAAACTGAAGCATGGTCTGCCCGAGTCCCTGACCCCGGACTGATTTTGACACATACAGTTTACTGATCATCAGTTCATTGGCTTCAGGGTTCGGCACGAGGGCGATGTATCCTGCGTTTTCATTATTCTGGATAATGAGATAATATTCATATCCGGCGGTCAGCTGAGACTCAATGGCGTGTTCGCTCTGGAAATTCTCGAGCATATAGTCGACCAGAGCCTGTCCAACGATTGGAATGTAATGTTTGGTCCAGATTTCACGGGCAAGTTCCGCCGTATCGGCAATCTGTTCCGGTGTTTCAACTTTTATGATGTTCGTCATTTCGTTTTTCAGACATTGGCCCGTTTGATCCCCGGTTTTCCAATTTCTGGAAAACCGGGGCCGGGAACGTATGTTTCTCAGAAGGAATAGTTCAGTTCAACGCGTGCGAAGAGTGCCGGATGGTTCTGCTGATCTTCGGAATAATAATTTCCGGGATCCATCGCCTCGAAAAGGATGTGGCCGCCCAGTTTGTCGCCTTTCGTCAACATATTCTTTTTAAGGGTAAAGGTGTTTTTGAGGGTGGCGAGAAATCCGCGTTCATCACCGCCGCCAACGCCGTCTTCTTCCGGAGCAAACATGTAACCGAGCATCAGGCTGGTTTGAACCTTTTCATGCGGATGGAAGGTGAAGTCCACGTGCGGCATGCTGAGGTTGGACCAGCGGCCGGCCCCTTCTGCGTCGAAGGCGTAGATGTAGAGCTCGCTGTATTGCGGCCAGCGGGCCCATAGCGGGTTCCATCCTTCGTCGTCAGACGTGGACGGATCGTCACCGGAGAGATAATACCATCCAAGACCGAGGGTGGATTTCATTGGACAGTCCGGGATATGCCAGTTGATGAGTGCATCGACCATGTAGGCGCTGATGTTGTCGCCGAACTGATAGGCCAGTTCCAGGTTGCTGTCGATATCGTCGGTGAATTTCTGCATCAGGCGTGTGCCGACGGTATGGCGATCCTGGTCGTCGTACAGAACGGTTGGTGTCGTTGTTGTATCAATCCAGGCTTCCTCTTTGGCTTTATAGAGATAATAGGCCTCGAGCGGCAGGCCTTCGATAGATTGATTTTTGAGGTAGATTCCGCCGCCGGCTTCCGCGCCGCCGTAGTACGAACCGGTTTTGCCGACGAGATCGCGTTCTTCGCTGTGAATGGCCAGCGGGTCTTCGGCGCGGGTGTAGATGCCGAGGAAGTCAATCGTTGTGTCCTGGATGCCGGAGTAGGTGGCCTTAACCGCATCAAAGTAGATCGTGCGCGATCCGTCTTTCGGGGTTCCGTCCAGAATAACTTTTCCTGTGCCGTAGATGAGATCCTGACGCCCGGCACGGACCGACCAGTTTTCAGTGGCGTCCCAGTCGATGTACAGGTTGTCGATTACAATTTCATCCAATGCATTCCATGCACTGGACCCGGCGGTTTTCGAGCGGTTCTGCCAGGTGCGGAATTCGTTGATGATACGGCCGTGGAATTTCAAATTTTCAGTGGCCTGATACTCGCCCCAAAGTCGGGTGCGATAGCGCTGGAAGCTGTTGGCACCGCCACGGGTTTCGGCGCCCATGGGCAGGGGGATGTTGTCGAAATAGACACTGCGCAGACGAATATCTCCGCCCCATCTGAATCTGGATTGCCCGGCGGCCTCCGGAACCGCCTTTTTCGTGTCAGCGGCTGTTTCCGGATCGGCGGCCTGTGAGCAGACGGCACCGCAAAGAAGCAATGCGCATAAGAATTTGATTTTCTTCATTGGGAGTCCTTTTTTATTTGTTTAAGCAGAGGTCAAGATGGGTCTGCGGCAGTTTCTTTGTGAAAAGAGAAACCAGTATGGTTGCCAAAGCAGCGATCGGGAGGCTGATGATGATCGGGTCGACAAATGCCCAGATGAAAGGTCCGGTCTTTGTCAACACTTCGCAGCCGTCCACGACAGAGATGGCCAGAGAACGGGTGCCGAACCATTTACTGCAAAGGAGGAGGGCTGTGGATGACTTTTCCAGGACAAAGGTCATCCAGAACAGACTGGAGATGGATCCGGCCAGCATCCCGGCAATCGCGCCCGCTTTGGTGATGCCACGGCTCCAGAGCGCACCGATGTAGATCGGCAGAAAGGCACCGGCGCACAGGCCGAAGAAAATGGCAGTGCCGCGCGCGACGATGGCGGTACCGGTTTTGCCGAAACGGATGTCGATGATGTAGCTGAGGTAAACAGAAATCAGGATGCCGGCCAGGACGCCGAATCGCGTTGCCAGGACGCCGCGACCTTTTTTCTTTCCATTCAGAGACTCTTCAACGAGATCTCGACCAAGAGAGGTTCCCATAATGTGGAACTGGCTGCTGAGCGTACTCATGGCCGCAGACATCAGGGTCAGCATAAACAGAATGCTGAACCATTCCGGCGTTGCCTGCTGAAGGTACATGGGAATGATCTGCTCGACATCGCCTCCGGCTGCAGCAATCGAGATTTTGCCGGAGGTCTGCTCGAAAAAGACATTGGACAGGGCGCCAACAATATAGGCGACTCCGGCGGTAAGGAGAATGAAAACCCCTCCGATCGGGATGGCGCGATTGAGTTCCTTGCCGCTTTTCACCGTCATATAGCGTACTGCCAGCTGCGGCTGCGCCAGCACACCGATGCCGACACCCATGGTGATGGTGCTGACAGCAACCCACCACATGGAAGATCCAAACTGCGGCATCGACGTCCAGCCCCGGTGTCCGTTGGCGATCAGCTTTTCAGGAACCTTGTCGGCCATATCGGTCAGCATCTGGTGCGCCTGTGTGACGCCGCCCATTCGCTGGTAAGTGAGAACGAGAAGGATGCTGAGCCCAATCAGCATGACGGTGGCCTGCAGCGCGTCGGTGTACATGACTCCTTTGATGCCGCCCATGACAACGTACAGCGCGATGATAACCGAGAAAACAAACAGGGCGGTGTTGTAATCGATCGCAAACTGGTGTGCCAGGTATTTTGCGGCACCTGTCAGCACTGCAGATGCGTACATTGGAATAAACAGGAAGATGATGATTGCCGCTGAACCCTGAATGAAGCGGGACTGATAACGCCGCCCCAGCAGTTCGGGAAAGGTGTGCGCATCAAGGCGCAGGCCCATCCGGCGGGTTCGTCCCCCGAAGAGCCAGAAGGCGATAAAGATGCCCAGAAAGATATTCAGGAAAGGGAGCCACAACAGACTCATTCCGAAAACCGCTGAGGCGCCTCCGAATCCGATGATGGCAGAGGTGCTGATGAACGTAGCACCGTAAGACATGGCCATGACGTAGGGGTGGACCTTGCGGCCGGCGAGCATGTAGTCGGTTGCCGATTTGGTTCCCTTGTATCCACGAAATCCCAGATAGCCCACGATGAAAAGATAGGTAATAACAATAAAAATCATCCAGATTGAAACCATGAGTTGCTCCTACAGTTCGCTTTCCACGCGGTTTTCTTCCTCAGCCCAGTGCTGTATTTCTTCTTCCGGTTCCTCGCTATCATCTTTATTCCACTTCATGATTCCCCACACAACGCACAGCAGGGCGCTGAGCACGCAGAGGATGTACGGGGCGGCGACCCACGGATCCTTAATTCCAAGCATTCATAACCTCCTTATATAGTTCGCTACAGATCGATAAACCGGATACAGTTCCACTCAGTGTAAAAAAACAATAAGTTGCTGGCTAATTAAATAAGACAAAAATGCACCCGTTTTGTGCATCTTGAAAAAAATGATAGATCTCCATTGCCATTCTGTTTTTTCGGATGGATCCAATACGCCGGAAGAGCTGCTTGCCCTGGCCGAGCAGGGCGGACTTTCTGCGCTGGCGCTGACCGATCACGATACCACCGGCGGCCTGGAGCGCTTCATGGCCGCAGGTAAAGCGTCATCTGTTGAGGTGGTGCCGGGAATAGAATTAAGCGCCGAGTTTTCCGGGAGCGCCCTCCACATTCTCGGCTACCTGTTTGACGTCCAGAATTCAGAGCTTCAGGAGGCTCTGGCCTGGGTTCGTGAAGGACGCAAAGAGCGGAACGTCCAAATGTTGGAAAAGCTGAACGCTCTGGGCTATGACCTGACGATGGATGACGTTCGGAAATACGCCGGCGATGAATTGGTCGGCCGGCCTCATTTTGCATCTGCATTGATGGCGGGGGGACATTTCAAACACCCGAATAAAATCTACCGCCAGCTGCTCGGGAAAGGAAAGGCCGCCTATATCAATCGGCGACGGCTCACGCCCGTACAGTGTGTGGAGATCATTTCCAATGCCGGCGGCGCGGCGGTGATTGCGCATCCCGGACAAATGAAGATCACTCGCAATAAACTGAGACGGCTGGTCAGGAGTTTAAAGGACGTCGGGCTGGGCGGAATGGAGGTGCTTCATCCATCCCATCAGCAGCATCAGGTGGCTGCTTTCGAACAGATCTGCGCAGACTTTGATCTGGCGCCGACCGGCGGTACGGATTTTCATGGCGTGATCACGCCGGATCTCAGACTTGGCGTTGGCTTTGGAAATCTGGACGTTCCCGACAGGTTGCTGGTCGGCTTAAAAGCGCGCTGTTCATAAAAAAGCCCGACACATGGTCGGGCTTGAATCCGTCAGAAATCAGATGATTACTCAGCAGCTTCTTCGTCGCTGCCCCAGAATTTCCACCATTTTTTGCGTTTCTGCTGGGCCTGTTCAGAAGCTTTGTCTTTGCATTCTTTTTCAATTTTGCAGGCTTCATCTTTCGCGCACTCGGCTTTGTCTTTACCGGCTTTCATTGTGCATTCGGCCTTGTCTTTTGCACATTCAGCTTGATCTGCGCCTTTTTTCATTTCACAGGCGGCTTTCCCTTTTGCTTTTTCAGCACCTTCACAGGCGCCACAGTCAGCCTGAGCAGTTGCGGTGATCAGCATTGCACCGGCGATCATCAGTAACCATTTCTTCATTTGCATTCTCCTTCTGTTTGGTTTCCGTTTTTCTACCGGAACGAACTTTTCAAACGCATCCGTTCCGTTAAAGTGTGATTCTTTTACTCTTAATTTGGATAGAGTGCAACCTTTCATCTGTTTCCAGTGTTTGGAAAAAATCAGGAACAGTCTGCTGACTTCTGAGTTCACTTTCTTTCGCCGGTCCGGCAAGATGAACGGCTGCTATATGAAAGTTGTGATTACAGAAAAGCCGTCCGTCGCCCGCGATATCGCCAAGGTTCTCAAGATTACTGAAAAGAAAAACGGCTGGATTGAAGGCCGCGGCTGCGCAGTAACCTGGGCGTTCGGTCATTTGGTGACGCTGCTCGAACCAGGCGAGTACGATCCGGAGCTGAAGCGCTGGTCTCTGGATACGCTTCCGTTTGTTCCAGACGAATTTAAGCTTAAGCTGATCAGCAATCGCGGCGTCGACGAGCAGTTCGCCGTCATCAAACGCCTCTGCGAAGAAGCTGAAGAGATTGTATGCGCCACGGACGCCGGACGGGAAGGGGAACTGATTTTCCGCTACATCCTGTCATTGGCCGGCTGCGAAGAAAAACCGATTCGCCGTCTCTGGCTCAGTTCGCTGACTCCCGATGCGATTGAAGAGGCCTTCAGGAATCTTAAGGATGGGCACGAATACGACGCGCTCTATGCCGCCGCGCGCTGCCGCAGTGAAGCTGACTGGATCGTCGGCCTCAACGCCACCCGTTGCCACACGGTTCGGCATGGACGGCTCGGCGGTGGCGGCGATCGTGTTCTCTGGAGTGTTGGTCGGGTGCAGACGCCCGTGCTCGCGATGATTGTTGAGCGCGATGATCAGATTGAACAGTTCCGCCCTCAGCCGTTCTGGGAGCTGACCACTAGATATCGGGATGTCACTTTCAAATACAGCGGAGACCGTTTCCAATCTTTGGAAAAAGCGCAGCCGCTGCTCGAAAAAATTACCGGACAGCCGTTCGAAATCATGGGAGTCAGCGGCAGAAAGAAAAAAGAACAGCCGCCGCAACTGTTCGACCTTACCACGCTTCAGCGGGAAGTGAATAAAACGCACGGACTTTCGGCTGCCGACACACTGGCCGCCACCCAGAACCTTTATGAATCCAAGCTGGTTACCTATCCGCGTACCGACTCGCGTTACCTTTCCGAGGACATGAAACCGCGCATTCCGAAAATTTTCCAGGGGCTGGAAAAACTCTACGGAGAACAGATTGCGCAGCTTGATTTAAACAAACTTCCGTTTACCAAACGGATCATTGACGACAAAAAAGTGACCGATCACCATGCGGTGATTCCGACGGGCATTCTGCCGGGCAACCTCGGGCATCATGAGCAGATCGTCTACAGTGCGGTGGTCACCCAGTTTATAGCCGCGTTCTATCCAATCTGTGTCAAAAAAATCACCACGGTTGACGGCGTCAGCGCTGAAGTCGAATTCCAGGCCAAAGGCACTCAGATTATTGAGCCGGGCTGGAGCGTTCTGTTTCCCAAAAAGAAAAAGAAAAAAGACGATGATGAGCAGACCTTGCCGGATTTCAAAAAAGGCGAATCCGGCCCGCATGAGCCGTCATTGCGCGAGGGGAAAACAAAGCCGCCCAAAGCGTTTACTGAAAACTCGCTGCTCGGTGCCATGGAGGCCGCCGGGAAATGGGTGGACGATGATACCTTGCGCGAAGCACTCAAAGAGCGCGGCATTGGAACGCCGGCCACTCGGGCGGCTATCATTGAAACGCTATTGCGCCGCAATTATATCCGACGCGAGAAAAAACAGCTTCGTGCCACCGATATGGGGCGCATTCTGATCGCACTTATTCAGGATCCGCTGCTCAAATCGCCGGAAATGACCGGCGAGTGGGAGGAAAAACTCAAAAAAATCGAACGCAGCGAGCTGGACGATAAAGAATTCATGGGCGGTATCTGCGGATATATTGGAGAGGTTATTGACCGTGCTCGTTCCGGCCAGTTCGATACCCTCCGTATCGGAAATTGTCCAAGGTGCGGAAAAGAAATCATCAAAGGCCGCACCGCCTACGGATGTTCCGGCTGGAAAGAGGGCTGCGGATTCGTTCTCAATCCGGAATATAAAAATTTATTACTGACCGAAAATCAGGTGCAGGTTCTGCTGCAGATGCGCGTTCTGCCATACCCTGTTCATATCGGCGAAGAGCCCCGCCTGCTGATTCTGTCTACTCAGGGTGACCTCATGGATTTATGCCTTCCCTCCGCCGACCGACAAAAGGCCTCAGCCAACAACGAAAATTAACGTGCAGATTGGAGCAGGATTCCTGCGGCGAGCCAGAGCATTATGGCAACAACACCAATCATTGGAACCAGGATCCAGACCAGGAGTCGTGAACAGTTTGACTTATAGAGAGTTATGTTTGCCCAGTAGGCCAGTCCTCCTAAAACAAGACCGATAGCTCCTCCGATGAATAAAGGAATTAATTGCCATGCGCAGGTAATATGAATTCGGGTCGGAATTTTTTCTGAATCAGCGTCGCCTTCAGTTTCTGGGCGTGTATCTTCCATTCTTGATTCAATTGAATGCGCGAATGTTAAACCGCGGTCCCGATGAGCTGCAGAAATTCGGTACGGGTGGCCATCTGAGTGCGGAAGACACCCTGCATGTCGGAAGTGATCATTTTGCTGTTCTGCTTCTCGACGCCGCGCATCATCATGCAGAGGTGCTGGGCCTCTATGACTACGCCGACTCCCTGGGCGCCGACTTTTTCCATCAGTACATTGGCGATCTGGTTGGTGAGCCGTTCCTGAATCTGCAGGCGGCGGGCAAACATATCGACGATACGGGCGAGTTTGCTGACGCCGATGACTTTATCGGTTGGAATGTAACCGATGTGACATTTGCCGATAAACGGCAGCATGTGGTGTTCGCACAGGCTGTAGAGCTCGATGTCCTTGACGATGACCATGTGGTTGTCTTCGGCTTCGAAGTAGGCATTGTTGAGCACTTCATCGATATTCTGGCGATAACCGCGGGTCAGGAATTTGTAGGATTCCGCCACGCGGTGCGGAGTGTCCTTAAGCCCTTCGCGTTCCGGGTCTTCACCGATTTCTTCGAGCAGGTTGTAGAACAGGTTTTTCATGCGACTCCAATCCTTAATGAGTAATTCGTAATTGATTCGGACCAACTCTAACCGCGAATCACCGCGAATCAACGCGAATGTGATAACTTTTCCAAAGTCTGGAAGATCAAATGCGGATTATGTGTTGCGCATTTTATTCAGTCTTATAAGCACCATTGCGCCTTCAACAACCATCCAGGTTTCGAGCAGCACAACCGCGGTGCCGATTCCGAACAGCAGCCAATCGCCGCTGGCGAAAAATGTGTTGAGATTGTAGACCATGGCCCAGCCGGTAACAGCGACCATGAAGATCATCGGAATCAGCGTGTATATAATTCTGCGACCGGTTTTGGCCAGCCAGACGGTCATAACGAGAAACGCGAGTCCGGCGAGCAGCTGATTGACCGCGCCGAACAGCGGCCAGAGCGAAAGAGCTCCCTGTCCATCGCTTCCGCTGCTGAAAGCCAGCAGCAGAGCAGTAGCCACGGCAATGAATGTGGCCGGATGGCGTTTGGCAAGGAACGGAACTTTGCAGGCGGTTGCGATTTCGCTGACAATATAGCGCTGAATACGGGTCGCTGTGTCGAGCGTGGTGGCAGCGAAAGAGGCAACAAAAACCCCCATCACTGTCAGGATGAATTCTTTTGGAATGCCTGTCGCAGAAATCATGTTGGTGGCTCCATTGATGAACGCGCCGATTTTTGAGCCGAGCCCTTTGGCGGCGGCCCAGCTGGAGTACTGGTGGGTGAATGCGGCACTGCCTGTGAGCAGTTCATCGCCTTTCATCAGCCCGAGTCCGATGCCGGCCCCGCAGGCGATCAGAACAAAGACGGCCAGCAGCCCTTCAAGCAGCATCCCTCCGTAACCGATTGAGATGGCACTCCCTTCGTTGTCGCACTGTTTGGAGGTTGTTCCGGACGACACGAGACAGTGAAACCCGGAAATGGCTCCGCAGGCGACAGTGATGAAGAGGATTGGCATCAGCGGAGGCGCGCCTTCCGGCGCGGCATTGAGTGCCGGCGCAACCATTGCCGGATGCGAAACCGCGATGCCCGCAAACAGCATGATCATCGCTACAGCCAGCTGCCATGCATTGATGTAGTCGCGCGGCTGGAGCAGAATCTGCACGGGAAGGGTGGAGGCGATGTAGGCGTAGATCAGCAGGCCGATCACCCATACGCCCATTGATTTGATGCCGAAGAGTTCCGGAATCTCAAAAGCCAGTTTCGAGCCGAGCATCATGCTTCCATACATCAGCAGTACGGCAATGGCTCCAAACAATACCGGGTTTGCGTTTTTCTTGTAAACAAACCAGCCCAGTGCAATGGCAATTGGAATTTGAAGCCAGACTGGCGCAACCGATTCCGGAAACAGGTTGAAAACGGCGGCAATCACAACTCCGAAGATTGCAACCACCAGCCACAGCGCAAAAAAGATGATCAGCAGGAACAGAAAGCGAACGCGTGCATTAATGACATCTCCGGCGATGTCGCCGATCGAACGGCCCTGATTGCGCAGCGAAATAATCATGGATCCAAAATCGTGTACAGCTCCCATGAGAATGGAGCCGACCAGAATCCATATCAGCGCCGGAACCCATCCCCAGATAACGGCAATCGCCGGACCAACGATTGGTCCGGTTCCGGCGATGGAGGTGAAGTGATGGCCGAACAGGACCAGTTTATCGGTTTTTACAAAGTCCACACCATCGTGATGTGTTTTACTTGGACAGGGTGTATTGAGGTTTACCTGAAACAGTTTTTTTGCGAGGAAGCGGCCGTAGGTATTATAGGCAAGTACGTATAATACAGCGGTTCCGGCGGCGAGAATCAGCGAGTTCATTCATTATCTCCTGTCTGTTTCCAAAGATGGAATTTTTTGACGGCTATTTTCCAATGTTTGGAAAGACAGTTCAATATTTTTCCAAGGGTTGGAACCCCGCGTGATTCACAATGCCTGTCGCTCCATGTCCATGGACGGCAAATGCGGATGCAGGAGCGAATATGATGCTTCAGTCCCGTGTCGCGAAGAGCGTACTCAACAGAAACTGAATGAAATCGATAAATTTGTTGATGAGTCAACGGATCGGAAAGCGTTAGAGTTCTTTCTTCAGCCAGTTCAGCAGTTCTGAGCGGCTTGAGAAGCGGCCTTCGAGCTGGGCGTCGTAGGCCTGTTGAAGCAGTTCTCCGATTCTCGGGCCGGGTTTAACCCCGATTCGACATAGATCTTTTCCGCTGATCCAGCGTTCCGGCAAAACCGGTTCGTGGTCCATTTCCTCGGCTTTTTTAAGCAGGAAGTGGTAATTGTCGAGCATGCGGTGGCTTCCTTCGCAATCCACTCGATGAAGCTCCAGTTCCATGTCGAAGGTTTCTGCTCCCATCAGCTTGCGCAGGGTCGATTTGTTCATCATCTGCACGTCTTTAAAGCGCATGTGTCCAGCGATCGTGATGACGATTTGTTTGATTTCCTTTATCGGCAGGCGCAGGCGCCGAAGAATTTCTTCCGCCATGTTGGCGCTTTTGATTTCGTGACCGTGAAACCGGATGCGATCTTCGCCCATAAAGGCGGTGTCCGGCTTGCCGACATCGTGCAGCAGAACGGAGTATGCCAGAGGGCGGGTCGGATTTTTCATCAGGTTGAGCATAAGGACGGTGTGTTCAAACACATCACCTTCGGGATGAAACTGGGGAGGCTGCTCCTGTCCAATCATTGGAAGAATTTCCGGAATGATGTGTTCCATTAATCCCAGATCGACCAGTTCGCGCAGGGCATCGCCGGGGCGAATGCTTTCGGTCAGGATTCGGGAAAACTCGTTTTCAATCCGTTCTGCACTGATTTTTGCAAGATCCTGCGCATGGGCCTTGATGGCGTCACGTGTGGAGGGATCGATGGTAAATCCGAGCGTATGGGCAAAACGTACGGCGCGCAGCATGCGCAGATGATCTTCAGCAAAGCGGCGATCGGGTTCGCCAATTGCCCGAATCAGCTTCTTGTGAAGATCTTTCCGGCCTCCGATATAGTCGATGACCTGATCCGTGAGCGGGTCACAGAACATGCCGTTGATCGTGAAATCACGGCGCTTTGCGTCTTCTTCCGCTCCGCAGAAGTGAACGCTGTCAGGACGACGGCCATCCTGGTATCCCTCGTCCTTTCGGAAAGTGGCAACTTCAATTTCCAGCCCGCCTTCAACCACCATAATGACGCCGAACGCTTTGCCGACTGCGACAGTTTTCGGAAAGAGGGCTTCAATCTGGTCCGGCAGAGCATCGGTTGCGATATCGTAGTCTTTGGGGGTTCGGCCCAGCAGTTGATCGCGTACGGCTCCGCCGGCAAAGAGTGCGATGAACCCTGCATCCGAAATTTTTCTTACGATTTTGAACGCTGTTGTGTAGACGTTGTCCATGTAAGTTACATTGGAGAAAATCTATGAAAAAATACATCCTGTTTTTCTTTTTATTCGTTGCGGGCGCTGTTTTTGCCGGTTGGCAAAGCGAATTGGAACATTTTACGGAATTGACTCGCGATGTCGGATATAAATCACCTGAAGAAATGGTTGCCGTGATTGACCGTGCGGAAGGTGCGGTGACAACAGTCCGGCAGAGCGCACTGAGCCGGTTTGCTGAAGATCCTGCCGCATTCCTCGAAGAATCCGGGATGGGACTGACGGTTCTGCTGATTCTTCTGGGCGGTTTTCTGTTGAACCTGACGCCGTGCGTACTGCCGATGATTCCTGTAAATATTGCCATCATTGGTGCAGGGGCGCAGTCGGAGTCCCGGGCAAAGGGATTTGCCCTGGGCGGAACCTATGGATTGGGAATAGCCTCTGTGTATGGAGTGCTGGGCGTAATCGCTGTTCTTGGAGGGCAGAGTTTCGGAGCCCTGAATTCCAGCCCGTGGTTCAATATGGGCATTGCCGTGGTGTTTGTTGTGCTGGCGCTTTCAATGTTCGGCGTGCTGCATATTGATTTTTCGAAGTTTCAGTCCGGCAGGAATGTTCAGTTCAAAAGCCGGTTTGCCACAGCGTTTGTAATGGGCGGGATTGCCGCCTTGCTGGCCGGGGCCTGCGTGGCGCCCGTAGTGCTCGCGGTACTTCTGTTGGCTCAGGGCATGGGATCAGTCGGGTTGCTGTTGCCGTTCCTGTTAGGTGTCGGGATGGCTCTCCCATGGCCGTTTGCGGGCGCGGGATTCACTTTTCTTCCCAAACCCGGGAGATGGATGGAATGGGTGAAGCGCGGGTTTGGTGTGCTGATTCTGATGTTAGCGGTTTATTACGGAAAACTCGGATTGGGTTTAATGAAGCCTGCCGACAAAGAAACAGGGGCGATAGAGCAGAGTGATCTGGCAGAAGAACTGGCAGCAGCGTATGCGGCCGGGCAGCCGGTGTTTCTTGATTTCACAGCAGAATGGTGCAAAAACTGCAAGCAGATGGAAAAAGATACCTGGCCGGACGCGGCTGTTCAGGAGCGACTTGCCGGCTATCGATTTATTAAGATTGATGCGACGCAATACGATGAACCGCCGGCCTCAGATATTGTCGAGCATTTCGGCGTCCAGGGCTTGCCGACATTTATCATTTTGAGTCCTGACGAATGAACCCTATTCAAAACTGCGCAGCAGTTTTATTTCATCGGCCCAGATCGCGGGATTCGGAGTTTCCAGAATCAGCGGGATGTTGTTGAAGCGTTCGTCAGCCATAATGTAACGGAAACAGTCGAGCCCGATAAAACCTTCTCCAAGGCTGTGGTGGCGGTCGACCCGTGTGCCGAGATCTTTCTTCGAATCGTTGAGATGCATGCCCATCAGATAATCGAAGCCGATAATGTCTCCAAACCGGTCAAACGTTTCTTTGCAGGCTTCGGGCGTGCGCAGATCGTAACCTGATGTGAAGCTGTGGCAGGTGTCGATGCAGACGCCGACGCGGCTTTGATCTTCGACCTGTTCAATCATTGCCGCGATCTGTTCAAAACGATAGCCCATGTTGGAACCCTGGCCGGCGGTGTTTTCGATCACTGCGGAGACTCCTGTCGTTTCCGCCAGTACCAGATTAATCGATTCTGCAATGGTGGCGATGCACTCATCTTCGGTACATTTTTTAAGATGACTTCCCGGATGAAAATTCAATCGATCAAGCCCCAGTTGTTCGCAGCGTTTCATTTCATCCAGAAAAGCATCCCGGGATTTTTTCAGAGCATCGGCCTCCGGGTGCCCGAGGTTAATCAAATAGGAGTCATGAGGGAGAATCTGTTCCGGCGCAAACTGCCCCGCACAGTTTTTCTTAAATGCGGCGATGTCTTCTTCGGATAGCGGGGCGCTTTTCCACTGTCGCTGGTTTTTTGTGAACAGCGCAAAAGCATCTGCACCGATTGCTTTTGCATTTTCCGGGGCGTTTTTTACACCGCCGCTTGCACTGACATGAGCTCCAATTGTTTTCATGCCGGACAGTGTAGACAAAATTTGTGATGCAGAAAAACTGTGAAGGCCGGTTTTATTCCTAAAATGCTTGAACCTCTTGATTAGATTAAATCCCGCTTTAAACATGCGGATTTTAAGGTTATCATTGATGCCTATAGCGCATTTCATGTTACGACAACCTGGAGGGTATCAATGGCCGAAGAAAAAACGTGCTGCATGTGTTCGCAGGAAGTGACCGACGAGGAAATGATTGCTCAACTCGATGAGTTAATCGGGGAATATATCAAACAGCCGGGAGGGCTGATTCCTGCATTGCAGACGGTGCAAAGCCGGTTCGGGTATTTGCCTGAAAGTGTACTCCTGAAAATAAGCCGGATGTTCGACAAACCCTATAGTGAAGTGGCTGGAGTCGTTGGGTTTTACTCGTTTTTTTCCACTGTGCCGCGCGGGAAATACACCGTTCGCGTCTGTCTCGGAACTGCCTGTTATGTGCGCGGCGGCAAGGAGGTGTTGTCGGCTATGAAAAAAGAACTGGGGATTGATATCGGAGAAACTACAGAAGACCGTCTTTTTTCTCTGGATGTGGGGCGCTGTTTCGGTGCCTGCGGTCTCGCACCGGTCATTATGGTGAACGATGATGTTCATCAGCGGGTGAACCCGTCCAAAATCGGCGAAATTCTAAAAGCGTATGCCGTTGAAGAGCCGCAAGAGGAAGGAGTTGCCGTATGATTGCCCCGGTCGATAAACGTATTCAATCTGTTAAGGACCTCAAAGAACGGGTCCGAGCTGTCGGCGAAAATGAGGTAGCCCGGATTCTGGTTTGCGCCGGTGGAGGCTGCCTTGCGTCCGGATCGGATAAGGTGATCGACGCGCTGCGTGAAGAAGCCGGAATCCGCGATCTTGATATTGAAATCATTGCAACCGGCTGTATGGGGCTTTGCGCGGAAGGTCCGGTCATCCTGATGACCGATAACATGACTTTCTATCAGCGGGTTCATCCAGACGATGCATCCGTCATTATGAGTGAACATGTGCAGGGTGCCCGGACCATTGAACGGCTGGTTGCCCGCGATGCCAATGGTGAAAGAGCTGTTCCCTGTCTGAACGATATCGATTTCTTCCAGAAACAGACCAAAGTTGTTCTTCGCAACTGCGGTCGAGTTGATCCCGAGTCGATCGACGACGCTCTCGAAGCCGGTGTTTACCAGGCATTGGGAAAAACACTTTCCGAGCTGCTGCCGAATGACGTGATTGAACAGATAAAGATTTCCGGGCTTCGCGGGCGCGGCGGTGCCGGATTCCCGACATGGATGAAATGGAACTTCACCCGCCAGACACCTGCGGACCTGCGCTACATGCTTTGCAACGCAGATGAAGGCGATCCGGGGGCCTACATGGACCGTTCGGTTCTTGAAGGCGATCCGCACAGCCTGATTGAAGGAATGGCTATCGGCGCTTATGCCATTGGTGCCTCGCAGGGGTATGTCTACGTGCGTGCCGAGTATCCGCTGGCGGTTGAGCGGTTGCAGAAGGCAATTGATGAGGCCAACGAACACGGCCTGCTCGGTGAAAATATTCTGGGGTCGGACTTTTCATTCAATCTCGAAATCCGCATGGGTTCCGGTGCGTTTGTATGCGGCGAAGAAACGGCTCTGATCGCGTCGATTGAAGGCAGGCGGGGAGAGCCGCGTCCGCGTCCGCCATTCCCTGCCCAGAAAGGACTGTGGGGCAAGCCGACCGTCTTGAACAATGTGGAAACCTACGCCAACGTTCCGTCTATTATAGGCAACGGCGCCGACTGGTATGCGGCGTTTGGAACCGAAAAGAGCAAAGGAACCAAAGTCTTCGCGCTGGCCGGAGCTGTTCGAAACACCGGTCTGGTTGAAGTTCCGGTCGGCACGCCGCTCGGCGAACTGATTTATGATATCGGCGGGGGCATCGTGAACAACAAACCGTTCAAGGCCGCTCAGCTCGGCGGACCATCCGGCGGATGCGTTCCGAAAGAGCACCTGAACGTCCCGCTCGACTACGAATCGCTCAGCGAACTCGGCGCCATCATGGGTTCCGGTGGTCTGATCGTGATGGATGACGACGCCTGCATGGTGGATGTCGCACGCTTCTTCGTTGAATTTGTTCAGGAAGAATCCTGCGGCAAATGTGTTCCGTGCCGGGTCGGGACTAAACGCATGCTCGAAATTCTCACGCGCATCTGTGACGGGCAGGGGCGCATCGAAGATATCGATCGGCTGATCGAACTCGGTGAGTTTATCCAACAGGGTTCACTGTGTGGCCTGGGGCAGACCGCTCCGAACCCGGTGCTGTCAACGATTCGTCATTTTCGTGAGGAATATGTGGAGCATATCCGTGATCGGCACTGTCGCGCGGGTGTTTGCCCCTCACTGGTGCGGGCTCCGTGCCAGTCGGCCTGTCCGGCTGGCGTGGATATCCCCGGGTTCATTTCGCTGGTCGGAGGAAAACGCTACAGCGAGGCTCTGCAGCTGCACCGCAATCGTAATCCGTTTGCCAGTGTCTGTGCCCGTGTCTGCTTCCATACCTGCGAAGAAAAATGTCGTCGAAGTACGCTGGACGAGTCTGTTTCGATTCGCGGTATCAAGCGCTTTATGGTGGAACAGGAAACCGAGATGCAGCTTCCGGAAATCCGGACGAATGCCGCAAATGCCGCGAAAAAGATCGCGATTGTCGGCGGAGGTCCGGCCGGAATCTCCTGCGCATTTTTCCTCGCACGTCTCGGTTACAAACCGATCGTGTTTGAGAAAGAACCGCGCCCCGGAGGAATGCTGGTGCAGGCGATTCCCGCCTATCGTCTGCCGCGCGAAACTCTTGCAAGGGAGATCCGCATGATTGAGCGCATGGGCGTTACCATAGAAACCGGCAAAGCGCTGGGGCGGGATTTTACGATTTCAGAACTCAAGGAGCAGTATGACGCGGTCTTTGTCGGCATCGGTGCTCCGGACGGAATTCGTGTAGATCTGCCGGGAAGCGATACCAAAGGTGTGGACGATGCCATGACGTTCCTTCGCCAGTACAACATCCGCGGTTCGGTTCCGGTCGGAAGCAATGTTGTGGTGATCGGCGGTGGCAATGCCGCAGTCGACGCGGCCCGTACCGCCATTCGTCTCGGTGCCGAACGCGTAACCATTCTGTATCGCGCGTACGCGCGAAGAGATGCCGGCCTATGCAGAAGAGATCGAGGAAGCCCTGCAGGAGGGTGTCCTGATAGAATCGCTGACTTCTCCTGAAGAAATCGTTTCGGAGAATAGGACTGTGGCCGGCGTGAAGTGTCGGCACATGCATCTTGGCGAGTTTGACCGGTCCGGTCGGAGGCGTCCAGAAGCGGATGCCGACGAACTGGTGATTCCGGCCGATCAGGTCATTATGGCAGTAGGGCAAACCATGGACGCGTCCGTATTCGGGGATGCGCTTGTTCTGAGTGGGCGCGGCTGGATTGAAGCGGATCCGACAAGCCGGATGACTTCGCTGGACGGCGTGTTTGCCGGTGGCGATTCTGTAACCGGTCCGATGTCGGTTGTTCATGCGATTGGTGACGGTGAAAAAGCAGCCGTAGCCATTGATGAGTATCTCAGTGGCGAAAAGCACGCCTTCTGGCGTACCGAGGTGGTTAATACTACCGATTACGATCCGGATGCCGATCCCGTACCGTACCCAAGGGAGAAAATGCGAATGATGCCGATTGATAAACGGCGCAGTAACTTTGATGAAGTGGAACAGGCCTGGAATGAGGCGGAAGCCGTTCGTCAGGCGCGTCGATGCCTGCGCTGTGATTACGGAAAATGCATCTGTCAGGAAGAGGAGGTTTCAAATGCATAAGGTAACCATTAACGGAAAACTGATTGAGACACCTGATGGCGCAACCATTCTGGACACAGCGAAACGGGCAGGAATTCGCATTCCCACACTCTGTTTCCTTGAAAAGCGCGACCCAATCGGTGCCTGCCGGGTTTGTTTGGTGGAGGTGGACGGCGCCCGAACGCTGATGGCATCCTGCTCAACGCCGGTTACCGATGGAATGGTTGTGCACACCAACAGCCCTCGGGTACGGGCCGCCCGCAAACAGGTGGTGGAGCTGCTGCTTTCCGAGCATGACGGGAACTGCCAAACCTGTGATCGCAATCAGGACTGTGAATTGCAGGATCTCGCCTCAGAATTGGGAATCCGTGAGATTCATTTTGAGGGAAAAAAAGCAAAGCCGCGGATTGACGACAGTACACCGGCGCTGATTCGCGACAACTCGAAATGCATCAAGTGCCGCCGCTGCGTCACGGTCTGTTCTCAGGTTCAGGGGATTGGAGCGCTTCAGCCGCAGGGGCGAGGCTTTGATACAATGATCGGACCGGCCTTTACGATGGAACTCGATGAGGTCACCTGCGTTCAGTGTGGACAATGCGCCGCTGTTTGTCCGGTCGGAGCGATTTCTGAAAAAAGCCATATTGAAATGGTTTGGAACGCGCTCGAAGATCCGTCAAAAACCGTGGTGGTTCAGACGGCTCCGGCTATTCGCGCCGCACTCGGCGAATGTTTTGACTGCGAACCGGGCACGCTGGTGACCGGCAAGATGACGGCTGCGCTTCGTGATATCGGGTTTGACGGGGTCTTTGACACCAACTTCACTGCAGACCTTACGATTATGGAAGAGGGAACCGAGCTGTTAACCCGTCTTAAAAAAGCTTGGGTCGATAAAGAAGAGGTTGCTCTTCCCATGTTCACCAGCTGTTCGCCGGGGTGGATCAACTTTGCGGAATATTATTACCCGCAGTTCCTTCCCAATCTTTCGACCTGCAAGTCTCCACAGCAGATGTTCGGTGCGGTGGCGAAAACCTACTACGCGCAGAAGATCGGTGTGGAGCCGCAAGATATGGTTGTGGTTTCCGTGATGCCGTGTACTGCGAAAAAGTTCGAATGCCAACGCTCGGAGATGTTCGACAGCGGCGTGCAGGATGTTGATTATGTTCTGACCACGCGCGAGCTGGGACGGATGATCAAAGAAGCCGGCGTTGACTTTATGGCATTGGAAGACGAAAAGATGGATGATCCGCTCGGGATCGGTTCCGGTGCTGCAGACATCTTTGCCAACACCGGTGGAGTCATGGAAGCCGCATTGCGTACGGCGTATGAACTTATCACCGGCAGACAATTGCCGATGGAGGGCCTTCATGTGAAACCGGTCGAAGGCCTTGAGGCAATTAAGGAAGCGTCGCTTACGATTGAAGGCACAAAATCCGACTGGTCATTTCTCGAAGGCGTAACAGTTAATGTGGCTGTAACGCACGGATTGGCTAACACCCGCCGTTTGCTTGAAAGTATTAAGAATGGAGAGAAGAGCTATCACTTTGTGGAAGTTATGACCTGTCCGGGAGGCTGTGTCGGCGGCGGCGGACAACCGCGTATGACTGATGATTCGGTTCGTGAGCGTCGGATTGCCGCCATTTACAAAGAAGATGAAGGGAAAGCTCTGCGTAAGTCGCATGAGAACGAAGCGGTTCAGCAGCTCTATAAAGAGTTTCTCAAAGAGCCGCTTGGAGAAAAATCACATCATCTTCTGCATACGCACTATGAAGACAAGCCGGTTGTATAACCGAAACGATGATTCAGCATTGGAAAGCCCTTGCCATAAAATGGCAGGGGCTGTCTGGGGTTCCAAGGTTCGGGAAAACGTCCTGAGTCTGCCATGCTTTGAGCATGCCCCGCGACACGGGTTTCCAAACATTGAAAAAATCTAGAGCGCTTTCCGCTCAAAGCGGGTGGCGAGGACATTGTAAACCCATGCCAGAATCGCTCCGCCAATAAAGGCGTCGCAGAATCCATAAACAAGGCCCAGCAGGCTTCCGATTGGACTGATGGTGTAACCGCGATAGAGTCGGCCGATCAGAGTGACTTCGCCGGTGATGCCATCGAAGGCGATAATCCACCACGTAAGTGCGAACAGACCAACGCCCCACAGGATGCCGCATGCAAGCGCAAATGCTTTGATGTTCAGCTTCATGACTGCCTCCTTTTATTAAACAATATATTTCCCCCGCGGAGTGTAGCCGGTGTGGAGGAGTTTGTGAGATAGAGGGCTGCACGGTCCGCCGGTGAAAAACTCGCTGTAGAGCTTTGCGATTGCCGGGTTTTCGTGCGATTTGCGAATTTCATAAGAAGCGTCTTCGCTGTAAATGGCTTTGGCGCGCGCGGCCCGAATGGCCGGGCTGGTTGGAATGGGCTGTCCGCCTCCGCCGATACAGCCGCCGGGACAGGCCATGAATTCGATGAAGTGACATTCGCTGCAGCGTCCGCCGGCCTTGATATCTTCCATAACCCGCTTGGCGTTGGCGGTACCGTGGGCAACGGCGACTTTGAGTGTGACGCCTTCGAGCCAGCTCCAGTCAACAAACAGATTTTTCAGCAGCTCGGGGACGGGCCCGACCTGCGGAATGGTCAGCTCCATAAAACGGATACCATCAAACCCGCGCACGGGGATGATATCGGCATGTTTAAACAGGTCTTCCACTTTAATGCCGCAGACGAGTTCGATGACACTGCGAAGAGCCGCTTCCATGACGCCGCCGGTGGCGCCGAAGATGACACCGGAGCCGGTGGCGGTTCCGAACGGATCATCAAAATCGGATTTCGGCATGGCGGGCAGATCGATGCCTGCCTCGCTGATCATCTGGGCGAGTTCGCGGGTGGTGAGACCGTAGTCGACGTCTTTCCATCCGCTGTCGCACATCTCCGGTCGGTTGCATTCAAACTTTTTGGCAGAACAGGGCATGAGTGCGACGGTGACAATGTCTTTCGGATCAATGTTATTGAGTTGGGCGTAGTAGGTTTTGATGACGGCGCCGAACATTTGCTGCGGGCTTTTTGCCGACGACATGTTCGGGATGTATTCGGGATAGAAGTGCTCGAGATATTTGACCCATCCGGGAGAACAGCTGGTGAATTGCGGTAGGGTTGTGTGCTCTTTGGTTACAAGGGCTTTGTGCAGTCGCTGAAGCAGTTCAGAGCCTTCTTCGATGATCGTGAGATCTGCACTGAAATTGGTGTCGAATACCTTGTCAAAGCCGCATTCGCGCAGAGCGGTGTTCATTTCGAATGTGAGTGGATGGCCCGGTTCGAGTCCGAAACATTCGCCGATTCCGGCGCGCGGGCTGGGTGCGGTCTGAATGACGACGTGCTTGGACGGATCATCAATTTCTGCCCAGACTTCGTAGGTAGGATCGTTGGCGCGCAGAGCACCGGTCGGGCAGCGGTTGATGCACTGCCCGCAGTTGATGCAGACGACTTCGCCGAGCGGTTTGTCGCCGAAGGTGATGATTTTGGAATTGCAGCTGCGTTTGTCTACCTCAAGCACGCCGACTTCCTGCAGGTCAATGCAGGTGCGTACGCAGCGGCGGCAAAGAATGCACTTGTCCATATCTCGAACAACGCTGTAGCTGGATCGGTCAACCTCGAAGCGCGGTTTGTCCGGATGACCGAAACGGAAAAAGTCGACGCCGTATTCCTTGGCGAGCGACTGCAGCTCGCAGTTGTTGTTCCGGAAACAGGCGTAACATTCACCGTGGTGTTTAGATAGCATCAGGTCGAGAATGTGCCGCCGTGCTTTGCGCACTTTGGCCGTGTGCGTCCGGACGGTGATCGGTTCGGTGACCGGATAACTGCAGGCGGTCTGCAGAGTGCGCTGTCCTTCCACTTCGACGACACAAATGCGGCAGACACCGGCGACGCAAAGATCTTCATGATAGCAAAGGGTGGGAATGCGAATTCCGATTTGTTTTGCGGCTTCAAGAATGGTCGTTCCTGCCTGAACGGTGATGCTTTTCCCGTCAATTGTTATGTCAACTGTCTGGTCGGTGATTTCCATTCCCGGGATACCGAGCGGCTGGGCCCTCTGGCTCAGCGGCGAGCGCGATGTGTTCTGATTCAGTGCATCGGACATGATGAATCCTTTCCGTACTGTGCAAGTCGCCGAAGTTTTCCGGTTACGTATTTCATTTCACTTATACGCTTTCCGTTCTTCCCATAATTTCGTCTTTGAAGTTTTCGACAATGGACAAAAATGCATTGGGGCTGGTCTGTCCAAGGCCGCACTTGGAGGCCATCTGCATACTTTCGCCAAGAGAACAGAGCTCTCGCAGATAATGCATGGAACATTGTCCCTGCAAAAGCAGGTCGATGCCTTCGAGCAGCTTAACGTTTCCCTCGCGGCAGGGCGTGCACTGTCCGCAGGATTCATCGACAAAAAATTCCATGAAGTTTTTCGCGACCAGAAGCATATCCCGGTTTTGTCCGATCACGATAATCGAGCCGCCGGTCGGGATATCTTCGTAGGCAAGGGTCCGGTCAAAGTCCCGGGCCGGCACGCATCGTCCGGAAGCACCGCCAACCTGGACGGCTTTTGCATCGGTTCCCTCGACTTTTTCGAGCAGCTCTTTGAGCGTAATCCCCATCGGAAACTCAAAGACCCCGTGTTTTTTGCAGTCCCCGGAAACGCTGAAGAGCTTTAGGCCGGTCGACTTTTCAGTTCCGATGTCGTTGAACCATTTCGCGCCCTTGGTGGCGATGCAGGAAATCCACGTAAAGGTTTCCACATTATTGACGATGGTCGGGTGGCCCATGAAGCCGGTGTTGACGGGGAAGGGCGGGCGGTTACGCGGTTCGCCGCGCTGGCCCTCGAGCGATTCGATCAGAGCGGTTTCTTCGCCGCAGATATAGGCTCCGGCTCCCATGCGGATGGTGATGTCAAAATCAAACCCTTCCGTATCCATAATGTTTCTTCCCAGCAGTCCGTCCCTGCGGCGTTTGGAGAGTTTGTTTTCCAGGAAGCTGCGCAGATAGGTGTATTCGCCGCGCAGATAGACAATACCTTTTGCCGCGCCGATTGCACGGGCTCCAATGGTCATGCCGTCAAACATCAGGTCGGAAAAGCTGGTGAGAATGACGCGATCCTTAAAGGTGCCGGGTTCGCCTTCGTCGGCGTTGCAAACGACATATTTCAGGTCGTCTTCCACGTTGGCGGCCAGTTTCCATTTCAGGTCGGTGGGGAAACCCGCGCCTCCGCGCCCTTTGAGTCCGGAATCGCTGACAAGACCAATGATTTTATCCGGAGTCATTCCCAGCGCTTTCTTGAGTCCGACGCCGGGGTCGATTTTGGAGAAGGTCATTTTGCTTGTGTCGGCAGTTCGCATAGCATCTCCTTTTCCTGAAGAGTGTGGACGCCGAATACCTTGCGGCATTCCTCGAGAATGTCGTGCACGCTATCCGGGGTGACCTGTGTGTAGATCCGCTCGTTGACGAGCATGGCAGGGCCCTGATCGCACATGCCGAGGCAGTTGGCCCATTCGAGGGTGAAATTGCCATCCGGCGTTGTTTCACCGAAGCGGATACCGAGATCGTTTTCCAATTGGCGGGCAACGCGGTCTTTGCCCTGCATGTCGCAGGATATCGTTCGGCAGAGGCGGATAATGAAGCGTCCTTTCTGCTTGTGCCCGATAAAACTGTAGAACGATGCAACGCCGTAGATTTCAACCGGGTGGATGTTCAGGATGTCGGCCACGACCTGCATGACATATTCTGAAACATGCCCGTATTTCAACTGCACTTCCTGAAGAACCGGAATCAAGGCACTGCGATTGTTGCCGTAATCCTGGATTTGCCGTTCGATGTTCGCTCGCAATTGCTCGCGTTCTGATACCAGCATCTCGAACCTCCCTTTCGTTTAGGTCGGGTCGCGAACCCGTTCAAATGAGTGTTCACTGTTTGTTTCAATATTCACTCGCGGTCAACGAGGTTATTCTAGGACGATTCAACGGTGCTGGCCCGAAAAAATCAGAACCTTCCTTTCTTTGAATGAAATCTAAATATGCAATATCTTTTCACAAGAGGTTGGAGGAATCGACAGAAGTCAGTAGCATCGTCGCGCATAACACAACAAAGGAGTGGCTATGGATAAGCATATTCTTGTCGGGGTTCATATTACCGAACGCGTGAAGCATGCATCACAGGTTCAGGAGGTTCTGACCCGTTTCGGCTGTCAGATACGCACACGACTGGGCCTGCACGAAGCGGATAAAGGTGTTTGCTCATCCAATGGACTGATTCTTCTGGAGCTTGTTGACGACGAAGCGAAGCTGAAAGAGCTTCAGGCGGCTCTGACTGCGATCAGTGGTGTAGAAGTGCAGACGATGATTTTTGATCATCCCTGATTCCCATGCATTGGAACAGGGACGGGCGGATTTTTCCGAGGTTTGGAAGTTTCCGCTTTTTATTTTCCAATGTCTGGAAAATCTACTGGTTGTCGACTTCCAGCACTCGCTTTTCGTCTTGGTATTCAACCAGCACTTCCGTTTTTCCGATCTGAAGCACTTCCGCGCCGAGAATTTTATCGCCGATTGACAGCATGCGTCCATTGATGATGGCGAGCACCTGGCTGCCGCCTGCGGCGGAACCGGAGAAGGTCAGTTCCGGCCATTCAGTTTCCGGTGTTTCCTGGACGGCGGGGTTGGGCAATTCCTGGACGGCCGGCGGCGCAGGTTCTTCTTCGATAACAGGCTCCGGCTCAGCTGCCGGTTCGGTCTCCAAAACAATTTCTGCTTTCGGTACTGCCGGAGTTTCCGTCGGTGTAAACGGTGTCGGGCGGTTCAGATAAAAATAGAGTCCGCCGGCGATCAGCAGAATGAGAATAATGACAACGGGCAGGACCGGCGCGCGCCTGGGAGCGACCGGTTGTGCCGGCTGCTCCGGAACAGGCGGCGGTTCCGGCTTGGGCGGAGTCGGTAGCGGCGCTGACTTCGAAAGCTCTGATTTCTCGCGTTCTTCTTCTGATTTCCTTTTGAGGGCTTCCTGTATCAAGCTCATATGGAACTCCCGTGAATCACTGAGGCCAGTTCTTTAAGGGCGTTTTGAACGTCGGTGTCGGTCACTTCAAAATCTTTGCGGACGTAGGCGGAGAGGAGAGCCCGGTCGCAGATGGTATTGATCTGCCGGGGAATCCCGGCGCCGTGCTCGTGTACACGTTCGACCGCCATGGGCCTGAAACGGATGCGGCCGTTGGCTCCGGCGACATTCAGCCGATGCTGTATGTAGAGTGCTGTTTCCACGGTGGATAACGAGGAGAGGTCGCAATGCACCATGACACGCTGCCGCAACTGCCTCAGTTCCGGCATGGCAAGGCGTTCTTTCAGTTCAGGCTGTCCCGAAAGGATGATCTGCATCAGTTTGTGCTGGTCGGTTTCCAGATTGGACAGCATCCGGATCTGTTCCATCAGATCTGCATCCAGATTCTGAGATTCGTCGATGATGATGCAGACGTTTTCATTTTTGTTCAGGCAGTCCAGAAGGAACTCGTTGAGGAGAGCAATATGGACCAGTTTATCCTGGCCTTTGGCATCAAGCCCAAGATCGATCAGGATGGAGCGGATCAACTGGGAGGGAGTCAGGGACGGGTTGAGAATCAGCGCGGAATGAGTATTGGTCGGCAGCTGGTTGAGGACGGACCGGCATATCGTGGTTTTTCCACAGCCGACTTCGCCGGTGAGCACAATAAAACCTTTGCGGTGCTCAATGCCGTAAAGCAGGGAGTCATACGCTTCCTGATGGCGATCCGAAAAGTAGAGGAACCGCGGATCAGGCGTCACATTGAACGGAAACTCATTCAGTTGAAAATAATCTAAGTACATAACCGCTTATTTATTAATCCGGTGTTTATACGCTGTTTGTTCCTGCAGATCAAACCGTCTGTTAACAGTTGTTCCTGTCCGGGTTATAAAGTTTGAAAAACATTATCTGCTTTTGTAGGATTTTTCTGGTAGTGATCGCATTCCATTTGAATGCAGTCGCGCTGTTGGATGTGGCATGAATGCGCAAGCTTGATTTTGCGGTAACGTTTCGGCTTGAGCGGAGGAGAGTGTGTAAATGAGAAGTAAGACGATAGTAACCGCCTGTGACCGAAATTTTGCCGCCGGAGCCTTTTTGATGCTGTCATCCCTGCGCAGGCATGGAGTGAATATTCCGGTTCATATACTGGAACGCGATCTTCCGGATGCCGACAGAAAGCTTCTTGAGCAGGTGGATGGCGTTACATTGTTTCCTGCGTCGGAGAATGCGATGTTGCAGCACATGGTGTATGAAAAGTATGAGGCGGTGCGGACTGCAGCATCCGATTTGATTATCTGGATGGATTCCGACTGCATCGTCACTGGAGACATTACTCCGCAAATCGACGCAACCGGCGCTGGCCTTCAGATAAGAATGCGCCCGGAAAATGAAATTGCCTACCTGTTTCGCCAGCGTTACTGCGTCGATGACCAAAAAGGAAAAATGCCGCGGTCCGTACTCGAAATCTGGAAGAAAGATATCGGCGAACGTGAAACCGAACGTATTAGTACGTCCTGCAATGCTCACTGTTTTGTGATTAATCGCTCATGGGTTGGGTTCCTCGAACGCTGGAAAAATCAGATGCTGAAAGTGATTCCTCAGGAAACAAGCCATATTATCGTCAATGAACGCAGTCCGGCCTATCCTTTTATTGATGAATCGGTCATCAGCTCCATGCTTGCGTTCTGCGAAGAAGCTCCTGCAATCACGGAATTTCAGTTTGATCGCGATCCGGCGCACAGCGTGATTCATTTCGGCGGCAGTCCTAAACCGTGGCAGCGCTGGCTGCAGCGCAATCTGGTCTGGTTTGATGAAATCATGGATAATCTCGACTGGGCAGAACAGCAGGGATGGACATATCCGGGCCGTCCGTGGTTTCTCAAAAGAAAGTACAAAACAATCTGCAGAATGGATGCCTGGTTGTTTGAAAGAAAACGGCTCGCAGTGCACAGACTTCGAGATACAGCACGAAAACTGCTTTGCCGATAGCTGGTGGGGGGTACTAAAGCTGTGAGATAACCTGCCGGAGCTGTTCTGTTGCTCCGTTTAGCCGCTCCAGGAGCTCCTTGCGAACCGTTTTGCTGGTCATTTCGAATGCGGCTCTTTCGTCAAGCAGGCGTTGGACTTCGCTGTCAAGACGGTCAAAATCGCACTCTTCCACACTGCCGACGGATTGGAGTCCGAACGGCTTGAGGAAATTATCGACCTTGCTTCCACGGCTGATTCCAATGATTGGAACATGCACAATAGAGGCGAGAATCAGCAGATGAAGCCGGCTGCTTGCAATGACATCCATTTGAGATGCAATGGCAAGGATTTCGGAGGGTTCCCGGCGACCGTCAATGAGAACAGCCCGGTCGGGATACTTCATTTGTTTCCGCAGGGTTTCCATCAGGGCGGAATCCGTCAGCGGATTCATAGGAACGAAGATAATCCGGCGCGTGTTGTTTTCAACCCATTGGTCGAAACAATGAATCAGCTTATCTGCATTTTGGATTTCGCGTTGGGCAGAGATGCAGATTCCAATCTTTGGAATATCTGAGTGGAGCAATTGGCGGGTTTTTTCCGGGAGTTCAACTCTATCAAGATCTGCTGGCTCCAGAGTCAGCGCGGAGTCGGCCCCGACGAAGACACCGGGGATATAGCCGCATCGGGACAGGGCTGTTAGGCTTTCTGGATCGCGGAGTGCCACCAGATCGGCGCGGTTCAGGGTTTCTCTGATCCGTTCTCGGGCCCGCATTTCTTTGGCGGCCTGTGTACGCTGAACGAGATCGATCAACCCCATTGTGCAGCATTTGATTGTTTGGTACGCAGTCCGGCGCGGCCCGGGGAACAGTGTGAAAAGTGCAGGGTTGAGCCTTTCGTTCATGCCGACACCAAAGAGCACGGTTTTTGTTCCAGCTGCCTGTGCAATTTCAAGCATGGCGGTGGTGCTCTCTGGATAATCAGAAAGTCCGGTGGCTCCGGACCAGATAAACAGATCATTTTCTTTAAGAGTTTTTTTTAGAAGCTTCCGGCTGAACGGAGGAGAGAACCCAAAAAGCTGGACCGTTTTCACGTTCAGTTTTTTTGAAGTGGCGTCGCCATCATCGGTACTAACGGTAATATCCGCTTCGGGACAAATACTGCGGACAATCTGGACGATACATTCAAGGATGGCTTCATCACCGACGTTGTTGCGTCCAAAAGGAACGCCGCCCAGAAGTATTTTCGGTACCTTCATATCTCGAAGTTCATAATCTGTTTTAACGTTCGAATACAACGCAATAATCTAGAAGTAGACAAAAATTTGGTTCTGTTTAATACTCAAACTTTATATTTATCAGACAGGCGAGTTGATGAGCATTAAAAACGGAAACGAAGAGTCCGGGGCATTTTTTTCAAGAGATGCCATTACGGGCATTCCCTGGATGGTTGTGACTAAAATCATCCTGTTTTTTGTTTATTTTTCCATTTCTGTGCTGACGGTTCGATTGCTGGGCAAAGAGCAGTTCGGAATCTTCAGCATTTGCACAAATATTGCGGGTTTGATCGGGGTTTTCTGTTCGTTGGGGCTGGGAGCTGCCTATTTTCGCTTTATTCCCGAGCTGGTTGTGAGCAAAAACAAAGCGGGCCTGAAACGGCTCATCGTTCGAATTAGTCTGGCTCAGTTTTGCGCGCTGTGCGCAGCCATGGTGTTTGTCATTGTCGGGAAATCATGGTTCGAACAATGGTTTGATATCCAGTTTGGCTGTTTTCTGATTTTCACCGTGCTGCTGGTCGGGGTTTCGCTGTTGAAAGAGTCGGTGAACTCGATTGAAACTTCCTTGTTTCGAGCCCGCAGACTCGCGGTTCTTTCGTTTGTTCAGGGAATCTTGTGGCTTGTCCTGCTGGGCGTAGGCTTATGGCTTTATCCAGAAGCCGGCACCGCGATTAATGCGCAAACCCTTGCGTATGGAATCGTCTATATGGTTGGTGCGGCTTTGTTGCTGCGCCATATTTACAGGCTGGACTGGCGGTCGCCCCCATATGGAATTGGCAAACGACGGGTGATTAAATATTCAGGAACCATCTACCTGAACAATATTATTCGCCTGTTGATGCTTCAGTACACCGAAGTGATATTTCTTGGGCGAGTGTGTTCTGCCGGAGAGGTGGGGGCGTATACATTGGGGTATTCCATTCCGCCTCAGGTGATCTTTTTTGTTCCGATGGCGCTGCATATGCTTTTTACAGCCGGTTTCTCCGAAGCATACAGTCGGGATCCGGAGTGCCTGAACCGTCTCATTTCTGCTTTCTACAAAATGCAGATATTGCTTACTGTTCCCATCGCTGTTTTCGGTGTGTTTTTTGCACCGGTCGCTGTGCCGATCGTTTTTGGTGATGAAATGATGCAGGCTGGCGGAATTGCTTCTGCGTTCTGTATTATTCATTTGTTTCCGATCATTTCGACACCGCTTTCCATGGCAATCAAGGCCAAGGAAAAAGTGTATCGGATGCTTCCATTCATGTTCCTTCAGATCGGCGTAAATCTGTTTCTGGACTGGTTGTTTATCCTCCATTTCAAACTGGGATTGTGGGGCGGTGTATTTGCGGTTTTTGGAACGTTCGTGTCTACAATTCCATTCCGCCTGAATGCTGCTCGGAAAATTATCGGCGGAATCTGGTTCCCAATCGGCTATCTGATGCGTATTGCGCTGCCGTTGTTCCTGCTGGCTATGTCTGTTTATTTTCTGTCGCAGCAGTTTGGTTTGTTCCATTTGTTTGAAGGAAAGGTGATTAACCTGATGCTTTTGGGTGCACTGGGTTTGGTTTATGCCGCAAGCGGGATTCTTCTTATTCGCCGGCTTCGGCTGGTTCGGGAAGAGGATGTTGCCGATTTTCGTGCGCTTGATATCAAACAGCTCAATGTCGTGTTTCAGCTGCTGGTGCCCGGTAGGAAATAGAGCTTATTTCTTTTCAGCGCAAAAACGACAGCAGCACATTTCGAAAATTTTCCTGGAAAGCACCGATGGTGTATTCCGATTTGATTTTTTTCTGAAGAACATCAATATCGTTTTTCCAAGCCCTGCAAGCATATTCAAAAGTTGATGCAAGCGCGTCACCATTTTCTGTTTCGAAGGTCCATGAGCTCGGCAGAAGATCTTTCATTCCGTCCCGGGCACTGGCCAGAACGGGAGTGCCGCATGCGAGCGCTTCCAGCATGACCAAAGGCACTCCCTCAAAGCGGGACGGGATAATCAGGAAATCAAGTGCGGCATATACCAGGGCGCTTTCTTCCTGCCACGGAAGAAAGGACGTTTTCTTTTGAATGCCAAGTTCTTTGACCAGTGCTTTCAGACGCATCTCATCAGGTCCGTCCCCGGTAAAAACCAGATGCATGTCTTCTCTGTTTTTCCAATGGTTGGAAAAAGTGCGTGACAGAAAATCCTGTTGTTTTTGTTTGAATTCAATGCGGCCGATTGTGCCGATCAGAGTTTTGTTTTCCGGCAGTCCAAGAGCTGTCCGTGCCGCCTGTTTGGAGAGCGGGCGGAAATGGGAGGTGTCGATGCCGTTGTGGACGACTTTTACCGGCCGTTTGGTTCCCCGTTCCTCAAGCAGGCTTTTCATGGATTTACTGATGGTGATCCATCCATCGGGACGGCGGAAAAGATAGCTGTTGATCTGGTCACGCAGCGTTCCGAGCTTAGCCCCCATCAGTGTCATGCGGTGTGGAATCGGAATATAACTGATGCATGGAGCTTTCATGCGCCGTCCTGCGCACAGAGCAAGAGACGCATCTTCGATTTCGCCCTGAATGCACAGCACCAGGTCCGGATGTTCAGCTTCCAGCAGTGTGCGGAGAGCGTGGATGTTTTTTTGAGAAAAGCGGTTTTTCAGTCCCTGCAGTTTTTGCGTATGAAAGGGGGTGCTGCGCAGTTCCAGCTTTGTGCCGGATTGAATCTTGGAAAGCCGCTGGTTTAAACGGGAGTTTTCCGGATTGCTGAAAAATACCAGCCGAATGTTCTTTTGACGCGCCATGGCTTCAATGGCGAGGCAGGCCATTACCTGATGGCCTCCATAGTCCGGATTGTCATCATAGCAAACAATGGTTTTCATAAAAGGTATGCTTATTTGCGTTGTGCAGCACGCAGTTGTTTTTCTTCCCTGCGGATATCACGATCAATATACCATGCTGCGACAACGATCCCCATCAGTATTTTTGAAAGCATGTAGATGGGAGTCTGGCGATAACTGAGCTGCAGCATAAACTGGATATGACCGATCATGATCGCCGCAGTCGCTGCCGCTGCAGCAGCATAAAACATGCTTTTGCGGCGACAGAAAAGAAAGGGGAGACCGATCGATAAAAACCGGAGCCAGTAGGCAATAAAGGCGATCAGTCCGGGGTAGCCAAGTTCTCCCAGCGTCAGGAACCAAACGTTGTGAGCCTGGGTTCCGTAGACGTGAAGCCCAACTTTTTGACCATATTTAATCCAGGAGTAGGCAGAAAAGTTTCCGAGCCCGACACCGAAAGGATGATCCGCCGCCATTAGCCGGGCTTCATCGTTGTACAAACCGCGATATTGAATATCGCTGACTGCATCCTGCTGTCCCAGAAAACGTGCCGTAATTGTGTCTGCAGCTGCATAAAAAAGTCCCAGGGCCATTACGGATCCACAAAACAGAATCGTAAAATTCTTTGCATTCAGATAGCGGTGGAAAAGGGCCGAGACATCGATCCAGATTCCCATAATAAAGGCAGACAGAGCTCCTCGTGAAATCGTCAGAAACACACTGGCAAGACAGGCCGCTGTTGTAATTCCGAACGTTCCGCTTGAAAAAAAGGTTTCCCGAAACAGTGCAAACCCGAACATCAAGGTGCCCAGCATGGCCATGAATGTTCCTAGGCTGTTTGGATGTCCCATTGTCCCGGAAATTCGGTGATGCCCGTCAATATAGCGGTCTCCCAGAGCATCGATCGTAATTAGGATTGCACCCATCATTAGGCATGCAATGAGTGTCTTTAAATGCTCTTCTGTCTGCACGTAATTTACAACCATTAGGAATACAATGCCGCCTCTAAGCAGTTTGACCAGCTCGAAGAGTGGATACAGGCTGGTTTCAAAGAGGCTGTAAAAGACCACCCCTCTGTTGGCATACATATCTATCGCCGCGCCGGGAACCGGAATGTCTCCTGAGGTAAGAGCCCAGGAAAACAGAGTCATCAGGATATAAAACCCGTATACAATTGTGAGAGGAGGGAACCAGATGAAACGCTTTCCGTTCGGTTGGAAGATTAAAATGATCAGCAGTGATATAGAACAAATATCGAACAATCCCAGCTCGATGCCGCGCGAAGACGTTCGATAAACTTCACGGGATAAAAAGTTGACGTCAAAGGTTCCCGGATAACAGAGCGCAAAACACATGACTGCCATCAGGAACTTCCGGAATGGACGCCAAACGAGACCCGCAATAATCGACAGCGGAATGCCAAATAGAAAAGCAGCAGAAAATATGAGGATTTTCGGATCCATAAATTACCGCGGACTCTACCTGAAGTTCAACAGGGCGACAACGGCATATTCACTTTCTCCGGTGCGGAAGGTGGCTTTTAAGCCGAATAAACCATGACTGACGGTGCATCCACGCATGAAAGCGGGTTGAGCTGCGCATGAAGCAGAAGATGGTCGCCAGAAAAAAAGGCAGTTGCGGTACCACCGGCAGCAGCAACCCCATCACCGTCAGCACCAGAAAGATGGATCCTGCAGTCAACCATGCCGTTTTATGGAGCGTTCTTATAATCATCGCATCATCCCCGAATCCAAGGGAAGTGTACCCGTCTTCCAGGATTTGGAAAACATTGAATCCGGTTTTCCAAGCCCTGGAAACGAACGTCGTAACGGTTGCGCTCCGGCATCTGTTTCCTTACGGACATCTGCCCGGGAAGTTCAGGCCGGTCATTGGGTCGAGGCCGAACATGAGATTCATATTCTGCAGCGCATTTCCGGCCTGACCTTTCATGAGGTTGTCGATGTGCGAGATAATCCGAAGACGGTTGTTGCGTTCGTCTACATCAACGATCAGATTGCAGAAATTGGTTCCGCTGACCTGAGCGGTACCGATTACCGTTTTGTTGTCGAGAACACGTACGAACGGTTTGTCTGCATAAAACGCCTGATACAGATCGAGCACTTCTGAGGCGGTCATTGTGCTGTTCAGATCTCCGTACAGGCAGGAAAGAATTCCCCGGCAGGTCGGCACCACCTGGGTGGTCATTGTGATCTGAATGGTTTCTCCGGCCAACGCGCTCAGTTCCTGCTCGATTTCCACCATATGCTGGTGTCCGGCCAGTTTGTAGGCATTCACCTGTTCGTAACGCGCAGGGTAATGAAAGGTTGGTGACGGTTTTTTTCCTGCGCCGGATACGCCGGTTTTGCAGTCGCAGATGACGCTTTTCGGCGCGACCAGGTTGCTGGCTGCGGCGGGAGCAAGCCCTAGAATACAGCTGACTGCAAAACATCCCGGGTTCCCGGCCAGTTTCTGGTCCGGTGTGATCTCATGCAGTTCGGACAATCCGTAAATCGTCTGCGGCAGCAGGCTGGGAGCGGCATGCTCCGGGTTAAGCCCGATGAAGTTGGCGTAAGCGCTGTATTTGTCTTCTGTGGTGAACCGGAAGTCACCGCTGTAGTCAACCACATGCGCTCCCTTCGCCAGTTCATTTTCCGCGATGTTCATTCCGACCCGGTCGGGGGTGGAGCAGAAAACAGCGTCGAACGCTTCCTGTGCTTCCGGGGCGTCCGGGGTCAGGATCGGCAGGTCGCAAAAGCCCTTCAGGTGCGGATAGAGCTCGCTGATCAGCATGCCGGTCTCTGTTTTTGCCACCAGACAGCTGATTTCAAATTCCGGGTGATTTAACAGTAATTCGACAATCCCAACACCGCCGTATCCTCCGGCTCCAATTACTTTGACTTTCTGCATTTTTATATTCTCCACTGGAAATTTGTTAAAGGGATGATATCCTAACTGTTTACTGGAGAGTTGGAAGTATGAAAGTCGGCATCTTGTCAGATACGCATGGTCAGGTGGACCTGGCGCTCGGAGCAGCCCGTGAGTTTTTATTCAGGGGGATTGATGCCGTATTGCATTGCGGCGACATTGGCTCCGATATGGTGCTCACCGAAATGTCCACGCTTTTCCAAACCCTGGAAATTCCGGTCTATGCGGTTCTTGGCAATTGCGACGTTCCGTCCGAATGGGATTTCTATCCGGAAGATATCGGCGTCAAGATTCTCGGCCGCTTTGGAGATTTAGAACTGGCCGGAAAGAGAATTGCAGTGCTTCACAGTGATGATGAAGAGGCTTTTGACCGGGTGGTTGCTTCGGAAAAATACGATTACCTGTTTTCCGGGCATTCCCACGTTCGTCACGACCGCCGTAAACGCAAGACCCGCCTGATCAACCCCGGGTCTGCCGGTCGCGGCATGCATCCATCCTGCGCTGTTTTGAACCTGTCTACCGACGAGCTGGAGTTCGTAACCATTCGGCGAAGCGATTCAGAGCGCTAAAGAGCCGCTGGATGAGGCAGGATCCTTTTTCCGTGCTGAAACCCTGATTTTTCACTTTTCAGGACAGTCGGTTTGACTATCCTGTGCGACTGTCAATTTTCAAAACGTTTAAGAAGGAGAGAACACAATGGCCGAAAAAACCATGGAGTTTAAGACCGAACTTTCACAGCTGTTGCACCTGATTACCCACTCGCTCTATTCACATCGCGAGATCTTCCTGCGCGAGCTCATCAGCAACGCCTGCGACGCGATCGATAAAATCCGTTTTGCCGCGCTGACCGAAACCGATCTTCTGGACGGCGACAGCGACTGGAAGATTCGCCTGTCTGAAGATAAGGAAGCAAAAACGCTGACGATTTCCGATAACGGCGTGGGAATGGATGAAGAGGCCCTGGTGGAAAATCTGGGAACCATTGCTCATTCCGGTACGAAAGCGTTCCTGGCCCGCCTGCAGGAAGAAGGTGTTAAAGATAATCCGGACCTGATTGGGCAGTTCGGGGTCGGATTTTATTCTTCATTTATGGTCGCTGACCGCGTCGTCGTCGACACCCGCATGCACGGCAAGGACGCCGTAAAATGGGAATCCGAAGGGACCGGGTCGTTCACTCTGGGCGAAGGCGAGCGAGAAACCCGCGGAACATCCGTGACACTTTACCTGAAGGAAGATGCTGCCGAATATCTCGAAGAATATCGTCTGCGTTCACTGGTTAAAAAATTCTCTGACTTCATCGAACATCCGGTTGTCATGAAAGTAACCCGCACGAAAACGGAAGGCGAGGGCGACGATAAGAAGGAAATCGAAGTTACTGAGGACGAAATTCTCAACACGCAGAAAGCCATCTGGCTGCGTGCCAAAACCGAGATCTCCAACGAGGACTACAACGAGTTCTATAAACACATTTCCCACGATTTCAACGATCCGGCCGAAGTCATTCATTACAGTGCCGAAGGGGCCATGGAGTTCAAGGCACTGCTGTTTGTTCCGGAAAAACGTCCATTCGATATGCTGATGGGCGGCGGCGACCAGAAAGCCCACATCCATCTCTATATTCAGCGTGTGTTCATTTCCAGCGACTTTGAAAATCTCCTGCCGCCGTACCTCCGGTTTGTGAAAGGTGTTGTGGACGCTGCCGACCTGCCGCTCAACGTTTCGCGCGAAATCCTGCAGGAAAACCCGCAGCTCGACCGCATTCGCAAAAACCTTGTGTCCCGCATTCTCAAAACGCTGGCGACCATGAAGGACAAGGAGTTCGATAAATACCTCACTTTTTACAGCGAGTTCGGCCCGATTTTGAAAGAAGGACTCCAGTCCGACTTTGAAAACCGTGAGAAAATCGCTGACCTGCTTCTGTTCGAAACCACAAAAACAGAAGCAGGCAAATTGCGCCCGCTTTCCGCAGTAGTCGAAGCGATGGATGAAAAGCAGGAGGAAATCATTTACCTCTCCGCAGAGCACCGTGGCCTTGCTGAAAACTCGCCGTTCCTTGAAGGCTTTAAAGCAGATGACAAAGAGGTCGTCTTCTTCCTCGATCCCATCGATGAGTTCGTCATGCCGCAGCTCCACGAATATAAAGGCAAAAAATTCAAAGCCGCCAACAAAGGTGACGCCGGCGACGACAAGGAGCTGAAGGAAGAAAAGAAAAAATTCGAAGGCTTCCTCGGCTTCGTTAAGGACAAACTCTCCGGCGTTAAGGAAGTTCGCCTATCCACCCGCCTTAAAGAAAGCCCGGCCTGCCTCGTTGGCGACGAATACTCCATGAGTCCGCACATCGAAGCCATGATGCGCCGCATGGGCCAGCCGGTTCCGGAAACCGAGCGCGTACTCGAACTGAACCCAACCCATCCCGCGGTACAGGCCGTGCAGGCTATGTATGAGGCGGACAAAGACGACGCCAAGCTGGGTGAAAGTGTTGAGCTCCTTCGCGATCTCGCACACGTCGCCGAAGGCTCAAAAGTCGACAACCCCGCCGCCTTTGCGTCCCGCATCGCAGACCTCATGGCCCGCGACCTAAAAGGGTAGGTTGGCTAACCGCTAAGGCACGATAAAAGCCGCCCCATTCCGGGCGGCTTTTTGTTTTCCCTGCCTTGGAAGTCCGCTGTAAGCTGAACGAATCAAAATTATTCTAACAAGACTTAAATGATGCTAAGTAAAGATCGGTCATATCTAGACAGGTCTTTAGGAGAAATGATGAAACGCATTGTCGCAGCATTAATCCTGATCAGTGGTCTGATTTATTTCGGGACCACTCATTGGCAGTCTGGTTCCGTTCGGTCAGCCCATACAGGACAAAATGATGATGCAATATCCAATGCCTTTCATGATAAACAGAGCGGCATTCAGGTTGCAGGCGCTGGAACGGTCATACGGATTCTTCCCGATGACACCGAAGGACGAAGACATCAGAGATTTATTCTTAAACTGGCGTCTGGCCAGACCATACTGATTGCTCACAACATCGATTTGGCTCCGAAAATCAAATCGTTAAAAACAGGAGATGTCATTTTGTTTTGTGGCATTTATGAGTGGAGTTCAAAAGGTGGGACGGTTCACTGGACTCATCATGATCCTGAGGGAAACCATATAAATGGTTGGCTCAAAAAAGGATCGCAGATATATCAGTAATCGGGTCTCGAAGAGGCGGATTCACATACGTAATGCCCCCAACAGCTCTTCGGCAATCATTTCAGCTCCGGTGCGGCGAATGAAGCCGTCGGGCGTCGGTGCGCTTTTAATTTTTTCCAAGGATTGGACAAAATCTCCGGTGTACAGATCGGCAGAGGGGATGTGGGTGTTTTGGAGGTATTTTTCGATGCCTTCAACGAGATAGGGATATTCAGCAAAGTCGCCGCGGTCTGAATAGATCAGCGGTTTGCTGTTGACGATACATTCCGACACCAGCCCGAACCCCGGTTTACTGATGACGATGTCGCAGGATGCAATTACATCAGCAAATGGAACGTTGTGCCGATCGAGTGCATGAATGCACGAACCGGGGAATTCCAGGGGCTGGACGCAGAAGAACTCATAGTCGTTATTCAGGGATCGAATGTTTTCCAATGCATGGGACTCCAGATCCAATGACGTGAACGACAGCAGAATCCATGTTTTAGACATGTTGCTGTTTGATATGTTGGCGATGTCTTTTCGTCGGGGCTGCCCCGCCGCAGCGAGGAGCGGAATATCTTTGCGCTTAGGGAACTGTTCCATGGGCGGAGCAAAGGGCAGGCGCAGGAGAAGGTCGGTCTGTTCGTAAACAGTCCGGAATTTTTCGACAAAGTATTCCCAATGCAGATCGGTTTGGGCGTAATCGGCATAAATCCAGTCCCACGAAAAGTTGCCGATGGCGATGTTCGGAATCCCGGAGCGCTGTGCGGCGGCGAGAGGAATAGCCGGAATGTCGGCAACGACCAGTCCGACGTTTTCATGCTGAAGAAAGAGTCGCTCCTGAGAAATCAGTTGATCCCATTTCTCATTGAGTTCTTCGAGTTTTTCCAATGTTTGGAAGAGATCGGCTCGAACAGAGTCCTGTTGGACGAGTCCAACGTCGAAGCCTCCAGAGCGGAACGTAATGTTGGTGCAATCCTTCAGTCGGCTCTCGAGAAAATCGCGAGGCAGGTCCGTGGTGACGATCACGGATTGTGTTGGCGCAATGCGGTGAAGGGCGTGGAGCACATCGCAGGAACGGGTTCCGTGTCCGTAGCCATGAGCTGTAATGTAGTAGGCAATCGGTTTCATTCCTGTTAGTCTTACACTGAAACGGTAAGACAGGAGAACTGAAAATGGACAATCCGCTTAAGGCATATGAAAATCTCGAGTTTTTGAAGAGCAACCACTGTCGTGAAATCAGACTTCAGCTGGAGCATCTTCACCCGGAAGTCGTGATGCGCGAGCAGGGGATTAAGTCGACGATTGTTCTCTTTGGAAGTGCACGTATTCCATCGCCTGAAAAGAAGAGTGGTCAGAAAATCGATGAATTGACGCCGTTTTACGAGGAGGCCCGAAAACTGTCGCGAATGGTCAGCACGACCTGCCAGACCAATCATGAGTGCGAGTACGTTGTCATCACCGGCGGGGGAGGCGGCATTATGGAGGCCGGCAACCGCGGCGCGACCGAAGCAGGTTGCAAATCCATTTCCCTGAACATCACGTTGCCGCACGAGCAGAGGCCGAATCCTTATGTGACGCCGGAGCTGTGTTTTCAGTTTCACTATTTCAGTATGCGCAAAATGCATTTTATGCAGCGCGCCAAAGCCGTCTGCATTTTCCCCGGAGGGTTTGGCACTTTTGACGAACTGTTTGAAGCACTCACACTGATTCAGACCGGAATTATTGATCCTATGCCGGTGATCCTGTTCGGTTCCGAACATTGGAAACGGGTGGTGGACTGGGAATATCTCGCCGAGATGGGGTTGATTGCGCCCAAGGATCTGGATCTGATCACATTCTGTGATACGGCCGATGACGCTTGGGTTGCCATTGGCGAATTTCACGCAGCGTTGAGAAAATAAGCCGGTCGCTCGCCGTCTATTTCTTGGCAGAGAGCAGAATATGGGTCGGAATCAGCAGGTCGCGCAGCGGTTTGTTTGCTCCGCAGGTTTCGACCTTTATATTCCGAAAGCCGGCTTTTTTCACCAGCTGTGTGAGCGTTTTAACCGTAAAAAAACGGATGTTGGGATTGTTCGGGGCAAAATGCCGGTTCCATCCAAACAGCGCAATCAGCACGTTTTTTAACAATCCGTGATAGGGAACCGTGACAAACAGCTTCCCACCGGATTTGAGCACCCGGTAGAATTCGTTGAGCGCAAAAGCGGGATCAACAAGACGTTCGAGCACTTCTGAACACCAGAGGACGTTAACGGTTCTCGACTCGGCGGCAATCGGTTCGGCCAGGTCCTGCACAAAAAAGCTGATGTCGGGCCAGGCGTTGCAGTTGGCAGCGATTTGCGTGCGGGAAATGTCGCAGGCGCGCATGTGACCGGCGCGACGCGCGAGGTGCGGGGTGAAGGCGGCGGAGCCGCAGCCGGCTTCCAGAATGTTTTCCATTGACTGCTCCAGCGGCAGTTCCCGATCGAGCCAGCGAAGTATGTTTTTAAAATACCCGGCAGCGGTGTCCTGATTGCTGATTTTCCAGTATTCCTCACGATCGGATCTCTTGCTCATGCAGGCATCTTAACGATTTTGCCAATATCAGGAAAGCCTTTGCTGGCGGAGCCCGAAAATTTTCCAAGGGTTGGAAACTCATTGCATGAGAGCTCATATTTTTTTTCCAATGTCTGGAAGATGGGGCTATATTGCGTGAATGAAAACAATTGAAGAACAGATTCTTGAGCTGAAAAAACAGCATGGTGCCGTTATTCTGGCCCATAACTATCAGCTCGACGAAGTGCAGGCGATTGCAGATTTTACCGGCGATTCACTGGAGCTCAGCCGAAAGGCAGCAAACCTTTCCGAGGATGTGGTGGTGTTTTGCGGGGTGCATTTTATGGCGGAAACCGCGGCGATTCTTTCGCCGGACAAAACCATTTTAATTCCCGACCCGAATGCTGGCTGTCCGATGGCCGATATGGTGACAGCAGAACAGCTGCGCGCAGTGAAAGCCGAGCATCCCGGCGCAAAAGTGGTTTGTTACGTCAACAGTTCGGCTGAAGTGAAGGCAGAGAGCGATATCTGCTGTACGTCGTCGAACGCTGTCAAGGTGTGCGAATCGCTGGGCAACGAACAGATCATTTTTGTGCCGGATCGCAACCTCGGTTCGTTTGTGGCGGAGAAGCTGAACAGGAAGATTGTCCTGTACAATGGATTCTGCCCGACTCATGAACGGATTCGCGATGTGGATGTTATTGCTATGAAGCAAAAATACCCGGGTGCCGTGGTTATGGCACATCCGGAATGCAGTAAGCCGGTGAGGGATCTGGCCGATGAGTTGCTGTCGACCGGCCAGATGTGTCACTACGCTCAGGCTTCAGAAAAAACGGAGTTTATTGTGGCGACGGAACTGGGGATCAACTATCGGCTGCGGAATGAAAATCCGGGCAAAAAGTTCTATCCGGCAAATCCGGACCGCGCGGTGTGCCCAAACATGAAAAAGATAACGCTGGAGAAGGTTCTATGGTCGCTTCAGGGAATGAAGGAACGGGTGACTGTTCCGCCGGATATTGCCGAGCGGGCGGTGGGCTGTATTCAGCGCATGCTTGAAATTTAACAAACGTGAGTTGTTGACTCAGCAATGCGGGGCGACAATAATTCAGAAATTGATGGAGAGGAAATTCCCATGTGGGACTATACAGATAAAGTAAATGAACATTTTCGCAATCCTCATAATGTGGGGAAAGTTGAAAATCCGGACGGCGAGGGGCAGGTCGGATCGCTGGCATGCGGTGATGCATTAAAGCTGATGTTCAAACTCGATGATGAAGGCCGGATTTCTGAAGCCAAATTTCAGACGTTCGGATGTGCCAGTGCCATTGCGTCGTCTTCGGCTCTGACCGATATGATCATTGGGAAAACGCTCGAAGAAGCGGAGAAGATTACCAACAAGGATATTGCCGACTACCTCGGGGGGCTTCCCAAGCAGAAGGTTCACTGTTCGGTTATGGGGCGGGAAGCGCTCGAAGCCGCAATTTACAATTACCGCACGGGCAAAACATGGAGTAAAGAGATTGAAGGCGAAGTGGTTTGCCACTGTTTCGGAGTAACCGATAAAGAAATTGAAGAAGCTATTCGCAACAACGATGCCCAAACCGTCGAGGATCTCACGGATACCTGTAAAGCCGGTGGAGGATGCGGCAACTGCATTCCGGAACTGGAAGCGATTTTAAAACGGGTTACCGCAGAAATGGAGGCGGAAAAGAACAAGCCGGTTCAGATGCCGATGACCAATCTGCAGAAAATACACTTGATTGAGGATGTAATCGATCGTGAGGTCCGTCCGGCTCTTCGTCAGGACGGCGGGGATCTTGAGCTGATCGATGTCGCAGGCGATATCGTGACGGTTCGCTTTCGCGGGGCCTGCTCGGGCTGTGTCGTTTCCGCAATTACACTGAAGGATGTGGTGGAAGCCCGTCTGAAAGAAAATGTTTCTGAGGACATCACCGTCGAAGAAATCAAATAATTGTTTACGCAAGGAGCTGTGCCGGACGGTGCCGAAGTGTTTCTTTGTGTTCCATGATTTAGAAAGAACATTATGAAGACAGTATATGTAGATAACAATGCTACTACGCAAATCGCAGATGAAGTCCGGGAGGCAATGCTTCCGTTTCTGACCGATCTTTGGGGCAATCCTTCCAGCATGCATACATTTGGCGGACAGGTTAAAAAACATGTCGAAGCTGCCCGCGAAAAGGTTGCTGCCCTGATTGGCGCTGCCGACCCCCAGGAAGTCACATTCACCAGCTGCGGTTCTGAAAGCAACAACCTTGCCATTCGCGGCGGTGCAGAGGCCATGGATAAGCCTCTGCATGTGATTACCTCTAAAGTGGAGCACGCTGCTGTTTCCGGACCTTGTCACTATTTAGAGGATCGCGGATTTCGCCTGACCAAGCTGGATGTCGATTCCCAGGGAGATCTGGATACCGGAGCATTGGTACACGAGGTGAAAAGCGGAAAAAGTCTGACCTCGATCATGTGGGCCAACAACGAAACCGGGGTTATTTTCCCGGTGTCCCAGATCGGGGAACTCGTCCATGAATTCGGCGGGATTTTTCATACCGATGCCGTTCAGGCGGTCGGCAAGATTCCGATGAATGTGAGCGAACTCCCGATTGATATGCTCTCTCTTTCCGGGCACAAGCTGCACGCCCCTAAAGGAGTCGGTGCACTTTATATCCGCCGCGGAACAAAAGTGAAACCGCTGGTGCTTGGCGGACATCAGGAGCGCGGTCGACGCGCAGGAACTGAAAACGTGCCGTATATTGTCGGTCTCGGTGTCGCCTGTGATCTGGCCGGCAAAAAACTGTCCGAGGAAAACGACCGCGTTAAAGCCATGCGCGATCGTCTGGAGCAGGGCATTCTGGCCTGCTGTCCCGGTTCCCGTGTGAATGGCGATTCCATGCATCGTCTTCCGAACACAACCAACATCAGCTTCGACTTCATTGAAGGAGAAGCCATTCTGCTGATGCTGGATGATCGCGGTATCTGTGCCTCCACGGGTTCCGCCTGCGCCTCCGGTTCTCTGGAACCTTCGCATGTTCTGCGCGCCATGAATGTCCCGGGAACGGCGGTTCACGGTTCCATTCGTTTCAGCCTCAGCACGTACAACACTGACGAGGATATCGATGCGGTATTGACCGAACTGCCTAAAATCGTGCAACGTCTTCGCGAACTTTCACCGTTTGTTTAATTAATTCCGGAGTCATTTAATGAGTGAAGCATTAACAAGAATTGAAATTCCCAACACAGAATCACGCAGCGGAAAGGTCCGCGAAATCTTTGACGCCGGCGACAAGCTTCTTTTTGTTGCCAGTGACCGAATCTCCGCCTTTGACTGCGTGATGCCCAACGGCATTCCCGAGAAAGGTGCCGTACTGAACATGATCTCAAAGTTCTGGTTTGAGCGCACCGGCGATGTGGTCAAAAACCACATGCTCAGCACGGATGTCAGCGAATATCCTGCCCCGTTCAGCCAGTATGCGGATCAGCTCAAAGGTCGTTCCATGCTGGTGAAAAAGACTGAGGTCCTGCCGGTCGAGTGTATTGTGCGCGGATATCTGATCGGTTCCGGATGGAAAGAATATCAGAAGAGCGAAACCATTGGTGGAATGCCGCTTCGTTCCGGCTACAAAATGGCCGATAAGCTGGATGAGCCGATTTTCACGCCGTCCACTAAAGCGGAGCAGGGACTGCACGACGAAAATATTTCCTTCGATAAAATGAAAGAGATCGTCGGAGAAGAAAAAGCGGAGAAGCTCAAAGAAATCAGTCTGAAGCTTTACAAGGAGGCTGCTGATTACGCGCTGACCAAGGGCATCATTATTGCCGACACAAAATTTGAATTTGGCGAACTGGATGGGGAAATCATTCTGATCGACGAAGCGCTGACTCCGGACAGCTCCCGATTCTGGCCAGCCGACTCCTACGAAGTTGGAAGTTCCCCAATGTCATACGACAAGCAGTTTGTGCGCGATTATCTCGAAACGCTTGAGTGGGATAAAACCCCGCCGGCTCCGGCGCTGCCCGAAGAAATCATCGAAAAATCCCGCGCCAAATATCTCGAAGCTTATGAGCGCCTTACAGGCACAAAACTGGAAATCTGAAAGTCTAAATTTTGAATTCGGAGCCTGTCGCATAAGCGGCAGGCTTTTTTCGTGCTTTGTCGTGTTTTTTGTGGCTATTTATTGACGATGCGTGCACTGCTGGACAGTTTCCTGGATTATGTCAGCCTCGAAAGAGGTTTGAGCCAAAACACGCGCATGGCATATGCGGATGATATTGTCCGGTTTATTGACTTTCTGGCTAAACGGGGCGTCAGCACTTTTAATGATGTAAACCGAAAGCACATTCTCGACCATTTGATGGACGAGAAAGCGCGCGGGTTATCCGCCAACTCACTGTCTCGGCATTTAGTGTCGCTTAAGGTGTTTTTTCGATGGATGGCACAGGAGGGAATGCTGGACGTCAATGTCGCCGAAACGATGGACTCGCCCAAAGTCTGGAAAATGCTTCCAGGCGTATTGACGCCGAAAGAAATTGACCGACTGTTTGAGGCCCCGGATCTCAAAACTCCGCTGGGAATCCGCAACCGGGCTATCTTGGAACTGTTTTATGCATCTGGTCTGCGGGTTTCAGAGATGGCTGATCTGCAATTGACCGACCTGCATTTCGATGAAAATTTTTTGCGTTGTATCGGGAAAGGGCGCAAAGAACGCGTTGTTCCGGTTGCAAAAACCGCCATTAAGTGGGTAAGACGTTATATCGAAGAAGTACGTCCCCAACTTTCTCCGGGCGTTCAGGAGCAGACCGTTTTTCTGAGTCGGCAGAAACAGCCGATGTCGCGTAAAACCATTTGGGTCATGATCAAACAATGCGCACGCGATGCAGGGATCACCAAAACGGTGTATCCACACTCGCTGCGTCACTCATTTGCCAGCCACCTGCTGGTCAACGGCGCTGAATTACGAATCATTCAGGAAATGCTCGGTCACGCCGATATCGCCACCACCCAGATCTACACCCATGTTGATCCGGACCGCCTCAAAGGCGTCCACCGTCAGTTTCATCCGCGGGCCTGATTTCCAATGTTTGGAGAACTCAAATCTAAGGCTAAAACCTATTTTTCGTTGAGATCGCAGAGATTGCATTGGCGGCAGTCGAGTCCGGGCGGAGTCCAGTCATTGCCGGCTTTTTTCGCTTTGCGGCGTGCATTCCAGTTGATGACCCCGAGGAAAACTCCGAGCAGAATAAAGGCGCCGGGGGCTTGGCCCATCAGCATGAAGTCATTGGTCCAGCCCTCGATCAGTTTGACCTGAAACAGAGATCCACTGGCGAGAAATTCTCGTGATCCGCCGAGAATGCACAGCGCCATTGTGAATCCGAGCCCCATGCCGAGTGCATCAAAAATCGAAGCAACAACTCCATTCTTGGACGCAAAGGCTTCCGCGCGGCCGAGCACGATGCAGTTCACCACGATCAAGGGAATGAAGATTCCAAGCGCTTCGTAGAGTGAGCGCGGGGCATAAGCCTGCATCAGCAGGTCTACGATCGTCACGAAAGATGCAATCACGACGATATAGCAGGGGATGCGCACCTTTTTGGGAACAATGTTGCGAATCAAAGAAATCACAATGTTGCTTCCGAGCAGCACGCACAGCGTGGCCACGCCCATGCCGAGTCCGTTGACTGCGTTGTTCGTTACAGCCAGCGTTGGGCACATGCCGAGCAGCAGGACGAAGACGGGATTCTCTTTAAAGAGACCTTTGGAAAATTCTTTGAACAGGCTCATATCTGTTATCCGTATCGGTTATTGGGTTATCAGTTCGGATCGGTTGGCTGCAAATGTTTCAGCAATCGTGTAGACGGCACCGCAGACCGCGCGGCTGGTAATGGTGGCTCCGGTGATAGCATCACAGTTCCCCCCGTCTTTTTCCACCGTCCATTCCGTGGAGCCGGCGGCGGCTTGCATGCCGCTGTACTGATCAAGAATGGCGTTCGGAGGCAGGCCGGTTTCTTTGACACCCTTGATGATTTTGCTGATGGTTTTTTCCCGTTTGCGTTCACAGACAACGGTTCCCAGTCCGGGAGTTTCCGACTGTTTTGTAACGAGTACGGTGGTGATTGTTCCGTCCGGTTTCAGTCCGGCCAGCACGGTAACGTTTCCATTGTAACCTTTGGGTGTAATGGTTTCACCGGCGAAACCGACAACTTGACCATCTTTTCTGCCGACATAAAACGTGACGCCGTCTTTTATAATCGTTTCCTCGGCCGGCTGGTTATCGAACTCCGGAAGCACTTCACCAAGCGCGGTGTTGGTTTTTGCCTGCAGTGCAGCAGCGATCGGTTCCTGCGTAAGCAGGTAAACCCAGCCGAGCAATGCAGCGGCAACGCCGGCAATCAGTGCCAGAGCAGTCGCGAGAACGGGAATATTGACTTTGTTGCCGTTCATGTTACGCAGCCTCCTTCTTAACACGAATGTAGCCGAACGGTTTGCCAATGGTGTAGCGGTCGATCAGCGGGGTAAGGGCATTCATAAAGAGAATGGAAAAACTGACGCCTTCCGGATAGCCGCCCCAGATACGGATGACGCTGGTGATCAGTCCGCAACCACAGCCGAAAATCAGAGCGCCTTTGGCCGTCATTGGAGACGTGACCATGTCTGTGGCCATAAAGAAAGCACCGATCAGAAGGCCGCCGGCGAGAACGTGATAAATCGGCGTCTGGGTGATTTCCGGATTGATGGCGTGCACCAGACCGCTGATGACAACGACGGTTCCGATGAAAGCGGCGGGGACCTGCCATTTGATCAGCTTGCGGACAATCAGGAACGCGCCGCCGAGCAGCAGGGCCAGTGCTGAGGTTTCGCCGAGGCAGCCGCCGACATTGCCGCTGAATAGATCGGCAAGTGAAGCAACCGCTTCACCCTGTGCGCCGAGCGGCGTGGCGCCGGTCATGGCATCGCAGACGGTCAGATTTCCAGGGGTTGGAGCCACCCATGAAGTCATCAGTGACGGAAAGCCGATCAGAAGGGCGACGCGGGCGACGAGCGCCGGGTTAAAGGGGTTGAAGCCGAGTCCGCCGAAAAGCTGTTTTCCGAGGATGATGGCCAGCAGGCAGCCGAGGATGCAGATCCACCACGGTGTGCCGGAGGAGAGGTTCATGGCAAGCAGCAGGCCGGTGATGGCCGCGCTGCCGTCTTTCCAGGTCGTTGCGCGTTTGGTGCATTTATTCCAAATTTCTTCAACGGCGATGCAGCCGACGGTGCAGAGCACCATCACTTTGAGCGCGGCCAGTCCGAAAAACCAGACGGCGGCAATCGCAGCCGGGAGCAGGGCAAGCAGCACCTGAACCATCACCTTGGAGATGGTTTCGTTTCCGCGGATGTGCGGCGAGTTGCTGACGACCAGTTTGGTGGCGTCGGGCAGTTGAATAGCGGGAGTTGTTGTTTCTTCAGCCATAATCTTACTTCTTTTGTTCCTTGCGGCGGGCTGCGGCGATTTCGGCCTTGGCCCGTTTGAAGTGCTGGTTCAGGGGGCGGTGCGACGGGCAGACATAACTGCACGATCCACATTCAATACAGGCCATCACATTGAGCTGTGCCGACCAGTCAAAACGTTCGTTTTCCACTGCCTGACTGATCGTGGCAGGCAGAATATCCATCGGACAGACCTCGACGCAACGGCCGCAGCGAATGCATGGTTCGGAGGTATACTGCGAGGCGGTCTCAACCGGAATCAGAAGAATGCCGGACGTGTTTTTCATGACGGTGACGTCGAGTGAATTCTGGGCAAACCCCATCATCGGTCCGCCGAGCAGCAGTTTCGCGGGCTGCGTTTTAATACCACCTGCAAGCTCCAGTGCTTTGGAAATCGGCGTGCCAAGCCGGAAGCGCCAGTTGCCGGGGTTGACGAGCGGCTCGCCGGTAACGGTTGTTATTCGTTCGATCAGCGGACGTCCGTTAATGACCGCGTCGGTCACAGCTGCGGCGGAAGCGACGTTCTGGACGACGCAACCGGCATCCATCGGCAGACCGCCAATCGGCACTTCCCGTCCGGTGAGTGCATAGATGAGCTGTTTTTCGGCTCCCTGCGGATAATTGACGCGCAGTCCCTGTACCTTGACGTTATATTTGCCAGCAATCTTATTGAGTTCTTCGATGGCATCGGGCTTGTTGTTTTCAACGCCGATGGTTGCGCCGTTGAGTCCGAGAATACGGGCGAGAATCGCTGCGCCAAGAACCACCTTTTCGGCTTCTTCGAGCATCAGGCGATGGTCCGCCGTTAGATAGGGTTCACATTCCGCACCATTGAGGATCAGTGTATCGATCGGCTTGTTGGGCGAAAGTTTGACGTGTGATGGAAAGCCCGCTCCGCCCATACCCACGATGCCGGCATCCGCGACGCGTTGTTTGAGCGCAGCCGGGTCGGCGTTCTGCCAGTCGCTGATCGGCTCCATGCAGTCGCCCCAGGCGTCTTCGCCGTCGGCGGTGATAGTGATGGACGGGACACTGATGCAGGTCGGGCCGGGGCATTTTTCCAGGGCGCTGACTGTTCCGCTGGTCGGAGCGTGCAGAGGCACAGAAACGAAACCGGAGGCTTTGGCGAGCAGATCTCCTTTTTTGACCGTGTCACCTTTTTTGACGATCACTTCCGGTGGCGCGCCGATGTTCTGGTGAACAATTACATTATAACTATCGAGCAGTGGTGCGTCCTGAACGGCTTTGGCCGCAGAAAGCGCCTTGCTGTCGTTCGGGTGAACGCCGCCTTTGAACTTGCGCGGTTTATCACTCATTTGGAAACTCCTTTTTCGTAGCCGCCGGCGGCGTGTTTGGAGGCGAGGCGAAGCGCCGTGGTGGGACAGCCGGTTTTTTCGACGAGATCGGGCAGCGGCGGGTTGTCGTAGTTGACTTCGAGCAGGAAGCCTTTGATGTTGATCTGATCTTCGCTGTCGGCGGCTTTTGCGCATTTGCGGCAACCGATGCAGGCGGTCTGGCAGACCTTGCGCTTGAGTGCGCCTTTTTCGGGCGAGTTGCAGTAGATATGCACATCAACCGAAGCGGGAACGAGCTCAATCAGGTTTTTCGGGCAGGTGTCGACGCATTTGCCGCAGCCGACGCAGAGGTCAGGATGAACCACGGCGAGGCCGTCACGCATTTCAATGGCGTCAAACGGACAGGCTCGGGCGCAGCTGGCAAAGCCGATACATCCGTAATCGCAACCTTTGGCTCCACCGGCAACCACTACCGCCGAACGGCAGTCGCCGACTCCGTTATAAGGAGAGCGGACTGTGACGCCGATGCTTCCGCTGCACTTGACCACGGCAACCACTTTTTCTTTTTCTTCGGCTTTGATGCCGAGGTATTCAGCGATTCGTGTTGCGTCTTCCGCAGATGCCACCGGGCACTGCGTCGGAGAGTTCCCGTTTTCGACAATGGCTTTGGCGAAATCGGCGCAGCCGGCGAATCCGCATCCGCCGCAGTTGGCGCCAGGCAGCATGTCCGTGACGGTTTCGATGCGTGGATCAGTCTCAACAGCAAACACTTTAGCGGCAATGCCGATGATGACGGCAAGCAGCGCTCCGAGCACGACAGCAAAGATTAATGCAGCAAAAATAATAGTCATAGCAGTCTCTGGTTGAAATTAAACGAGGCCGGAAAAACCCATGAAAACCATGGCAAGAATTCCGGCAGTAATCAGGCCGATGGCCGTTCCCTGCAGAGGAACCGGAACCTTGGCGAGGTCGAGTTTTTCACGGAGACTGGCAAACAGAACCAGTGCCAGTGAAAACCCAAGCGCAGAGCAGAAGCCGAACACGGTGGATTCAATCACTCCGCGGCCTGCCTGCACATTCAGTTCTGCTGCTCCCAGTACAGCGCAGTTGGTTGTGATCAGCGGCAGGAAAATACCGAGTGCCTGATAGAGCGGTGGACTGATTTTCTGGAGAATAATTTCCACCAGCTGTACAAGCGAGGCGATCACCACGATGAAAACAAGGATTTTGAGGAAGCTGAGGTTGATGGTCGTGTCGCCGATCACCAGATCCCGGGATAAAACATATTTATAGATCGTTGAGGTAACCAGTGAGGCCAGCGTCATCACAAAAATGACCGCACCGGACATTCCGAGAGCTGTTTCAAGTTTTTTAGAAACCCCTAAAAAGGGACAGATTCCAAGGAATTTGGAGAGTACAAAGTTGTTGACCAGAATTGCTCCGATCGTGATTGCCAGAATGTTGTCTGCCATAAAGCATTTCCCTTCTTTGCCAAAAAAGACGGAATACTTTACAGAAAGCTTCTGTTCGGCTCAACTCTTCTGGTCTAAAAATTTTGACTGACTTGTCGGGGGATGTTGTGTGTGTAAAAATAATGACTGCCGACAGTGGTCAGATAGTGCATGTCCGAAACCCAGTAAGGGCGGATATCCGTCGTGTGGTAATGGGTGGCTCCGTAGGTGTTGTCCCAGAGCTGACCGTTCTCCATGGTCTCAATCAGACGCAGTGCAATCGAGTAGGCCGCAGGTTGATTTTGTGCTTGGCACAGCAATGAGGAATAGTTGGGAAAAGGAGAGTTCCAGATGGAAGACATGCAGGAAAAAGATCCGCGTTTTACCGTTTCCGGAACCATGCGATGCAGGTAGCCCTCTGCGCGGTTTATAATAACGTTGAGTACAGCCTGCATTCCTTCAGCACCGTCGCATCCTGCTTCGAGCACCATGCAGGACGCAACAATCTGGCGATCATAGCTGCTTAGTCCGGCAGACTGCACAGGATGAAATGTGCAGCATAAAGTCATTGCGCTAATCATGACATATTTCATTTCTTGCCCCCGTTGAGCGATGATCTCCCCCGAGATCTGTTTCTGTGGAAGGGCGGCGAACCTTACTCGCTTTTTATGAGCTGTAAAGTGGTTTTTTTTGCAAAAAGATGAATCGTTTGCTGTGCAGAGGTCCGGGCGCGTATGAAAAGCTGTTTTTAAAGGGAAACAACGTCGTTTTTGAATTTTAAAACACGTAAAAATATCCGGTAATTGAATGACGAGCGGACAGCAACCGCATCGATGAAGAAAGGAAGCGAAACCTTTATTGTTTTCCAGACATTGGAAAAAGGAAGCGGCACACAGCCTCATTTTCCAATGTCTGGAATGTTGGGATCATTCTGTGTCGGGAATGCTGATTGGTTTGATGCCCCAGATTTTTTCGGCGTATTCGTTGATGGTGCGGTCGGATGAGAACCAGCCCATACGTGCGACGTTAAGAATCGATTTTTCCGCCCAGGCTTCCGGCTGTCGGAAGAGGGCTTCCACTTTTTCCTGCGCGTCGAGATAAAGGCGGTAGTCCGCCATATAGAAGAACGGATCGCCGTGCCGGGTCAAATCGTCGAACAGATCCATAAACAGCGCTGGCTGGCTGGGATCAAATGAGTTGACGCGAATCGCTTCGAGGACATGCTGCAGTTCCTGATCGTTGTCGTAGTAGGTCCAAGGATTGTAGCTGTTCTGAGCCAGAGCATGCAGTTCCTCTTCGCGATGACCGAAGATGAAGATGTTTTCTTCTCCGACATGCTGGGCGATTTCAATGTTGGCACCGTCCCAGGTTCCGATGGTCAAAGCGCCATTCAGAGAGAGCTTCATATTGCCGGTACCGGATGCTTCTTTTCCTGCGGTCGAAATCTGTTCGGACAGATCGGCTGCAGGAATAATTTTTTCAGCAAGTGATACGTTGTAGTCCGGCAGGAACACCACCTTGAGGCGCCCTGCAACGTCCGGATCATGATTGACTACAACAGCAACGCTGTTGATCAGTTTAATCAGGCGTTTTGCAAGGTGATAGCCCGGCGCAGCCTTGGCGGCAAAGACAAACGTGCGCGGAAGAATGTCCATTTTCGGATTAGCCTTGATACGCTGGTAAAGCGTAATCAGATACATCGTGCTGAGCAGCTGGCGTTTATACATGTGCAGCCGCTTGACCTGAACATCGAACAGAGAATCCGGATGGATCGGAATGTGCAGATCGTTTTCGATCATCTTTCCAAGCGCTTCTTTGTTGCGCCGTTTGATGGCCATGAATTCTTTCTGGAACGCTTTGTCTGTGGCAAGAGGTTCGAGCTTGGTCAGCTCTTTCAGGTTGTGAATCCAGCCGCTGCCGATCTTGTCCGTGATCAGTGCAGACAGTTCCGGATTGCATTTGAGCAGCCAGCGGCGATGGGTAATCCCGTTGGTGACATTGATGAATTTGTTCGGATACAGTTCGCTCATCTCCGGCATTACGCGTTCGCGCAGGAGCTTGGAATGAAGCCCGGCCACTCCGTTAACCGCATGACTTCCAACGACCGCCAGATTCGCCATTCGTACGGAACGGTGACCGTTTTCTTCAATCAAAGAAACTTTCTGGATCAGTTCGCTGTTTCCGGGATGGGCCATTTCCACCCGTTGCAGAAAGCGATGATTGATTTCGTAAATAATCTGCAGGTGGCGCGGCAGCACACGATTGATCAGTTCCACTGGCCAGGTTTCCAGGGCTTCCGGGAGCAGGGTATGGTTGGTGTAAGCACAGGTCTTTGTTGTGATTTCCCATGCATTATCCCAAGGCATTTCGTACTCGTCACAGAAAATCCTCATCAACTCAGCCACTGCGAGTGCCGGGTGGGTATCATTCATCTGTACCGCATTTTTTTCTGCAAAATCGCGGAGATCTGAATGTTTCTTTTCATGGCGACGAACAATGTCGCGAACAGAACAGCTGACAAGGAAGTATTCCTGGATCAGACGCAGTTCCTGTCCGGCGTGTGTGTTGTCGGATGGGTAGAGGACTTTCGTCACATTTTCCGCCCAGTTTTTTTCTTCAACCGCGCGGACGTAATCTCCCTGATTAAACACATCGAGACGGAACCCTTCATCCGCCCGGGCGCTCCACAGGCGAAGCATATTGACGGTGTTGGTCTGGAATCCAATCATTGGAATATCGTAAGGGACCGCTTTGAACATCTGCCAGTCTGTCCAGACCGGCTGCTTGCCGCGACGGGTATCAGAAATGTTTTCGACTCGTCCGTAAACAAAAACGGGCATCGTATACTCCGGGCGAACCATTTCCCAGGGATAGCCGAGTTCCAGCCAGTTATCCGGACGTTCCTGCTGCCAGCCGTCTTCGAACTCCTGCCGAAAAATTCCGTGCTCATACCGCAGACCGTATCCATAGGCAGGAAGTTCCATTGATGCCATTGAGTCGAGGAAGCAGGCGGCAAGTCGGCCCAGACCTCCGTTCCCGAGTCCGGCTTCGATATCCATCTGAATGACCGTGCTCAGATCAATATCAAGCTTCTTCAGCGCCTCTATGGAGGGTTTTAGAATATCCAGAGCCAGAACGTTTCGTTCCAGCAGCTTGCCAATCAGAAATTCCATTGACAGGTAATAAACCCGCTTCACATCCTTCTGCAGATATTCTTCCTGAGTCGCAGTAAACCCATCGATCACCAGGTCACGCACCACATGCGCAAAGCTCCAGAATTTGTCAAAATCGGTCGCCACCTGCAGTGTCTTTCCGCGGCTGTATTTCAGGTGGAAGAGCGCGCGCTCTGCAATCATCTCGGCGGTAACGGCATTATCTTTGCTAAAATACATTTCAACTCTCCTTTGCCCTGTTGAGGATGACTGAGATCATAATTTGAATGGAAGTGACCCTGCAAATTAAATATTGTGTCCTTTATGTCTCATCTGTTTCAAAATTGTAAGCTGACTTCGTACTATAAACACCTTCTGGAAACCCTTGGAAACGACCATCCGCTTTGTCGAACAGTGCTGCCGATCAACGACCGAGCCCCTTTGTCCGGCGAGCTGGCAGATCCTTTAGGAGAAGAAAAGCATAGAGTGTGCCCCGGGCTCATACATACATATCCGGATAAAGTTCTTCTGCTTGCAACGCTCAAATGTGCGGTCTATTGCCAGTATTGCACGCGCGGTCGATTGGTTGGTCCGGGGTTCCAGACCTTTGAGAATTCAGAGGATCATGACGATGTTTTATCCAATGAGTGGAAACTCTCAGATAACGTTTTCCAAACCTTGGAAAACCTGAAAGGCGTGCGCGATGTGCTGATTTCCGGCGGCGATCCGCTGACGCTTCCTGATGCCGAACTCGACGCTGTTTTTTCCAAGGTTCGGAAAATCAGCCATATTCGGACTGTTCGGCTTGGATCCAAGGTCCCGGCGGTGATGCCGGAACGCATTACTCCGAAACTGGCCGGTCTCCTGACGGAACATCGGATTTGGCTTCAACTGCATTTTATTCATCCGGCAGAGCTGACGGAGGAGGTTGGCCTGGCGCTTGACACGCTGGCAGAAGCAGGCGTTCCTATGGTCGCGCAGACAGTTCTTTTAAAAGGAATCAATGATGACGCCGATACGCTGACAGAACTGTTTTACGGACTGTTGGAAAACCGGGTGAAGCCGTACTATCTGTTTCAGTGCGATCCGGTGCTTGGGTCGTCGTCGTTCCGCACACCGGTTCAAAAGGGGCTCGATCTGATGCAGGAACTGCAAGGAAGGGGGAGTGGCCTCGCGCTGCCGAATTTCTGTATTGATGCGCCCGGCGGCGGTGGAAAAATTGTTCTTCATCCAGGCACTGTTTTGCAGCGAAAAAAAGATTCGATCGTCCTTACAAATTATCAAGGAAAAGAATATCTTTATCCGGATAATTTATGACAGCAGGGGAATGATGCAAGCGTTGTGTAATCAAAAGCACCGTCTTCGAGACCTGTTTTTAGACGGATGGGGGATCTATTGCCACTGTTTTGTTCCTTTGGCTGTTATTCTTCTTTTATGCAACGGTTTGGATCAGGCACTGAAGGTGCTTTTAATAAAAGCGTTTGACGCCCCCTTCAAGCTCGCGGAATTCCTGGGCTCTTTTGCGTCTTTGGCTGGAATGCTCTCCGTTCTGGTCATTACCATAGAGAGCGTGTCCGGACATCATGTAAAATGGACTGAATGCTTTAGAAAAATCCGACGGTTCTTTCTTAAAGCGGCATGGGTTAAAATGATTGTTTCGATTATTCAGAGTTTGGTCGGTCTGCCGGCTATTTTACTTGTGCTTAACAAAGATGCTTTGGACGTTCCTGTGAAATTATTTACCATTTTGGAAATTGCATTAATGCTGCCGTTTTTATGGATCAGCGTGTCCCTTTTATTTTCAGTGTATGCTGTGATTCTAAGAGAAAAATCGGGAATTGATGCACTTTTCCATAGTTGGAGGCTTGTGCGGCACAGATGGTGGTATGTTTTCATGACAGTGTTTTTGCTGAATTTACCGATTTTTATATTTACCATGGCTGAACAGTTGCCTTGGTGGCATGTCGGAGAGTTGGGTTATATGGGGGTGTTTAACGTGGCAGAACTCGTCAAAACGATTCTTGGCGGATATTCAACTGTTTTAATAACGCTTTTCTTCTTAAACCTGGATTCTGTTGCTCCGCAGAAACTCATTGATGAACCCAAGGCCTGACCCTTATGAGATTGTTTCGCAGAAAACCTAAAAAGATCGGGCTTGCGCTGGGCGGGGGTGGCGCGCGCGGGTTGGCGCATATCCATGTGCTGGAAACCCTCGATGAACTTGGGATTCGCCCTCATGCAATTGCCGGGACAAGCATCGGATCAATTATGGGGGCGCTGTATGCTTCCGGCCTGACGGGATTGGAAATCCGTGATCTGGTTGATCGGTTGCTGCTGCGAAATGTTGAAAAGGTTTCAGATGTGTTTACCCGAAAAGACATCTTGAGATGGATTGGACTGATTGATCCGTCTTTTCAGCGCGGTTCGCTGGTTAAAGGAGAAAAGTTTGTCCGATTTCTGTCAGAATCAATGGACTGCAGCGCTTTTGAGGAATTGCAGATTCCACTTCATGTCTCGACGACCGATTACACCTCCGGACAAGAAGTGGTTTTTTCTTCCGGAGATCTTCTTTCTGCAGTGCGCGCCAGCATGGCGATTCCCGGCTTTTTTGCTCCTGTGGAACGCGAAGGAAAGGTGCTGGTAGATGGCGGGCTGGTAAATCCGCTGCCGTATAATCTGCTAAAACAGGAATGCGATGCAGTTATTGCTGTTGATGTGAGCGGATCTTTGGAGATGCCGAATAAACGACCGGATTTTTTTGATGCGATGCTCGGCAGTTTCGATATTGTGCAGTCTGCGTTGATTTCCGAACAGCTTCGGCGTGATCCTCCAGCCGTCTATTTGAAACCAGACCTGCACGGAATTCGCATTCTGGAATTCAACAAAGCCGGCTTGGTGTTTGAACAGTCCGAGCCCATCCGTGGTCTATTAAAGGACAAAGCAGGAAGGCTTCTATGACAGATTCGGCATATACCGAACTGCTGAAGGCCTGGGGGATTGGATTTGCTGAAAGGAAACAGGATTTAGCAATTGCTGGAAGCCCGGAACGGACTGCAATGCGAACCGTGGTTCGAGATGAAAAGGGAAAGTTTTGGATTCTGGAGCAGATTGAGCCGGATAACCTGGACCGCAAACAACAGGTTGCTGAAAATATCACTTGTCTGTCGAAGCATATTCATTCTGTTCATCCCTGGTGCAGGTCGGTCGAAAAACAGTTTTTCCAAACATTTGGAAATCATAACTGGATGGTTCGGCCCTATGTTGAGGGAATGCCGCTGGATCGCGAAACCTGGCTTAATGAACCGTGGCGGCTTGAGGCAATGGCTGAATTTCTAATCCGGCTTCAGAAATGTTCCGGATTGCAGTCGGCGTCGTTCTTTTCCATGCCTGATTATACGGCAAAGAGAATGAAAGCATGGGGCAGCAGGTACCCTAAGCTTGCGGAAGCTCTGTCTCCAGTATTCGGCAGGCTTCGGAATGGATTCTTTTCTGTGCATGATTCGTTGCCGACGGCTTTTTGTCACGGGGATTTTCACCCGTTGAACATCGTGTGGGGGGAAGGTCATATTCGGTCAGTGATCGACTGGGAGTTTTGCGGGATCAAACCGGAACTGTACGATGTGGCGCTGCTGCTCGGGTGCATCGGTTTTGATGATCCGGACAACCTGATCAGAGAGCCTGCGGTTCGGTTGGTTGGTCGGTTGAAAGAGTCCGGATTTGGCGATCATCAATCATGGAACGAACTGACCGGATTGATGGCAACGATTCGTTTTGGATGGATGTCTGAATGGATTCGCAGACAGGACGAAGAGTCCGTAGAGATGGAGGTTGTTTACATCGATATTCTGGTCGATCAGGCGAGTTTTCTTTCAAAGACGTGGGGCTTGGGTTAGTGTGGAGGGTCCCATGCTTCGGGGCTGTCGCGGAAGAGTTCCAGAACAAACATTTTGGATATATGGGTTGAAGTTTGCTTTACTGTTGTTTAGCATTATTTGCTAAGTTTGCGAATAGGAGTTTCTAGTGTCTGGGGTAGCTAATAGAGAAGGACTGAGATGATAAAAGCAATGAGATGTCACGTCTTCCAACATCGAATCCTGATTCGGGCAGGGGCAATTCTGTTGCTGAGCACATCTGCAATGGCCAGAGAAATTGTTGAGCAAAAGTCTCCCGAAGAGATTCGCTCTGAAATGAGTGCCAGCGGTCTGCTGTCCGAAGCCGGTCTGCTCATGAAGCAACAGAACTACACTGCTGCAGTACCCTATCTGAAAGATTATCTGGAGCGCATGAAAGAATCCGATGACAAACGGGTTCTCGCTTTGATGCAGGATGTGCGTTTCAAGCTTGGAAAAACCGGAATTTTAATTGGCGATTCAGAACAGGCCCAGACCTATTTTGAACAGTACATGAATTCCAAGCCGATTTATCGCCGTCGCGAAGTACTCAAATCGCTGGCGGTCAGCTATTTTGAATCTAAGAATTATGAAAAAAGCATTGCTGCAGTGACCAATGCTTTTGCGCCACCACCGGAAGTTGAAGAAGAAGAAGAGGTGGAAGAAGTCAAAATTGATGATCTGGACAAAGAGGATCGGGGGGGGCTGACAAAACGTCAGCTCAAGCGCTATCAGGAAGAAGCGGAAGAATACAAAGATGAGTTTTTTACTGAAATTTCTGCTGATAAACCGCAAGAGGAACCTGAGTATACAGTTCCGGATAAAGTCTTGCTTAATTTAACGCTGGCTGAATCTTATGCCGGGTTGAAAAAATGGAAGTTGTGCGTTGATCCTTATGAGTATGTGATTGAAAACGCAGACAAAATGCCACGGCGCGGGTATGCGATTATGAAACTGGTCACTGCGCTCAGTAATCTGGGTGAATATGATCAGGTTCGGAAGCAGATTGTAGATCTGGCAAACACAGATGTGCGGTATGATATTCGTGTAAATATGGCCATGATGAATGCCGCTTCTGCTCTGTTCAATGTGGCCGAATACGACAGCGCCTTAATGCTTTATCGCATGATTCTTCCTCGTCGTGCGCTGGCGGACTTCCATTTAGAGAAAGCAAACGAATTACGCCGAAATTCCGGCATGCGCGAAATGCAGATCGCTTTATCCACCAATGATAATGGTAAGGTGGAAAGTCTCCTTGGATACAAATATGCGGAAGCCTCTTTTGAAGGAGAGGGCGCGCCGCAAGCTTTGGGAATTGAGATGCCGCCGGGGCTTGCCGAACTCGAAGAGTCCATTGGAACACTGCTTTCTCTGCCTCCGTATGAGGATGATGTGGTCTATCGCGTAGGCCAACTCTATTATGAATGCGGTCGTCCATGGGAAGCTCTGGGGGCATTTGATCTCACGACATCTCGCGATCCAGACGGAGAGCGAGGTTCAAGAGCATTCTGTGATGCAATCCAGGTTCTCTCCAAGCTGGAGCTGTATGATCGTATGGAAAAACGGTGTTTTGCTTTTCTGGATGAGCACAAGGATGGCACGATGCCCCGTCAGGTGGCGTACTATTTAACCGCTGCGTATCAGAAACAGGAAAAATTCAAAAAGATCAAGGAGCTACGTCCTTATCTGGAAGGATTTACCTCCGCAGACAGCCTGCCTGCAGCGGATAAGCTGATGGCGGAACAATACGGGTGCGAGCTATACTATATGCAGGCAATTGCAGACCTGATGCTCCTGAATTATAAAGATGCTCTGCAGGGCTTTGATCTGGTTCTTGATAAATTCCCAAAATCTCATCAGGAAGACAACGTGCGGTACTGGCACGCTATGACGCAGATGTTCCTTCAGAATTATTCACTCGCGTATGATGAATTTGAGTACTATCTGGGGCATTTCCCTAAGGGGAACTGGGTTTCTTCAGCATGGTTCCAGGGCGGAATCTGCCTCTTTGGGCAGGAAAAATATGAAGAGGCAAACGAACGTTTCACCTATGTAATTGATACGTATCCTGCCTCAGCAGTTTATCCCGATGCCTGCAGCATGCGCGGAGATATTCGGGCGTCTCAGGATTATGAAGGCAATTTGAAAGATGCGGTGAGCGATTACCGTGAAGCAATCAGAACTGCCAAAAAAGTTGCCCAGGCAACGTATGCAACGTTCCAGATGGCCGCCGTATATGAGCTGGACAGTAAAAATGATGAGATTATTGAGCTGGTCAATAATTATCTGGATACGTACGGCGAAGAAGCCGATGTGGCCAAAGCCGCATACTGGCTTGGAAAAATAAAGCTGGAGCAGGGGTTGGTCGGTGAAGCTATTGATGCCTATCTGGATACTATTTTAAAATATGGTGATGATGTTCGGCAGGATGGCGTGGACTTGATTATTTCTGAACTGATGAACACGGCTCGCCGACTGGAGCAGGACGATCAGGATCAGTTGAGAAAACGTCTGGAATCAGCACTGGCATCGTCTGAAAATCCCACACTGCAATTACGACTCCGAGTCATGCTGGCAGAAATGGATGATAAAAAAATCGAGCTTGGCGACACTCTGATCAATGAGCTGGAAACTTTAAACGGGGCTCCGCCACCGGTTCTGGCCGTTATTTGTGATGCTTCATTTGCTAACGAAGACTATTCCCGAGCCGAAGAAATTCTGAAAATATTCATGGATCAGTTTGAAGAATCTGAATATATGCGGGCCGCCTACAAACTGCGCGCGTACGATCTGTTTGAAAAAGGAAGCTATGACGAGGCCCTGAAGATTGTCTCGGACGCACAGGGACTTTACGGAGTTGATGTAGATACAGCATGGGCTCAGGTAATGAAAGGTCGCATTGAGCTCGAGCAGGGCAATACGGACACAGCTCGTGAGTCCTTTAAAATGATTCTGACAATTCGTGCGTGGAGGGGTGAACCGTATGCCGAGGCTTGTTATTACCTGGGAGAAACGGAAGAAAAAGCCGGTAATCTTAAAAAAGCCTTTGCGTGGTACCAGAGAACCTATTTCATGTATAAAGGTCATGCAGGCGGGTACTGGGCTGCCGAAGGATATCTGGCAAGTGCACGCTGCCTGCAGAAACTGGGACGAGATGTCGATATGAGAAATACATATCGTGCAATGCTTTACGACAAATATGTGAATGAGCTGCCTCAGGCCGACGTGGCTCGTCAGGCTCTCGGACCGGCTGAAGTCCGTGAGATTAATGAAAAAATGGCTGCCGGAATTCAAACCAACCTGACGGTTACTGTCGAATCGGAGGAACTCTAATCATGAAACATATACTTTTCTGCATTGTGCTGACAGCGTTTGCATTGACTTGGGCAGCAGATGAAGAGCCTGCCGTTGCAGCGCACTATAAAAAAGCCGTTCTTTTGAGAGATCAAAACGATGTGGCTGCCGCAATCGAAGAAGTGGGCAAAGGTATTGCGCTGAATCCTCAGGAAGAAGAGTGGCTTGCAAAAAGTGAGGTGCTGAGTGCTGAGCTGTATCTGAAGCAGGGGGCGTTGACGTCCGCAGAAGTTACGGCTCGTCAGATTACATTGCTTTACCCAGAAACTGAATTTGCAACAGAAGCGCAGAAGCTTCTGGAAGAGATCAACCGGTTAACCGAAGAAGAGTCCGTACAGGCGGAATGAGAATGGAGGAAACGATGAAGAAGACAGGAATTGCAATCATGGTGCTGCTTGGAGCGGCAGGGGTGGTCTTTGGGCAGGAGGCGGCTCCGGAAGCTGCGGCGCTGACGACCGAGAACGCCACGCTGTGGCAGTTGATCAAAACCGGTGGTATCACCATGATTCCTCTGGGGATCCTCTCCTTTGCGATGGTGACCTTCATCGTGCAGAACTTTTTCTCCCTGCGTGAAAAGACCCTGCTGCACACTGAAATGCTTCCGGAGCTTCTCGAGATGATGCTCTCCAAGAAGGTTCGTCATGCGCTGATCTACTGCCGCAAGCATCCCTCCATGTTCACCAACACCTTTGCCGCCGGACTTGAGCGCTGCATGAAAGGTGAAGTCAGCTTTGATAAAGTACATGAAGCGGTTGAAGAAGCCTCGGTTGAACAGATGACCCAGCTGATGAAACCGATCGACTATCTCTCCATCATCGGTGCAACATCCCCGATGCTCGGGCTGCTCGGTACCGTTATGGGTATGATCAAGGCCTTCCAGACCATGGGAACACAGGGAATGGGTAAACCGGAAGTGCTCGCCGGGAACATCGGTGAGGCTCTGATCACCACCGCGACCGGACTGATCATCGCGATTCCGGCGATGGCCTTCTTCTTCTACTTCAAAAAGCGTTTCGACAAAACCCTGGCCACCCTCGGCCGTAACCTCAGCTACCTGTTCGATGCTCTCGAAACCGGAGAGAAACCGCTGACGTTTATGGATGTGGAAGCGCTTGAACAAATGGGTGATGAATAGTGTCTGAGCCTTCTGACGGGAAAGAACCATGAAAATTCATGCCAAAAGAAATGACGATGAAGTTGCCGTCGACATGTCGCCCATGATCGATCTGGTGTTTCTTCTGCTGATCTTTTTTCTGGTGGCTTCAGCGGTGATCAAGATCGACAAGGTTCCGATTGAAGTGCCTTCGGCGGTTTACGCGAAGGTTCCGGAAGACGAAACGGGTCGTTTTGCGATCACGGTGAATGCAGACGATGAGATGTTCATTGGACCGGCCTCGGATCTGGTTGCACTGGAAGAGCTCACCGACCGGTTGAGGTCGGAGATCGAGGCGGACCCGGAGCTGCGGATCGTCATCCGGGCGGACAAGCAGGTGAAATACGGCGCGAATGAGAAGATCATGGAGGCCTGTGCGGAAGCGGGGGCGAACGACCTGATCTTTGCGGCCTTTGAGGAATAGATGTTTAGCAGGAGAGAGACGTGAATTTAAGCAAGCGAAACAATGCAGGAGAAGCGAAGATGGAGCTTCAGATCGCGCCGTTGATTGACGTGGTGTTCCTGCTGCTCATCTATTTTATGGTCACCGCCTCGCTGATCAAAAAAGAAGGAGATATCTCCTTCGTACTGCCGGCTACGGTTTCTGATCCGAATTTGAAGATTGAGATTCCGGTTGAGGCGGTTATTGAGATCAACGAGGATGCAACAGTGGTCCTGGAAGGTATGCGTTTTGCGGCAGAAGATACGCGACTGGACGATCTTGTAAATCACATCAAAGGCTTAAAACAGGTTGCCGAATCCCAGAAGTCTCCTTTTTTTGTGAACCTTCTGCCTCATCACGATACGGTGCATCGTCGGATTATTGAGGTTATGGATGCCTGCGCTGCTGCAAAAGTTGACAGTTTAACATTTAGTAAAAGTTTGTAGTCATGAAACGATTGGTCAAACGAACAAAAGGCTTGATTAAAGGGGCGCCTACGGCGGTTCTCGTCAGCATAGGAATTCATGCAGCGATTCTGTTGTTAGCCGGTGGTATGGTTGTGTTTACTGTCGTCAAAAAAATGGAACAGAAATTTGAGCCTCCGCCGCCGGTTGAGAGAAAAACGGTCGAGCTCAAAAAGCCGAAGGTTAAGGTGAAAAAGCGGGCCAGGCCGAAGGCCAGCCAGCGGATCTCGTCTAGGAATATACAGGGAATGTCCAATATTCAGCTGCCCGAAACATCCCGCATCAGCGAAGGCCTTGGAGGAGGTGTCGGAGGATTCGAAATGATGCCGGATCCGGCGGATATGAGTCTTTTCGGCGGAAAAAGTTCATTATCCATTGGAAATGATTTTGAGGGGACATTCTATGCTTTGACCCTGGATCGCAGCGGCAAACGTAACAGTCAGTCCGTTGGAGATGAGTATTATCGCGAAATCGGGCGTTTTCTTGACTCAGGGTGGAATCCGCGTTCTTTTTCGATGTATTATCGGGCGCCGCAGAAGCTTTATACAACCTTTTTCTATATTCCGATGACCGCTTCGGAATTTGTTCCGCGAAGTTTTGGGATTCCGGATGAAGTCTACACTCTGAACTGGATGGCTCATTACAAGGGTAAGTTTGCTGCCAAAGAAAGCGGAACGTACCGGTTTTGGGGACGTGGTGAAAATGTCTGTGTTATTCGAGTCAATGGGGAAGTTGTGTTGACTGGCGGTCATGTATTAGCAGCCGCACTGATGTCTGACTGGCGAGGCTCGGCAGAAGAGCACCGTAAGTACTGGCGAGGACACGGACCGATGGGTGTTGGGGATTGGTTTGAGCTGGAAGCCGGCGTACCCGCTGACTTTGAAATTGTTTTTGGTGATACGGGCGGTGCATGGACTCAATGTACTGTAACCATTCAGAAAAAAGGTGAAATCTATCCAAAAAACCGTGACGGGGCTCCGATTCTCCCGGTATTCAGAACCGCAGAGATTCCTCAGCATCTGATTGATGAAATTACATATTCAATGATTGAAGGGGAGGCCGACCTGACTGGTGGACAACTCTTCAATGTATATTAACCGCTTTTGCCTACCAAAAGATTATGATGAAAACGTTACATTCTATAATTTTTGCGTCTGTTTTTGCTGTAGTGTCTCTTGCAGAAGGGGCTCGGATGTGGACGGATGTGGACGGCACCCGCTTTGAAGGAACGTTCGTGAGAGAACTTCTTGGTCGAATTCAGGTCCGGGATACCGAGGATAAGCTCCGCATGATTCCTGTTGAAAAACTATCAAATGCCGACCTGAATTACCTCCAGCATAAAATTGTACCCGAAGTAGATATTACGGTTAGAAAAAAATCCCGCCAGAAACCTGAAATGGAATGGACGATCAGTGGTGATAAAACCACGCTTTATACCTGTCAAATAACGCTCGAAAAAAAGAGTGATATGGACAGCAAGGCCAAGTTGACTGCCGAGCTTTATTTCATTGCTGACGAGGAAGACGGTGACAATTACATATTAATTGAACACGCTACTAAGCAATTTGTTTTTCCCGAAGGAAAAAACAGTCAGATAGAGTGGGTCGTTAATGACATCCCGATTCGCAGATATTTTGCTGGATGGGCTGTTGCTGCCGCCAAATGGAGGGGAGGGACATATCTGGGCTATATTGTGACCGTATTGGACCCTCAGGGGGAAATTGTCGACTATAAGACTGATCTCGGCAACGAAGATTGGATGTCAGATGTGCCGACTACTGTTAGAAAACTCCGCAAACTGGCATACGAAGGACGAGGATCGGTATACAGTCGCCATTTCACGAAAAACATTGAAAAGGCGAAGCTGCCTCGCATTGAATGGCACTACAGGAGCAATTTCTTATAAAAGTCTCTTCCAATTGCTGTTGATGATCACAATGTTGTTTCCAAAATCGAGCTGCCACTCTTCATCGAAAACACTCGGATCATAGGTGATGCTAATCGATCCCGGTGACGCGCAGTGTCCGATCTCCATATGCCTTCCAGCGATGACGCTTCCGTAAATATCGGCCTTATGGCGAAAAATAATGTCATATTCGGCGTAAAAAACTCCTTCAAATGAAGGTTTCGACGGGTTTTGATCCCCGATGGAATGCCCGGCTGTTAGGATATGGTCTTTGTCAATCGTTCCCAATGTATTATCATATTCTGGATCAATATGGCCTAAACTCCCGTTTTTGGCAATTAGCGCCACAGCACCGCCGTCGATATCGTGCTGTAGGCAGATGTTTCCATTTTGAGAGAAGACTTCGACGTTGTCACCCAAGCTCGTATGTTGAGAGAAACTGATATTTCCATCGACGACAATTTCAACATCATCACTGACTGACTGGTCATTTCCATTAAAAATAAGATCCCCGTAGACAACCAGCGTTCCTGCTCCACTGATTCCTTCCGTTAATGTAAGGTCGCCATTAACATAAATCGTTCCGGACAATGCCCCCTCGAATATCGTATTCGTTTGTGTTGATGCGGAATTAATCAGCCCTGCGAATCGTCCATCTGCATCAATAATAGGCGAGTCAGGATCCGGGATATAGTTTTCCGTAAAAGATCCATCTCCGGTGATTGGCGGCGATGTCGCATATGCAGATTGGTTCGAAACAATATCTCCTTCAATATCAAGAGTTCCATCTCTGTAAACATCTCCGTCAATAATAAGCACATCTTTATCAAGATGGGTATGCCCCGGATTGTTTAACCCAATAATGGCACCTGGAATTCCGGACGCATATCGAAAGCTTAATTGAACGGTTGCAGAATCATCAAGTGTTCCAACCTCAGTGCTTCCGGTGGAGCGGATCGTAATGTTACTGATGTTAGACTCCCATACTTCAACTGAATATTTGCCAGGTGCCAGCTCGGTGTAGGGGCCGAATGTTTGCGGGCTTCCACTCAGACCTTCCCGAAAGTCTTTGCTGGCAGCCACCCAGCTCAAGACTCGTTCCAATCCTGCTTCAGCCAGCCAGTGCGCCTGGCTGATACGAAGCTGCTTAACGGTTTCCTGCTCTCCCAACGCCCCGAGTTGTAAAAGAGCAGTGATCATCAGAGAAAAGGCAATGACCATAATCATAACGATTACGAGAGTGGATCCTTTTTTTGTTTGGGAGGGGTTAACTTGCATAATCAGTTCCTGGTATTTACGAAAAGTTGATTGGTTACAGAAATGGCAAAGTCGGTGTTTGCAACGACGAGGGTCAATTCGACACCGTCATTTTGTTTTACAGCATTGAATGACTGCAGGTTGCGGGGAATCAGGATAAATGTGTCCCATTCTGATGTATAAACTAAAGAGTCATCAACTTGTGAAAAAACGCTCGTCTTGTTTGTGGCTGCGCTTTCCACGTTCAAATAATCCTCGCCAACGGTTAATCCGCCATAGGAAGACTCTCGGATTTCTTGCATCATTATCAGGGATGCCATTGAGAGATCCCTGCGAATATCGGTATACGCATTATTGTTTCTCCAGGAAGTAAATGTCATTACCAGAATCATGCTGACGATCAGAACCAACACAGAAGCAACAATGATCGTGATCATTACTTCAATAATGCTGAACCCTTTTTGAGATGATTTGGTTTGTGCTTTCATGAGCTATCTTTCAGATGATGATATTTCAAGAGATCGGTACGTCACCAGTTCTACAGAATGACCGTCTCGATATCCGACGGTAGTTTTGATTAGAACATACTTAACTTTGTCGCCAGTTCCAGGGGCGTAATCAGAAGGGAGGTCGTTGTAATCGACCACGTCATTTGTTGTGCTGACGGTCCATCCATCGGTATAAAAACTTCCCTGAGTAATTGGTTTTTTATAATTATTCAAATGTGCCTCAATTTCAGTGTTTCCGGCATTGATGGCGGACTGTTCAATACTGCTCATTACAACCAGATAGGTTGGGTAAAACAGGGCCGTTACGGCAACAACCGCTAGGATTGCCAGAATGACAATACTCAACATTACTTCTATCAATGTAATTCCGGTATTGTTAACAGTCGGTTTCATTGGGCTGCCTCATCAACGGTGTTTAATTGAACAATCTGAATATCTCCGTTGTTGTCACTAAGTCGGATCTTATAATGATCAATTGCTTCCAGAGTTAAACTGCCGATGCGGTCTCCAATCTTACACAGACGTCCATTGATCTCTGCCAATGGCATTATATGGCTGAGATAGATCCCTGAAAGACAGATATTAATCGGCGGTTCAACAATGGTTATATCTGCGGCAACCTCCATAGGTTTTTTGTTGTGTTTTTCTTTAGGAATCTGAAGGTCATCGCTCAGGTTTCCCTGTAGTTTTATCTGCATATCGGCGATTTGTTCTTTAAGTCTGTTTGCTACAGAAAGATATTGGGCTTCGTACTGCCCGCTTGCCAGGGAGCTTTGAAGAAGCCGGTTTCTTTTCTGAACAAATATAACGCAGACCAATGCTGCGGCAATAAAGCCAAGTACGATCAAATAGATTGTTTTCGAAGGCAGTTTCATTTTTTATCTCGATGAGGCTGGATATAAATGCGACTGAGATCTGCTTCCAGTTGAAAAAGCGATGTTTCCCAGCCGGTATGAATGATTGAAATGCGGGTTTCAAAGATCTGAGGATCGGTCGTTTTGATATGATTTAAGAATGCGGTGATTTCGCGGGGGGTACCTTCTCCTTTTACCAGCATGTCAATTCGGACAGTTCTGGGGTCTTTGGCGATGAGATCCTGGTTCAGTTTAATTGCGGTTACAGTGAGAGGGACTCGTCCAGCAGCATTATTGATTTGTCGTATAATATTGTCCTGAACGGATGTTGTTTGGCTGTCGTCAGATTGGTACGGCAAGATGAAAGAATTGAAATTCTCTGCCGCCTCCGTCATTTCAGGAATGATTTTCTTGAGGGCCTGGTTGCGAATAAAGGATACTTTTTGACGCTCCAGATAGCTGAATGCAGCGCGATCCAGAATAGCAGTCAATAGCAACGGAGTTACTAACCACGCGCTCATAATTGTTTTATTTCTAATAAACCTTGCGCTGTCCATTGGTTACTCCCTGAAAACCGCTTTATAACTCATAATCAGAACATCTTCTCCACCAATTTTTTCTCTGTGGGTTGTCACAGGCGTGATTGATGAAAACTGGCGATTCAGTGCCTTGTCTTTGTTCCATTGCTGAATAAAACTGGGTGGAGATCGTTGAGCAAGCGGCACTCGAATACTGAAGACAAGTTCCGAGTCGCCCTGGCTGGTTTCCTGAGAAAAACTGAGTTTATGAAGGGTGCCGTTATCAGGGCGGCTTAAAATCGCAACAATCAATGGAAGCGTCGTATGCAATTGCTCCGGCAGTGCCTGCCCCAGAGCTTCAACGGCGTTCTGGTCGGATAATAAAATCTGATTTAAATCTTCAGCGTAGGAAGGCATGGACGATGCCGACGGGTGGGTGTTGCTGAATCGCTGTTCGATTCTTAAAGCCTGTCTGTGGAAGTCGAATCCTTCTAGGACACGTCGCGTGGCAATCCCCGCGGTAATTGCCAACAGACAGCCGGCAGCACATAAATAGAGGATCATCATCCAGTACACGCGCTGTCTTTTTCTGGAGGAATAAATCAGGTCTCGCGCTAGATTGATTTCACACCAGTTCATTGTACGACCTCTCTTTTGAGTCCCAAACCAATTGCCGTGGCCTGATTACGGGCTCGGTCCCCCGCGAGAAACTTATTGTTGATTTTCAGGATGGAAGACATGTCCAATTCGCTGACAGGCAGAGATGTTTCTTCAGAAAGATTTTTTTTGAACTCATCAAGGCCAGAGAGACGTCCTGCCAAAAAAATCCGTTTGATCGGAGCATGTTTGAGTTTGAGATGATAGTAGAGCAGGGCGTTTTGAATGTTTTCCAGCAAATAAGAACCGTTGTGTTCCCATCCGGTTTCTGCAGAAAAAAGAGTGCGCGGATAATTGCTGTTGTCAGAATGCATGACAATATCGACCGAGCTTTGAGTTAGGTTGATCAGACAAACGGGTTCGGTATCCTGTTCCTTCATTAACCATGAGTATAAGTTGTTCAGCGCCGAATAACTTACATGGACATTCACTGAATAAAGCCCGGCCATTTTTATTAATTTCAGGTGACGCAATACTTTATGACGAGGAGCGGCAACCAGAGTTCCTGATAGTTTTTGAGCATTTGAATTCGAGGGCAGCTCCGTATTTAATTGCCAGTCCAGAGAAATTTCATCGATAGGGCACTGCAAAGCTTCTTCTGCTTCCAGGGAAAGAACTCTAGGCAGTTCTTCCCGGCTGATATTTTCATATTTAAAATAACGGATTAGTAAACTGCGGCTGTGCAGGCAGGATTGAACCGTACGTGTTGGTATCTTTTCTTTGCGCCATATTTCCCTGATTGCCTTGGCAACATGACGGTCATCCACTCCAGGAGAATATTCGCCGCAAACTATATTTTTGAGTCCGGCATGAAGATTTCCTGCCTGAAACCAGGCGGCAGTAATTTGACCGTCGTTAATATCAAGTCCAACCACCTGTTCCCGGGTCAGCATGCTTTTCAAACTGCTCATTCTAATATCTCCGTCTGGGCACCTCCCGCCCCGGACTTGACCGGGGCGGGCAGTATAGTTTAGTTGGCTGCTGCAATTCCTTTGGTAACCAACGAGCCTCCCCATGTGCCTGCTTGATTCAGCGTAAGATCCTCGGCGGTTCCAGTTGAGTAAACGTTAGCTCCACTGGTTACTGTGATTGTCCATGCCGCGGGGCTGGTCCAGTCAATCTCAATATCTGACTCATCGTAATATTTTGCATTTTCCAGTTCGGTTTGAGTGGTTGCCGGCAAATCAGCAGTGCTGGTAGGACCTGCACCGTTTTTTGCATAATAAACCTTACAGGCTGTAGCAACCGTTCCACACAGGTTGTGAGCCTCTGCGGCAATCGCGGTATCACGATTTGACGACAGAAGCGGAATGATAATCGCAGCCAGAATTGCGATAATCGCAGCCACGATCATCAGTTCGACCAGGGTGAACCCTGCTTTCTGTTTTCTCTTCATGGGACTCCTCCTTTTTGTTCCCTTGTTCCCGCACCTTTCCGGATTTATTCCGAAGATGCCTATCTAATATGTGCTGCTACAGAGAACACCGGCAGATAAATGCTGATGATCAACAGAAGCACCATCATTCCAAACACTGTAATAATCACGGGCTCCAGCAGCGCGGTGCTGGTTGTAATTGCAGCCTCAACCTGGTCTTCATAGGCATCGCTGACCCGATCCAGTACATCCGGCAAACGTCCTGCACTTTCACCAACACCCAGCATCCGAATCAAAAGGGCAGGAAACACATCGGTCTGATTCAGTCCAGCAGCAATGGTGGACCCTGAGATAATCTTTGCGTGTGCTTCGTCGATAGCGCGTTCAATCGCCAGGTTATCACCGATCTTTGCAACAATTCTCAGTGCGGTTGAAACCGGCACGCCGCTCTTCAGCATAATGGACAGACACCGGCAGATTCGGGCGATGATGTAGCGTTTCAGGCACGTTCCGGACAACGGCATGTCGAGCTTGATTTTAGCAATCTGCAGTCCGCCGGTTTTTGTTCTTCCGTACAGGATGTAACCAATGCTCAGTAGAGCAGCAATCCCCACAATAAAGAGAAAATGCGTAACAATATATTGATTGATGGCGAATACTGCCTGTGTGAATTTGGGGAGATCGGCATTCAGGTCTCCGAAGATTCTCTGAAAACGCGGAATGATTGCTAGAACCATAACGAGACAGATTAAGATAAAGAAGCCAGCGACAAACGCGGGATAGGCCATCAGGCTTTTGATTTTTCGGCGCAGCTTATCGCTTGACTCCATATATGCGGCGAGACGGTCCAGGGTTTCCGGCAGGGAGCCGGCTTCTTCTGCGGCCCGTATCATGCCGATGAATACCGGCGAAAATACTCTTGGATGGTTTGCCACGGCTTTTGAAAAAGGTATGCCGTCGTGTAGTTTCCGAATAATGTCATCCAGGACTCTTTTCAGGGCAGGGACATCCATATCTTCATGAATTCCTTCCAATGCTTCCCTCAACGATAATCCCGAATTGACCGAAATCGCCAGCTGCCGGCAGAAAATAGCCATATCACTAAGGCGGATACGGGCAGAGATGATTTTCTTTTTGGAGGCGAGAGTCAGGTCTTCCTTTTCTTTTGCCGACTGACGGTAGTTTTGGGCTGTTTCCCGAATGCGTTCAGTGATTGGTGAATGATGCCCATCCTGTTCCATAAGGCTGACAACGGTCAGACCCTTTCGCCGGAGTTCAGACAAGGCGCTCTGTCGGGTTTCTGCTTCGATCATATTGCGAATCAGTTTTCCGGAGGCGTCTTTTGCTGTGTAGTTGAATTGTTTCATAGCATTTCTCCGTTAGATTTGTTGAGTTACATGGAGCACCTCGTCCACGGTTGTGACTCCTGACTTCACCTTTATAAAACCATTGCTGGCAAGCGTTTCCATCCCGCCTCGAATTGCGGTATCACGCAGAACATTGTCATTCGCATCTTCAGCTACCAGTCGTCTGAATTCATCGGACACTTTGAGAAACTCAAAAATTCCGGTGCGTCCATGGAAACCGGTGTGCTGGCAATCCGGACATCCCTTGCCGTGATAGAATTTCCAGGAAGGTGCGTCCGGGCAGATTCTCGAGATTAATTCAACCTGCTCTGGGTTGGCGGTTGTTTCTTCTTTGCACCGCGAGCAGATTTTGCGAACCAGCCTTTGAGCGATAACCAGACGAACGGTTGCTGAAATCAGATAAGAGGGCACGCCGATGTCACGCAGCCGGCTGAAAGACGAGGGAGCATCATTCGTGTGCAATGTGCTTAGAACCAAATGACCGGTTAAAGAAGATCGGGTTGCAATCTGGGCGGTTTCCATGTCGCGAATTTCCCCAATCATAATAATGTCAGGGTCTTGGCGCAGGATGGAACGCAGGCAGTTTGCAAAATCAAGATTGATCTGAGGACGAATCGCGGTCTGGTTTATGCCGTCGATCAGGTACTCAATCGGGTCTTCTACGGTCTGTATGTTTCGTTCCGGATTTTTGAGGTAATTTAATGCACTGTAAAGTGTCGTGGTTTTGCCGCTGCCGGTTGGTCCGGTCAACAGAATGATTCCGTTTGGGTGATTGAGTATGGTTTTGAACTGCTGCAGCATCACCGGATCAAAACCGACATCGACCATGTCAACCAGCAGCGCTTCCCGGTCAAGAATGCGAAGAACAACTTTTTCTCCGTGAGCAACCGGAAGGACAGATACGCGCACATCAATCACTCGTCCATGAACTTTGAACTTAAATCTTCCGTCCTGAGGCAGACGGTGTTCGGCAATATCCAGTTCTGACAGAATCTTAATCCGTGTAGCAATTGCAGCATACAAGGCGCGGGGAGGAGGGGTAACTTCTCTTAAAACCCCATCGACCCTGAACCGTACGGAAACACTGCGTTCCCCCGGTTCAAAATGGATGTCACTGGCCCGGTCGCGAATGGCTCCCATCAGCAGAAGATTGACGAAACGGATAACAGGGACATCATTGGCCTGATCCTTGAGATGATCCAGTTCCACATGCATGGTGTCACCCGGATCCAGGTCCAGGTCAATGTTTTCCAGGGAGATAATATCCTGCAGACCTTCTTCAATGTAGGACTCTGCCTGATAGGATTTGTTAATCAGCCTGAGAATATCGTCTTCGACGCCAACAACACGGTGCACTTCCAGTTTCGTCTGGGAGCGCACAGTATCGATCGCGTCCAGATCGAGGGGGTTTGCCATAACGACGGTCAGTGAGTGTTCGTTGTTCTGCTCAAACGGAATCAGTGTGTAACGCTTGGCAACGGGTTCGGGGACCAGCTCAATCACTGACCGCTCGATATGGCATTCCTCTGGAATATCCATAAACGGAATATTCAACAGCTCGGAAAAGGCCTCTGCCAGTTCTTTGGCAGACGCCAATCCGCAGTGCTCTGCAATATGATGCAGAGAGACTTCTTCATCCTCATGCTCGAGAAAAAGTTCCTGCAATTGCTGCTGCGTCATTGTTTTCCGAGTGTTCATTATAGTTTTTCCTGTATTCTCAGCTGCTCAGGTCGTTCATTACAGACTGGACCTGCTGCGCATTGTCTTCCGGCTCAACCGCGTCTTCCTCTTTAGAGGCTGCAGGGGCTTCTGTTTCAACTACAGGCGCGTTTATCTCCGCCTCCGAAACATCTATTTCGACCACCGGTGCATTGGTCTCGACTTCGGATGCGACGACCACAATCTCGATGGCAGGTTCTTCTGCAAAAACCTCTTCTGCGTCCTCGACTCTGCTGCTGTTCATGTAGTCGGAGTCAGCATCTACAATCGTGGCAGAGAGGAATATCAGAAGGTCGACTGTGCGCTGATCACTCGTCTGTCTGCGGAACAGAGCGCCCAGAAACGGAATATCTCCCAGCAGAGGAACTTTGAATTCGGTCATCCCGTCACGTTCTTCGAGCAATCCGCCGATGACCGTTGTTTCCTGGTCCTTCAGAAGAATCTGGGTTTCAGCTTCGCGAACATTGATGATGGGATACTGGGTCAAGGCCTGGTTGTCCGTGCTGCCGCCAGTGGAAACAGCACCGCTTTCAAAGCCGACGATCGAACTGACAGAAGGGTGAACAATCATGTTGATGAATCCTTCGTCGCTGATCTGCGGAACCACATTCAGCTGAATCCCTATGTTTTCATAATAATCCAGTGTGGTGGAGGTAATGGCGTCGCCGCCGCTGCCCGATACATCCGATTCAATGATCGGATATTTCTGTCCGACAATAATGGTTGCCTCCTGGTTGTTCAGGGTCAGGACCCGTGGGGATGAGAGGACATTGCTGTCATCATCTTCCTGAAGCATGTTCAACAGAAATTCCGCACCACCGCTTTCAAAGCTAAGCTGGCCGAACGTATTGAGCGTACGTTTTCCGGAAATATCCGTGCTGACCGGATCAAATGCACTGGGACTGGCGTCAAAGAATTTGTCCTGAAAACTGATCGGGTTCCCGCCAAGCTTAACTGTTCCCCCGAGCTCCACACCGATGTCTCTCAGGAAATTATCGTTGACTTCAATAAATTTTGCCTCAACGAGAATCTGCTTCGGAATCTGATCTATGGTTTCGAGGACGGACTCAATGCTGTCCAGAATGCTGGGGATATCAGTGACAATGATGGTTTTACTCTTGGCCTGAGCTGAGTTTTCTTCATCTACCAAACGTTGACGTTTAGTCAATGTGGCTCCGCTCCTGGAATACATCCGGCTTTGTGCGGCGAATTCCCATCCTTTTTGTCCGCTGGTCTGCATAATACTCATGCTTCCTCTGCTGGAAAGCTGTCCTTCCAGCATTTCCTTCACATCGCCTGCATCCAGGAAGCGAAGATCGAACACTCTGGTTTCGAGCGGCTCAACAGCGGCTAAAGACGCCAAGTTTTCCAGTTCGCTGATAACAATCGTGTTTCCAACCATTCGGTAGCCATATCCGTAGGGTTTGAGGATCACTTCAAGGGCTTCATCCCAGCGAACCTGATTTAAATGAATGTTGACGTCTTCGCTGACCACTTCCGGCCCAATCACCACGTTGCGCTGAGTCTGCATCGCAAAGGCATTCAACACCTGACGGATCGTTCCGCCATCCACCTGTATGGATACATAGTCGGATGTTCCTGTTGCGCTTATTGTGTCTGTCTCGTTCGTCGCGGACAGCTCCTCTCCCGTCATCTGCGCAGATGCCGATAAGCACAGCAGCATGCTCAGCAGTATGCTGGTTTGCACACCAAAGGGTGGCTTCCGATGGGTCTTGTTCCTCATAACCAGTCTCCTTATTGTTTGTGAGCTTCGATGAGTCGAAGCAGCTCCCTGGGTTTCACCGTCCGGTTAAGGGCGGCATGTGCATGGACAAGATCGAGCTCAAGAAGCTCACGCAACGACTCATTCATCGTAACCATGCCTTCTTTTCGCCCGGCCTGAATCATGCTGTAAATCTGTTCGATCTTCATTTCGCGGATCAGGTTCTGGATTCCGGAATTAACCCGCATCACTTCGCAGGCCAAAACCCGTTTGGAATTATCCTGAGTCAGCATCAGCTGCTGTGCGACAACGCCGATCAGCACCTGAGAAACCTGGAAATAAATCTGCTGCTGTTGATCGGATGGAAATACATCCACAATCCGGCTGATGGCATGCGTCGTGTCCTGGGTATGAAGGGTCCCGAGGATCAAGTGGCCTGTCTCTGCTAATGTCAGCGCAAGGTGGATGGTTTCAAGATCGCGAAGCTCTCCGACCATAATCACGTCCGGGGACTGGCGGAAAATGCTGTGCAGTGCGCTGCTGAAAGATTCCGCATCGCTGCCGATTTCTCTTTGGTCAACAATGGAGCGAATATGATGATGTTCGTACTCAATCGGATCTTCAATGGTGATGATATGAGCCGAACGATGGCGGTTGATGCGGTCGACCATCGAGGCGAGTGTTGTGGACTTTCCACTGCCGGCCGGCCCCGTCACCAGAAACAGCCCCGAGGATCGCCCGCTGAATTCTTCTATAATCTTGGGCAGTCCCAGCTCCTGAGCCGATGGGATTTCGTCTGGAATAATGCGTGCCGCCAGCGCAACGTTTCCCCGCTGGTAATAAGCATTCATTCTGAATTTTGAAATGCTGGGGAAATCGATGGAAAAATCGACGGACTTATATGTTTCAAAAACCAGCTTTTGATGCTCGCTGAGAATTTCCAGAACCATGCTCTCAAGCTGCTTTGCAGAAAGCGGCGCATCATCTTCCGGCTCAAGCAGTCCATTGATACGAAGCTGGGGGGCGGCGCCAACCGTCAGCAAGAGATCCGATGCCTTTTTTTCTCTTACAGCTTTTAGTAATGGTTCTATTTGTTTTTTACTCATTGTTCCCTCCGCGAAAGAACAATTATCTATTCGGAAGGAAAAATGCAATTGGGGCTAAGCTGAACCTTCTCAGGGCGAAAAGCTTAGAGCCTTATCAGGGAAACCCTTATAGGAATATGGAGTTTTATGACGCCTTAGACTCGGTTTCGACCCAATGGACGGCCCGATACGTCAGTTCCGGGGCATCTTTCAGGTTTAACTTGTCTTTGATGTGCAATCGATAGGTTTCGATCGTTTTGATGCTTAGATGGAGGCGATCTGCAATCCGGCGAGTGGAATATCCGTTTCCGATCAGCTCAAAAACTTCCAGCTCACGGTCGCTCAGCTTCTGAACACCGGTCGTTGCTTCCTGCTGAACGGATGAGCGGTTCTGACTCATCTGTTTCAGCATGCGGGTCGTCATTTTCGGACTGAGAAAAATTTCACCCTCCAAAACTTTGTGAATAGCTTTCAGAAGAACGTCCGGATTCTCCTGTTTCATCACGTAGCCGTTGGCGCCGGCACTGAGCGCCCGTTCTGCATAGATATCTTCACCGTGAATGGAAAAAATGAGAACCGGAATGTTCGGATTGAGTTGTCGAATTTCCTTGGTCAGCTCAATCCCGTCTGTGCCGGGCAGGGATATGTCAGAAAGAATCATATCCGGGGCCAGTTTATTCATTTTTGAGATGCATTCTGCGGCGCTGGTGGCTTCTCCACAGATAAACAGATGGTCGTCATCGTTGAGCAGCTGATGCAGTCCCTGCCGAACAACAGGATGGTCATCGACAATCAGAACCTGGAATCGCTTGTTTGAACTCATAGGATATCTTTCAGGTAGAGATATGATTAAGGCAGTTGGAACGAACAGACAATGCCGATGTAATCATCGGGATAACGAAGAATATCCAATTGTCCGTTCATGACTTCTGCCCGGAAATGCATGCCGGTCAGCCCAATGCCGGTCAGTTCGGAAAAGGAATTCAGGTTACACTTATTGCTGTTGTTGCGAATAATGAGTTCGCCGTTTTTTGAAGAAGTCCCCGGGCGCAAACGCACATCAATCTGATCCGCCCGACTGTGCCGAATGGCGTTGTTGATTGCTTCCGCCGCAATAAAATAAAGATTTTTTGCGATATCCGGATCGGCCAGAGGAACAGGCAGTTCGTTGGAAAAAGAGCAGCTGATATCATGGATCTGCTGGATCCGTCGGCAGAGAATACGTATTGCCGCTGCCGCGTCACGATTGTGAAGCTCAGAAGGGGCCATTCCGGACACAACAGCCCGCACCTGATCAATCGCATCGTCCACCAGTTCAGAAATCTTCATCAGTGACTCTGCTTCCTGGTGCCCGGACTTGCGCAGCCGATGTTCAACCGCTTTGCTGAGCAGACTGATGCCGGTCAACTGCTGACCGATCGAATCATGCAGATCCCGACCGATTCGGTGTTTTTCCATATCGCACAGCCTCAGCATTTGCCGTTCCATGTCATTGGCACTGCCTCTCAGGCGCGGAAAAAAATCTTCGCGATCCATATTCATATGATCTTGTAGTCCTGTGTGCAATTTTATTGCTGGTAATAGTCTAGCGTCACTCCAGAGCCAGTCAAGACCGCAAAAGAAGCACTTTGAATCAGTTTTTTTCAATGATTTAAAGAAAAACACTTTCTGGTGATGCCGGGTTTCCCCATGTTTTGGAAACTTTACGCGGAAAAGTTCCATTCATTGAAAAAACTCCCTTGAAACTTGCGGGCTCTAAGCCGAAAATCCCTCTTTCTATTTGCGGGAGTAATTCAGTGGTAGAATGGCAGCTTCCCAAGCTGTTCGTCGCCGGTTCGAGTCCGGTCTCCCGCTCCAGTTTTTTGAATGAAAGAGAAAATGATGTTTAAACCGGTTTCGAGCAAAGTGGACTTCGCCGCCATGGAAGAGGGGATCCTCGCTTTCTGGGCTGAAAACGAAACATTTAAAAAATCGATCGAAAATCGGTCGGCGGACAACGAATATGTCTTTTACGACGGACCACCGTTCGCCACCGGTCTGCCGCATTACGGCCATTTGCTCGCCGGAACCATTAAGGACATTGTTCCCCGCTACCAGACCATGCGCGGCCACCGCGTCGAGCGCCGTTTTGGCTGGGATTGCCACGGCCTGCCGATCGAAGCCCTCGCGCAGGATGCGCTCGGGCTGGCCGGCGCACCGGCCATTGTTGACGCCGGAATCGACGTGTTTAACGAAAAATGCCGCTCCATGGTTTCCACGTATGTCGAAGAGTGGGAAAAAACCGTCACCCGTATGGGCCGCTGGGTCGACTTCCAGAACGACTACAAAACCATGGACAAGGATTTCATGGAAACCATCTGGTGGGTCTTTTCCGAACTTTGGAAACAGGGCCGCATCTACCGCGCCCACCGTATCATGCCCTACAGCTGGAAGCTTAACACGCCGCTCTCCAACTTCGAGGCTGGTCGCAACTACCAGGACGTGCAGGATCCGTCCGTCACCGTGCGCGTTAAGCTCAAAGGCTTTGACATCGAAAACGCCTGTGCGCTGGTCTGGACGACCACCCCGTGGACGCTTCCCTCCAACCTCGCCATCTGCGCCGGGCCGGATATCGACTACGTCGCTGTTCGTGATGAGGAATCCGGCGATGTCTTCGTGCTGGCGGAAGCCCGCCTCAGCGCCTACTACAAAAAAGAAGAGCAGTACGACGTCCTCAAAAAAATGAAGGGATCGGATCTCAAGGGACTGACCTACGAGCCGCTGTTCGACTATTTTAAGGACAACGAAAACTCCTTCGTCGTTCTCAATGACGACTTTGTTTCGACCGAAGACGGATCGGGGATCGTGCATATGGCTCCGGCTTACGGGGAAGACGACTACCGCATCTGCTCCGCTGGAAATATTCCGCTCGTCGAGCCGCTCGACGTCGACTGTAAATTCACATCGCAGGTTCCGGAATACGAAGGGCAGTTTTGCAAAGATGCCGACAAAGCGATCATCAAGCGCCTCAAAGACGAAGGTAAACTGATCCATCAGTCCACCATCCAGCATAGCTATCCTTTCTGCGAACGCACCGATACGCCGCTGATCTACCGCGCCATCGACGCGTGGTACGTTCGTGTCGAAGACCTGCGCGACGAAATGCTCGCTAACAACGAGCAGATCCACTGGACTCCAGAGCATGTCGGCACCAGGCGTTTCGCCAACTGGCTGGCCGATGCCAAGGACTGGAACATCAGCCGCAACCGCTTCTGGGGTTCCTGCATCCCGGTCTGGGTGAACGTCGACGATCCCGATGACACGATCTGTGTCGGCTCCGCCGCCGAGCTTGAAGAGCTTTCCGGCAAAAAGGTCACCGACCTGCATAAACATTTTGTGGATGAAATCCTTATCGAGAAGGACGGTAAAACCTACAAGCGCACCCCCGAAGTGCTCGACTGCTGGTTTGAGTCCGGTTCCATGCCGTACGCCCAGCAGCACTATCCCTTTGAAAACCGTGAGCACTTTGAAGGAAACTTCCCGGCGCAGTTTATTGCCGAAGGGCTCGACCAGACTCGCGGCTGGTTCTACACTCTCATGGTGCTCTCCACCGCGCTCTTCAAAAAGCCCGCTTTCAAGAACGTGGTCGTCAATGGTCTCGTGCTGGCCGAAGACGGTCACAAAATGTCGAAAAGTAAGAAAAACTATCCCGACCCGCTGCACGTGGTGCACGAGTACGGTGCCGATGCACTTCGTCTTTATATGATCAACTCGCCAATCGTCAAAGGTGAGTCTCTTCGCTTCTCCGAAGAGGGAGTGAAACACGCGCTGCGCCATCTGCTCATTCCGCTTTGGAACTCCTACAGCTTCTTCGTCACCTACGCCAATGTTGACGGCTGGACGCCGGATGGAACCCGGCCGGGCCAGAGCGAAAACCTGCTCGATCGCTGGATCGAAAGCTCGCTGGCAAACCTTTGCCAGGAAGTGACCGCGGCAATGGACAGCTACGACCTGCAGCGCGCGGTCCGTCCGTTTGTCGCCTTCATCGAAGACCTGACCAACTGGTACATCCGCCGCTCGCGCCGCCGTTTCTGGAAATCCGACGACGACGGCGACAAGCAGCAGGCCTACGTTACGCTCTATCATACTTTAATTGAGCTCTGCAAAATCGCCGCGCCGTTCACGCCGTTCATTGCCGACGAGATCTACCGCAACCTGCGCACTGACGATATGCCGGAGTCGGTACACCTGTGTGACTTCCCGACGGCCGCCGGCGCTAAGCGCGACGAGGATCTCGAAAAACAGATGCGCATTGTTATGGATGTCGTCGTGATGGGGCGTCAGCTCCGCAAGGACAACGATGCCAAAGTCCGCCAACCGCTGCGTCGCCTCGATGTTGTCAGCCGCGACAGCGAACTGCTCAATCAGGTCGATGAACTCAAAGAAATCATCGAAGAAGAGCTCAACGTTCGCAGCGTGGTCTTCGGGGATGACGAGTCCGGTTTCGCAACGCTCACGGCAAAAGCCAACTTCAAGGCGCTCGGTCCAAGGTTTGGAAAACAGATGAAAGCGGTTGCCTCCGCAATCGCCAATCTGGACGACGCCGCGCTGAAAGCGGTCGCCGCCGGTGGCAGCACGGATATCGTTCTGGAAGGCGAAACCTTCGAGCTGACCGCCAATGATGTTCTGGTTGCGCACGAACCGAAAGAGGGGCTTGCCGTACAGACGCAGGGCGCACTGGTTGTGGCGCTCGACCTCGAGCTAGATGACGATTTGATTCGCGAAGGCCTCGCCCGCGAGCTGGTTAAGGAAGTGCAGAACCTGCGCAAAACCTCCGGTCTCGAAGTGACCGATCGAATCAACCTGACCGTTTCGTCCGACGAGGCTGTCAGCGAAGCGATTGCTGCCTACGACGAGTACATTAAAAACGAAGTCCTCGCGCTCACCATCGAAACTGCTCAGGTCGACGGAGAGCAAGCTGATCTCAATGGACATCAGTGTGTAATTGCTCTGCAAAAGGCATGAGGAAAACAACCACGAAATACACAGGTTACGCGGAACGTTCCAAACATTGGAAAACCTGCTTCTGTGTATTCAGTGGTTGTTTATTTTGTTTGATGCTGTTTGCGGGCTGCTCGACGGTTCCAAATGGAACGCCTCAGTCGATCTGGATTGAGACGACAGGCTACTGTCCCTGCGGAAAATGCTGTGGATGGCATCGCAGCTGGATTCCGCCGTTTCGGCCCGTTTATTCGTCCGGCCCTCTTAAAGGAAAACCCAAAAAAGTCGGGATCACCGCGTCAGGCACGAAGGCAAAAAAAGGAACGATTGCCGCTGACACGCATTATTATCCGTTCAGAACCGTCATGTATATTCCCGGCTACGGAACAGGAAAAGTGGAAGATCGCGGCGGAGACATCAAGGGTCCGGCTCGGATCGATCTGTTTTTCAACTCGCACGCTGACGCGCTGAAATGGGGCCGAAAGCGTCTGCGCGTGCAGGTTTGGAACTAAAAACTCCCAATCATTGGATTGGGAGTGATTTGAAGTGGTGGGCGATACAGAATTCGAATCTGTGACCTCTTGCATGTCAACCCATCATTGGCCATTCAGCCATGAGTCAAACTGTTTCAGTAAGTCTCTGACTATGCGCACCTTGCGATATTTTCGGGCGTGTGTCAAGCCCGTTGACAAAGCATGAAAAACGGCGGTTTTTGACGGGTAAAAGCCACACTTTTGCCACACTTTTCAGACCGTTTCAGCCCCGATTTCTGGGCTGTTTCTTGCATGTTTCGCAAGAGGTCAGAGCACCCATCCGGGGCAACGTGCTACTCGTTTAGAGGCGTCGCGCACACGTCCGAAACGGCCAGATACGGCACTCTGAAATTTCAATAATGACACACCCGAAGATGCCGAAAGTCAATCTCTCATCGTTGGATTGAAATCTGGAGGTTTGAGGTTGCGGACTGTATAAGTCCTTCATGGAAGAGGACAAAATCAGAAGAACCCGCAAGCCGCGCAAATGCCCTAAATGCGGATCGGATCGCATTGCGTCCTATCTGTTCGGCATGCCCATGTTTGACGAAAAGCTAGATCGTGATCTTGAGGCAGGCCGCATTGTTCTCGGCGGCTGTTGTGTTGCAGATGACGACCCCCGCTGGAAATGCACCGATTGCGAGTTGGATATTTACGGAACCGAGCCGCGCTTTTAGGAAACTGTTATGTTCAACATCGGAGAGAAAGACAGCGACGGCAGGCAGAAGCGGATTGAGCACCGTGGACGTCATTTGCGGATCAGCCGCACCGGCGGGGTCGCCGTTCGGGAGCAGATCAAAGTCGCCGGGCTCAATCTAACCGCCAATTCCAAACATGGTGTGCGGGCAACCACCCGCATTGCCAAAGGAACCAATGCCGGATTCCAGAACGGCAATTTCCGGCTGCGGGGCCGGTACGGCAAAGGCCCGACCAAACTCAACCTTTCCAAAAGCGGAATCAGTGCATCCACCAAAACGGCTATCGGTACCTTCAACTGGATGAAGCCCAACCGCTCATCGGTCAAAATCGGGGGCGTACAGATACGCGGCAAGAACGCCGCCACCATCCAGATGGTCTATGCCGTCTTTGCCCTGGCTGCCTTCGCCGTGCAGGCCGCAGTGGTCATCATCGTCTTTCTGGCGCAGATGCTTTGGGTTGCGATTCAGGCCCTGACTCTTTTCCTTTGCTGGCTGTTACCGATCCTTTGGGATGGATGCGTAAGCCTCGGCGAAGGAAGCGTTGCCGCTGTCCACGGCCACAAACGCGCCAAACTCATGCCCGTCGCCGAAACGCTGGCCGGCGATCCGAAAATCAGCGGAATGACACTGCCCGAGCTTGAGATGGCGCTGGAAAACATCATCACGGCTGGCGGACGCGGAAACCCGCTCAATCCGCCGCTCGATCAAATGCTGGACGCCATCGACGCCGAAACCGCAGCCGACCGGGTGCGGATTCTACTGCTCGCCGTCGCAACGGCCCATCGGGAACAAGCGGAAGAGTCGGCCTTGGTGCCGCTCTATCTCCGCATCGATGACCAATGCGTACAGGACGGCGGACGAACCCGCCTGCAAGAGCTGCTGCTCGAAGACTACGCCGCTCTCAACCGGCTGAAATTAAAATCTGAGTAAAACGCGGTACTTTTTCAGATTGTTTCAGCCTTCGCTTCCACGCTTGGTAAAAAAAGTGTACAAAGTTTCCAATCATTGGAAAGTCGCGCCAGTTAGGGATGAGATGCAGATTCTTGACAATATAAATCAGCTTTTCGGGGATGATCTGAAGCAGACGATCAAGCCAAACTCAAAGCTACAGATTGCTGCATCATGCTTTTCCATCTACGCCTATGAAGCGCTGAAGGCCGAATTGGAACAGGTGGAGGCGGTGGAATTCATTTTTACTGCTCCTACTTTTGTCCCGGATCAGGTTACCGACAAGGTGCGCAGGGAGAAGCGGGAGTTTCATATTCCAAAGATTCAGCGGGAATGCGACCTGGGCGGAACGGAGTTTGAAATCCGCCTTAAAAACGAGCTGACTCAGCGGGCGGTCGCTAGGGAGTGTGCAGACTGGTTACGCCGGAAAGCCTCGTTCAAATCCAACAGCTCGACCGCTCCGATGCAGCAATTTGCCTGTGTGGGCTCAGAAGAAGAGCAAACGGCATACCTCCCGCTTCACGGATTTACTGCCGTGGATCTCGGCTATGAAAAAGGCGATGCGGTTTCCAACTTCGTCAATAAAATGACGGATTCGTCACAAGCGGGCATGTACCTCAAGCTGTTTGATCAAATCTGGCGGGATCAGGAAAAGGTTACCGATGTTACAGAGCAGGTTTGTGAGCACATTGCGGCAATCTATAAGGAAAACTCCCCGGAGTTCATCTATTTCCTGATGCTGTACAACATCTTCAATGAGTTTTTGGAGGACATTTCTGAGGACTTCATGCCTAATGATTTGACCGGGTATCAGGACAGCCTTATCTGGAAAAAGCTGTTTAACTTCCAGCGCGATGCCGCCGTCGGCATCATCAACAAACTGGAGACCTACAACGGCTGCATCCTGGCTGACAGCGTCGGCTTGGGAAAAACATTCACGGCATTGGCCGTGGTGAAATACTACGAGCTGCGCAACAAATCAGTTTTGGTGCTTTGCCCTAAAAAGTTGGCCGACAACTGGCAGAACTACAATCAACCGCTGGTGACGAACATCTTTGCTAAGGATCGGTTCGACTACACGGTGCTTTGTCACACCGATTTACAACGCGACAAAGGATATTCGCTGGGAATCCCGTTGGATCGAATCAACTGGGGCAACTTTGATCTGGTTGTGATTGATGAGTCTCACAACTTCAGAAACAACGCCCAGTTCAAGGACCATGAAACCCGGTATCAAAAACTGATGAACCGGGTGATCCGTGCCGGCGTGAAAACCAAAGTGCTGATGCTCTCAGCCACCCCGGTCAATAACCGCTTTACCGACCTGAAAAACCAGCTCGCTCTCGCATACGAGGGCGAAGCCGACAACCTGAACCGCAAGCTGCACACCGAAAAGGATATTAACGAGATATTCCGACGGGCGCAGGCGGCCTTTAATCTCTGGTCGAAGATGCCGCCGGAGCAGCGCACGCCCCAGGCCATCCTTGATTCACTCGATTTTGATTTCTTCGAGATGCTCGATAGCGTCACGATTGCCCGCTCCCGCAAGCACATCCAGAAATATTACGACACCAAAGACATCGGCCAGTTCCCGACACGAAGGATACCGGAGTCCTATCACAGCCCACTGACATCCCGAACCGATGTCATTGGCTTTAATGAAATCTTTCAGCAGCTCGTCAGCGTAAAAATGGCGGTCTATGCACCGTTCCGCTATATCCTCCCAAGTCGCCTGGCCAAATACGAGGCTATGTACGACACGCAGGTTCAGGGCGGACTTTCCCGGCTCAAACAGGCCGACCGCGAGCGCAGCTTACAGGCGCTGATGACAGTGAACCTGCTGAAACGGCTGGAGAGCTCTGTAGAAGCATTTCGCCTCACTCTGGCGGCATTGCAGAACAACCACGAAAACACGCTGGAGAAAATCCGCCGCTTTAAGGAAACCGGAGAAAAAGCCAGTTTTGCGGATTGTTCGGACGCCATTGAGAACGCCGAGCCGGACGAAGAATATTTGCCCAGCCCCGACGACGAGACCATTGGCGGCAAAGTGAAAATTGATCTGGCCGATATGGATTTGGAGTCCTGGGCCTTCGATCTGGAAGAAGACCTTGCCGTCCTGTCCGAACTGTTGCAGGAGATGTGGAAGATCGGCTCGGAGGAAGACAGCAAGCTTCAGAAGCTCAAAGAGCTGATCGAAAACAAATTGGCCAACCCGATCAATGAGGGAAACCGCAAGGTACTGATCTTTACAGCCTTTGCCGATACCGCCGACTACCTCTACGACAACCTGGCCCCTCACTTTAATAAAGAGCACCAATTGCACGTGGGGAAAGTCACCGGCAGCGACCGCCCCAAATCAACACTCGACAACGTGTATGACTTCCAGTCCCTGCTGACGCTCTTTTCCCCGGTTTCCAAAGAAAAGGCCGCCATTCTTCCGGATGAACCCGCAGAGGTTGACCTGCTGATCGGCACCGACTGCATTTCCGAAGGCCAAAACCTTCAGGACTGCGACTATCTGGTGAACTACGACATTCACTGGAACCCGGTACGCATCATCCAGCGCTTCGGTCGAATTGACCGTATCGGTTCGCGCAATGATGAAATCCAACTGGTCAACTTCTGGCCCGATATTTCCCTCGATGACTACATCAACCTCAAAGATCGCGTCGAAAACCGCATGATTATCGCTGATGTTTCGGCGACCGGCGACGACAACGTCCTGAGCGCGGAAGCCAACGATCTAGCATTCCGCAAACAGCAGCTCGCACGGCTTCAGGAAGAGGTCATTGATCTGGAGGATGTCAAAACCGGCGTATCCATCACCGACATGGGGCTGAATGATTTTCGCATGGATTTGGTCAACTATGTCAAAGAACACGGCGAGCTGTCGCACGCCCCCCGGGGCATGCACGCCGTTGTCGGAGCCGACCCGGAGAAGGGCTGGGAGCCTGGAGGGGTCTTCGTGCTGCGCAACACCAATCACGGGGTGAATGTCGGCGGGCACAACCGCCTGCATCCGTACTATCTGGTCTATGTCGGGCAGGACGGCGAAGTGAAGCTGCACCACACGGATGTGAAGCCGATTCTTGATCTGCTCCGTTCGGCCTGCAAAGGGCAGTCCGAGCCGATTCCGTCGCTATACAACCCCTTTAATGCGGAAACGAATGATGGCCGCAACATGGAGGCGTATTCGCAACTGCTTGATCTCGGCATTGCATCCATGATCGACCGCAACGAGGAAAAGGATGTGGAAAGCCTCTTCTCTTCTGGGGGCACCACCGCTCTGCTGAATACCATCAAAGGCATTGATGACTTTGAGCTGGTCGCCTTTATAGTGATCCGGGAGGACGCATAGCGTGTTTGCCTATCCTCAAAAAGCGGCCTTCGGCAAAACGGTCCCTAAAAGCCTGATCTATTCCAAAGCCCGCCCGTCCAAAAAGGTAAAGAGCCTCTTTGTGGAGCAGGTCGAAGAAATCATCTGGGCATACAAACTGTCCCGCGAAACCCTCAAACTTCCAGCCAAAGGCGGCTATTCGGAAATTGAGGTCTTCGACATCCGCCTGCGAGCCGACAAGCTCGATGTGGCGGTACTGGACTCGATTGATAAAGCCATCCCGTACCCCATCATCTTTCGGCTGCTCAGCCAGAGGCAGGTCAAGAATGTTGCGGCTTATAAACGCCCCGCCACAGACGGGACCAAAAACTGGGTCATTGGCGGACGCTTCGAAACCGACTGGCTGAAGACTCCGGGCGAAGACCCGTTGCCCGTCGCGCTGAACATCAAAGCGCTTTACGAGCAGATGATGCTTCCAATCATTGGAAACTCTCCGCGTAAAGACGAACCGTTGGGGGAAATGGTTCAGCGGCTCAATCTGGCCCGCAAAAAGCAAAACGAGCTCAAAAAGCTCCAGAGCCGCCTCAAAAAAGAGAAACAGTTTAATCGAAAAGTCGAAATCAACGCTGAAATCCGTACACTGTCCGCTGAGCTGGAGAAAATCAGCTAGTAGTTCTTGGGAGATACGCATGGAAAATCTGGATATGAAAAGCCCCGACGGGGTGGAAATGAACATCGATAAAATCGCCGCGCTCTTCCCCGGCTGCATCACCGAAGCCGAGGACGACAACGGCACGCTGAAACGCTCCGTCGATTTTGACCTCCTGCGTCAGGAGCTCTCCGCCGATGTCGTCGAAGGCCCCGCCGAGCGCTATTCGCTCAACTGGCCCGGCAAGCGCGAAGCCATTGCCACCGCCAATGCCCCCATCAACAAAACCCTGCGCCCCTGCCGCGAAGAATCCGTCGACTTCGACTCCACCGAAAACCTTTACATCGAAGGAGACAACCTCGAAGCCCTCAAGCTCCTCCAGGAAACCTACCTCGGCAAGGTCAAAATGATCTACATCGATCCGCCCTACAACACCGGGCAGGATTTTATCTATGCGGACAACTTTACTGCCGACAAGGACGAGTATGAGCTCGATTCAGGGCAGAAGGATGAAGAAGGCGGACGGTTGGTTGCCAACCTAGAGTCTAATGGTCGTTATCATTCGGATTGGCTCACGATGATGATGCCGCGATTGCGGCTGTCCCATCAATTGCTTCGGGATGATGGCGTTATGATCATTTCGATTGATGATAATGAGGTTTCCAGCCTTCGAAAACTATGCGATGAGGTTTTTGGCACAGAGAATTTTATCGACTCCATCATTTGGAAAAAACGATATGGTGGCGGCGCAAAAGAGAAGTTTTTGATTTCAGTACATGAGTATGCCCTGATGTATGCAAAAAGCGCATCAAACTTAGCGAACATCGAGGTGCCGTTAACGGAAGAGTCCATCAAAAGGTACTACAAGCAGAAGGATCAAAATTTCTCTGTCCGTGGCCCGTATCGTACCCATCCACTTGAAGCGACCAAAAGCATGGGAGAACGTAAAAATTTGGTGTTTCCGATACCTGCGCCCGATGGCTCTGAAGTTCACCCCAAGCGCCAATGGCTTTGGGGTAAGGATCGTGTCGAAGATGCTCTGGCATGTGGAGAGCTTGAGTTTTTAAAGAGTAAAAGCGGAGGGTGGACTGTACATACAAAGCAATATCTGAAAGATCGCAAAGGAGTAATGCGCAAGGGGAAAGCATTTTCATTAATCGATGATGTTTTTACACAACACGGGACTAACGAAATTATAGAACTGTTTGGAAACGCACAGATATTCAGCTTCCCCAAGCCATCAAATTTTATTGTTAAATTATTGCAGGTCGGATTAACGGGGCCATCCGACATACTTGTGGACTATTTTTCCGGGTCAGCAAGTTCTGCGCATGCTGTTATGAAAATGAACGCTGCGGATGGCGGCAACCGAAAGTACATCATGGTTCAGTTGCCGGAAGCCTGTGATGAAAAGAGCGAAGCATTTAAGGCGGGGTATAAAACGATTGCCGAAGTCGGCAAAGAGCGTATTCGCCGGGCCGGACAGAAGATCAAAGAGGAGCTGGAGGCTAAGCAAAAAGCGGCTGCCAAAGAGCCGGATTTGTTGAGCGATCAATCGGCAATCGACAATCCGCAATCGGCAATGCCCGATGTCGGCTTCCGGGTGCTGAAGGTGGATGAGTCCAACATGAACGACGTGTGGTACACGCCGGATCAGCTCAAGCAAGAAGACCTCGATCTGTTTACTGCCCACATCAAGGAAGACCGCACAGCGGAAGACCTGCTCTTCCAGGTGATGCTCGACTGGGGCGTCCCGCTCTCCGCAAAAATCGAAAAGCAGTCCATCGACGGCAAAGCCGTCTGGCTGGTCAACGAAAACGACCTGCTGGCCTGTTTCGATCTGGAGCTGTCCGAAGAGACCGTCAAAAAGATGGCCGCCCACAAGCCGCTGCGCGCCGTCTTCCGTGACGACGCCTTCGACGACTCCCTCAAACACAACGTCGAACAGCTCTTCAAAACCCTCTCCCCCGGCACGGAAGTGAAGTCCATCTAATGAAGCTCAAGTTTACCAAACAGGACTACCAAACCGACGCTGTCGAATCGGTCGTGGATTGCTTTTGCGGGCAGCCCAAGGTGGAGCGGGCGCAGTACCGTCTCGACCCTGGCATTCGTAAGGAGCGCAAAGGCCAGACGGAATTTACCACCGACCCCGATTTGCCCGGTTTCCGCAATCATGAGCTGAAGCTCAATTTGGGGCAGTTGCTGGAAAATATCCACGCCGTCCAGCACCGCCAGAACCTGCCTCTGTCCCCGACTGTTGTTTCCAAGCCGTCCTGTCCGGTCAATCTCGACATCGAAATGGAGACCGGTACCGGCAAGACCTACTGCTACATCAAAACCATGTTCGAGCTGAACCGCCGCTACGGTTGGTCCAAGTTTATTGTGGTGGTTCCCTCCATCGCCATCCGCGAAGGAGTCGCAAAATCCTTCGAAATCACCGCCGAACACTTCATGGAGGAATACGGCAAGCAGGCCCGCCCGTTCATTTACGACTCCAAACAGCTTCACAAGGTGGAGAGCTTTTCGTCGGACGGCGGAATCAATGTGATGATCATTAACGCACAGGCGTTTGCCGCTCGTGGTAAGGATGCCCGACGTATCTATGAGGAACTGGACGATTTTCAGTCGCGCCGCCCCATTGATGTCATCAAGAAAAACCATCCCGTTCTGATTCTCGACGAGCCGCAAAAGCTCGAAGGTAAAAAGACGGCGGAATCCCTGAAGGAGTTCAACCCGCTGGCCATCCTGCGCTATTCCGCCACCCACAAAACCGAGCACAACAAAATCCACCGCCTGGATGCGCTCGATGCCTATAACCGCAAGCTGGTCAAAAAGATCGCCGTGCGCGGCATCTCCGTCAAAGGTCTGGCCGGCACCAACGCCTATCTCTATCTGGAGGGCATACAGGTTTCCGCCTCCAAGCCGCCGGTTGCCCGCATTGAATTTGAAAAACGGCAGTCCAGCGGCATTAAGCGCGTGGTTCAGCGCTTCGGCAAGGGCGACAAGCTCTATGAGCTGTCCGGCAATCTGGATCAGTACCGGGACTTTGTCGTGACCGATATTGACGCAGTTACCGATACCGTTACCTTTTCAAACGGCGCGGAGCTGCGCTCCGGCGAAGCGTCCGGCGACATCAACGAAAACACACTGCGCCGCATCCAGATCCGCGAAACGGTTCGCGCCCACCTGCAGAAGGAAGAGGAAAACTTCTACAAGGGCATCAAAACACTCTCCCTGTTCTTCATCGACGAGGTTGCCAAATATCGTCAGTACCAAGATTCCGAGGAGCTGCCCGGCGAATACGCCCAGATGTTCGAGGAGGAATACCGTCAGGCGCTTAATGAATATCTGGAGCTGGAGGACAATCCCTATAAACACTACCTCCAGCACATTCCCGTTCACAAAACCCACAACGGCTATTTTTCCATCGATAAAAAGAGCAAGCGGCTCATTGACCCGAAGGTGAAAGGACGCGGCGAAGAAAAACAGGCCGACGATGTCGACGCCTACGATCTGATCCTGAAAGACAAGGAACGCCTGCTTTCGCTGGATGAATCGGTGCGCTTTATTTTCTCCCACTCCGCATTGAGCGAGGGGTGGGACAATCCGAATGTGTTTGTCATCTGTACGCTGAAGCACAGCGACAGCACCATCCGCAAGCGGCAGGAGGTCGGACGCGGCCTTCGTCTTTGTGTAAACCAGGCCGGCGACCGCATGGACCCGCTTTCATGCGGTGCCACAGTGCATCACATTAACCGCCTCACGGTCATCGCCAGCGAGAGCTACAAGGATTTTACTGCAAGTCTTCAGAAAGAAATCGCCGATTCACTTTCTGCCCGTCCGCGCAAGGCCGACGAAGCCTATTTTAAGGGTAAGGTTCTGCGCACCGCTGAGGGCAACGTGGAGGTATCAGACCAGATGGCCGCCGACCTCTATTTCTATCTGATCCAGAATCAGTACGTCGATTCGAAGAAGGAAATCACCAAGACCTATCACGATGCCAAGGATTCAGAATCGCTCGCAGAACTTCCTGAAAGCCTGCAGCCATACGCGCCCCAGATTGTACGCCTGATCGACAGCGTATTCAGCGATGCCATGCTGCCCGAATTTGAAAATGGCCGGACAGTAAAACCTAACCCGCTCAACAAAAATTTTGAAAAGGCGGAATTCAAAGTCCTGTGGGAAAAGATCAACCGCAAGGCTGCCTACACCGTGGAGTTTGATACGGACGAGTTGGTCGGTAAATGCGTGGAACACCTGAATGCCGACCTGAAAATCGCTCGTTTGCAGTATGTGGTCGAAAGCGGCGTTCAGGGTGACAAAATTTCATACGAGGGACTCAAAAGCGGTTCCGGCTTCGCCATCAAAGAGACGGCCACGCAAAAACTCAATAGCACGGCGCATTCCGCCGTTGAATACGATCTGCTGGGTCGCTTGGCGGAAGATACCTGTCTGACGCGCCGTACCATTGCCGCTATCCTCAAACAGATGCGCGCCTCCGTATTCGTTCAATATCGCGCCAATCCTGAAGACTTCCTCAATAAGGCTGCTCGCATCATCAATGAGCAGAAGGCGACCGTCATCGTCGAGCACCTTGCCTATGATCCGATTGAAGAACGCTATGATAGCGACATCTTTACTGCCGAAAAACCGCAGGAAGATTTTAAAAAGGCGGTCAAAGCGGAGCGGCATATCTACGATTACGTCTTTACCGACTCCAAAAATGAAACCGAGTTCGTTCGGACACTCGACACCAGCGCCGAGGTCGTGGTCTACGCCAAACTGCCCAAAGGCTTCTCCATTCCCACGCCGGTCGGCAACTACAACCCGGACTGGGCCATCGCCTTTAAAGAGGGCACGGTCAAGCACATCTACTTCATTGCCGAAACCAAAGGCTCCATGTCCTCGCTGGAATTGCGTGAAATTGAGCAGTGCAAAATCAAGTGCGCCAAAAAATTCTTCTCAAAAATCACCACCGACCAAGTCAAATACGACGTTGTCGACAGCTACGGCAAGCTCATGGAGCTGGTGAGTTGATAGAGTTTTGCGCCAGATTGACGATGGGTTGATGGCGTGTTGTTGCTGGTTTGATGCTAGGCCGTGTAGCAGAGGTGAAACAAGATGAGCAACAGAATGACCAATTCATGTGTAAATCCGGATTTGCGGATAGACTTGTGGAAGACGTTTCGCTTGCGATTTAACCCGTTTTGTTCAATATTTATTGAACAATTTGCTCTGCACGCCGAAGTGGCATCTTGTGTCATCCCTGCCCGTGGTTATGCAAAATGTTGTGTAATTTTGACAACAAGGCGTTGACAAGGCGGGTATGCGAGAGTAGCTTCTTCTGAAAATTTAAGGAGTCAGCCATGCTAAATCTAGTTCCGTTCACAGAAGTGGGTTCAAATTTTGATGCAAAATTCAGTGTGAGACCGAATGGCACAGTGGGTGTTTCCTCGGGAGCGTTGAAGCGTTTTGACCTGTTGAAGCAGGATACACATGTACTCTTGTTTTACGATAAGGATGCCCAGATTGTAGGAGTTAAGCCGACCACGGACGACTCAATTCCCGGAGCGATTAAGTTGATTGTTCGGCAGCCCAAGGCAAACAGTCAGCAAAAACAGCCGTCAGGTCATTTTTCTGCCAAGGCGTTTCTCCAGTTTCACGACATTCCCTATAAGGATAAAAAAACGCAGTCCTATGATGCGGAATGGAGCGACCAGTACGACATGATCCTGTTCGACCTGAGCAAACCTCGGAATGTTAGTAGAGCTTCAAAGAAAGCAGAACAGGTGACGCCTGTTGCAGAAACACCGCCGGCGTCTCCGCATTCAGTGCCGCCGCCGACACCAAACCCTGCACCTCAAGCCCCGCCGTCTCCGACACCTTCCCAGCCGCCGATGTCCCAGGATGATGATCTGGACGTGCCGTTTTAAGGAAAGCCAATGAAACAGATGAAATTTGACAGAGAATTTGAAGAACAGGGCACGGGGTCCTGAGCGTTAGGTGCCTACCGGAAAAATGACCGTTGGCGCGGCCACTTTCCGGCAACCGAACGCGGAGGCTCGATCAGGGGCGGGTACAAATCAATAATTACGCTACCAATCGGGCCTCTTTTCTTCAACCGGAAACGGCGGATTTTTCCGCCTTAACATGGAGAAAAGAAAATGAAGAGTCCTAACGTATGGACCAAACAAAGGCCAGATAACACCTGGCAGGCAAAGCGCGAAGGCGCTTCCCGCGCAAGCGGGGTGTTTCGCACTCAGGCGGAAGCCTGGGACAAGTCTCGTGAAATTGCAAAGCGCGAAGGCGGTGAAGCCTTCCTTTGCAATCGGGGTGGTCAGATCCGGGAACGTAATACGTACACCGGCCATGATCCGCGCGACATTCAAGGCTAGCCGGGAGGTGCGTTTATGGCAAAGCTAACCAAATTCACCTCTCTCGGGGTACTGCAAAACTTTTCAGTACCGGTTCTCATCGAGTTTTTGAACCGCTTCAAGGCGTACCTCAAGGCTCGGAAGATTAAGCTGTCTGCAGAAACCTTTGATTACGAAGAGATTATCTCTCTGTTTACTCAGGTCCACTCAGACACCCCGCAGGAGCTGTTGGAGGCTGCCTTCTTTATTGAAGAAATGGCCTCCCAGTCAGGACGGGATAAAGTCATCAAGGAGGCGAATGCCCGAAACATCATTCTGGGTTATGCTCCTGATGCCTTTTCGGTTCATGACTTTATTATGCTGACGTGGCTGCGTCACCCGGGGCTGTTGGAGGCTGCCAAGTCCCGTGTGCAGACGTGGCGCAAGCGCTCTTTCTGCACCTGTTCTCCAACTCTTGGTGAGGTTCATCCGCTTGTGCGTTCGGAGATTGGGTCAATCCATGATCTTGAGCAGGGTCTGGCAGATGTGCTGCCGGGGTGCGATTCCGGCGCGGTCAAGGTAATCGAATATGAGGATAAGGGCACCGATGAGATTTGGTTCCTTGTTCGGCGTACTGGTTTTTTGGAGCGGGTTCCTTTTATGGGGGACTCCGGGACTCCGGAAGTGGTATTTGTACGCCCCTTGAAGTATGACGTGATAGTGTACGATAAGGCTCATGGAACGCTGCGCATCAATTGCCACAAATCGCTGCGTGGCGAGTATCGGCAGGAGTTCGGCCAATTCCTGTTTGGTAAGCAGGAGTATTTTGCCGACCGGGATGTTTATTCCCTTAACATTCTGTTCGACAACGATCCTGCTTTTCTGGACTGCTCCGGCATTGCCGGCATCGATAGCATTCGCTGGAAGGAAGTGGGCTATGTCTTCCCCGGCTCATTTGGGATCACCCGTGTCGAAAAATCTCCCGATATGGCGAAAAGTAAAAAGCTGCGCAATAAGCCGTTTGTGCCGCCTGGCGTAGTGATTCGCTATGCGAAGTTTGATGTGCTGTTCGAGGGGGCAAAATCGCCTCGTTCTGTACAGATTATGGCCGGCAATGTCGCCAACTACAGTAGGGAATCAGATTATTCAGCACTGGATGATTGGATTCGTCAGTCGGGCATCATGATTAATCTCGTGCAGCAGGTGGCGCATGCCGCATAAGGTGCTCGAACTGCTCGGCACAGCACCCTGTGTGGATGCGGAGTGGCGCGGTAGGCTGGGAACGGCCTATCGCGTCCTTTCACGCTTCATGGTCGCATTGCCTGATGCCCCATTGAGTGAGACGTATTATTGCTCCTGCTGCGGTGGCCAGCTCAGGCTGCAACCGGCACAGGACGGCACCTCCACTGCAATTTCGGATGACGAATTTGCGATATGCCCAATTGTCGAGGGCATTAAAGACGATGACCGCATCCTGAAGTCGTTGAACCCGGCGGCCTTCTATCGATCCTGTACGGATGGTCTCGGGATCGATTTGGATTTCCAACCCTTGGAAAACTGGAATTCCGCTTGGCGGCTTGGCTCTCTCTGTGTTCGAGGTCAGCGCTACCCGGTTTATGCCGCACTTTTCCCAACGCCCGCCGACTACCGCACATTTCTCTGTTCACTTTCCACCGACAAACCGTTTGTTTTCATCGGCGGATCATACTCACACGAACTGGAAGCGTTTCTCGCTGAAAGGGGCTCGTGCTTCCTCACCTTGCAGGATGATTTTGAGATTCTTGACACCGAGTTCGGGTTCGTAGATTCAGCCTCTGAAAAAATTCATGAGTTTCAGGCCGGTTTGGCAGCCCCTGTAGTTAGCTCTGCTTCTGATAATGGGATTCGCTATTTATTCCGCAAAGAGGGAGACAGCTGGAAGGTTGTTTTTGAGGGCGCTCCTCCATTTTCCATAAATGATAATTTAGGGCCGCGTTACATTAACTATCTCTTACACCACCCTGGCGAAACGATTCCGGCTTTGGAGTTGGAGGTCGAAATAAACCCTGCCAAGGAATCAATTCGAACCAAAGAAACCGTTGTGAAAAAGCACGATGCTCAGGCAATGGTCGACTATGCCAAGGAGTGCCGTCGTCTCCGTTCTGAAAGCGTTATCGCGCGTGAAGAAGGTCGGGTAATGGAGGCCGCAGAGTTGGAGGAGCAGGTAGAAAAACTTGTGCGGATCATAAACAACGAAGACAAGGCTGTTTTCACCGACAGCGGTCAAAAGGCTCGGCAGAATGTTGGCTGTGCTATTCGTGCGGTTGAAAAAAAACTGCAAAAAATGGAAGAGCCATCGGCTCAGTCGTTTGGCCGACACCTTTCATCCCATCTCTCTAAAGGGATTAAACTGTCCTATTTTCCACCAGATAAAATCATTTGGTCGTAGTTGAGAAGCCCGTCTTCTCAACGGTGAAGCCGTTTTTCCCGCCTCCCAGTTGTACAGAACAACTGGTTGGCGGTTTTTTTATGCCGTCAGCCCCGAACAAGGAGCTGACAAATGGACGTTACAAACGACGAATTGATCCAAGCCGTCTTTCAGGCTGAACCCGAACAAAAATCTCGGGCACTTCGTATTCTTCAGGGAGAAGGCATCCCCCTGCGCATCGACGAGCCCTTGCTGTTGACAATGGGTGAAGCTACAAGACTTTTGAATACTTCAAGATCAACGCTTTGGAGAATCCTGAAAGCGGGCCGCCTTGAGCCTGTAGAACTTTATCCCGGTTCGCGGCGCCTACGTTATGCGGACGTAGTGGCTTTGGCTAGCGGAGAGGAGGTCTCCCGTGGATAAGCAAACCTTCCTCCAAAACTACCAGCTCGCCCAAGACGGTGGCGATGCTGCCGAAGCGGCAATCGATTGTCTGTTTAAACAGTTCAACTTCCAGTTTGGCATTGATGATCCAGAGGAATTTTTCGCCAAGCATGCTGTAGCAGAAGGCGGTGAACTGTGATCTTGGCCTGTGACAGCCGCGAGCAAAGGGTTCTTCAGTTTGAGGGACATGAAACCGTGCGGGTTGGCCTACCTGTTTTTGACTATGCCATCCACCTTGATAGCGGGTTCGCAGTGGAGAGAAAAAGCCTACCGGATTTTATTTCTTCGGTTGCACTACAGAAAAATTTTTCTCGCGAATTGCGGAAACTCAAACGTGCCCGTGCCGCCGGCTTCCCGCGTCTTTTCTATGTGATTGAGGCCAATCGTGAAGACATCGAATGCTTTGATTTCTCGCGATTTAAGCACCGCCGGGTGACACCGCAGTTTATTTATCGGCAACTTTCCATCCTTGAGTACGTGCACGGAGTGCATTGCTTGTTTTCGGGAGATGCGCTCGGTGCTGCACGTGATGTGGCCTGCATCCTCAAACGCCGCTTCGAAGACCTCAAAGCGCAGGAGGGCGAATGATGAAACATCCCCATCCAGCACGCGGCCCACCATCTCCGATGCAACTGTGGCTTTTTACCGTGCCCGGTTCGCAACATGCCGGGCGCGGGCTCTCACCAACCATCAACTTATCAACAGAAATACGGAGTATTTACTATGGAAACCTATGAAAAAAATGAACTGAAAAGAGAAATCACCGACGAGGTCCGAGAAGAACTCACGCGCTCTTCGCGCAAATACACCCGGGAACGCATCCTGTTAACTGTGTGTATTCTGGCTTTGGAAGCCTTCTTCTGGGTCATGATCGCCTTTGCGGCTGCGCAGGACATGGAGTTTTGGTTCGGCCTCTTCCTTGCCGCCATGCTTTGCATTTTGAGGTGCATGCAGATGGGCATGATCAAGGAGTTTGGCGATGACTAACTCCATCCACGCAAAGCACGGCCCCTCATCCTTGAAAAACAAGGAAATCTGTCCGCACTGGCAGAACCGACCCGGTTCATCCGAGGCGGCAGACGAGGGAACCAAAATGCACGAAGCCGCCGAGGCAGGCCGTCTCGATGGACTCACCCCCGAGCAGATCGCTCAGGTGCACGAGTGCCTCGAAGCGGTCGATCAGATTCAGGCAGAAATCCCCGGCTGTATTCGCTACACAGAATTGACGGTGGACGTTTGCGGGTTAACGTTCGGCACTGCTGATGTGATCCTTCTCGGCGCGCATTCTGCAACCCTTGTTGACTACAAGTTCGGCAGAATCCAAGTCGAAGATGCGGAAACCAATCTGCAAGGCCAGGCGTACGCGCTGGGTGTTTTTGACCTCTTCGGTGTGGATGAGGTGACGGTGGTTTTTCTGCAACCGCGTTGTGACTTGCGGACAGAGCACACCTTCACCCGATCTGCTGATTATGACCGGATGCGCGACCGAGTCGCCACCGTAATTGAAAAGGCCGAAGACCCGAACGGCCCTTATAATCCGCATCCTGACAACTGCCAGTACTGCGGGGCCAAGGCGCTTTGCCCGGCACTGACCGCCAAGGCGATGATGGTAGTCGAAAAGCTTCCCGAACGTCTGGAGCTCCCGGCGGTCATGGATCCGTTGGAGATTGCGGAACCCGATCAGATGGCGCTGGCACTGCGTCTCGCCCCTGTTCTGGTCGAATGGGCCAAGGCGGTCAAAGCTCATGCGCTGGAGATGGTTCGCAACGGCCAGGAGATTCCCGGCTACCAGCTCAAACACCGCAGCGGTCGGCGAGTCATCAAACAGCTCGAAGCGGTCTGGGACATTGTCCATGCGGAATTTGACCTTCCGCTGGAACAGTTCCTCCCGGCCTGTTCGATCTCAGTCACCTCACTGGAAAAAGCCGTCAAATCCATTCAGGAACGCGGACAGGGAGCCAAAGCCGTTCGGAAACTGAACCAGCTTCTGACAGCGGAAGGACTCTGCCTCACCGATCCGGACGTCACCTATCTCGCAAAAGAACGATAACCCAAAAAATAAGGAGAAAATACAATGGCTACATCATCGTTCAAAAAAGACAAGAAAACCGAAGCCGCAGAAGAAAAATCAGCGGTACCGGCCACCGTGCCGGCAGCAGAACTCAGTCATCCGGCATCTGAAATTCCGCCTATTGGAGGAATTGCCGGTGACTTCGAAGAAGGCGACTTTCGTCTTCCCCGAATCAACATCGTGCAGAGTGTCGGGCCGCTTTCCGAGGACTTCGATCCCGGCGCGGTCGTGCTGAACAAGGACATCATTGTCCTGCCTGCATCGACCGATCCGAAAACATGGGGCGAGGCACTCAATGTCACGATCCTGAATGCCAAAAAGCAGTTTTCCGAGAATCTGCCGTATGAGTCTGACGAAACCCCGGAAACGGTGGATACGCTCGATGAAGTTCACGAGCGCGGGGGCTGGATTGATTGGCGCAACGACGAGAAGCCGCCGTGGCGTCCGATGCTCACCGCTCTGGTTCTCATCGAATCACCGACGGAGGAACTGGCCGAGGAATTCTCGATTCAGGGACCGGACGGCAAAGCCTATGAGCTGGCTCTGTGGACAATGAAGGGATCGGCCTACAGCCGGGCAGGAAAAGCGATCAACACCGCCGCCCGGTTCGCCCTGCGCAACAAGGAAACCGGACTGCCGGAACTGCACAAAGGCAAATGGACGCTTCAGGTGCGCCGCGAAAAACTGGGAACCAATCTCGTGTTTGTTCCCCGTCTTCGTCAGCACGGCAAGCACGGTGACGAGTTCATCGAATTCCTCACAACCCTGCTGTAACCCGGATGGGTGGGGCGTGACCTCCGGGCGCGCCTCTCCCTTTTTTCAACCTTCCAACCTCTGGAAACTGCCATGTCTGTATTCGCTATCGACTTTGAAACATTTTACGACCGAGGCTACTCCCTGAAAAAAATGGATGCGTGGAGCTATGTTCACCATCCGAAATTTGATGCCTATCTCATGTCGATCTACGGCGACGATTTCCAATGGGTAGGACATCCGAAAGATTTCCAATGCTGGGAAAAACTGGAAGGTGCTTTGCTGCTGGCGCACAACGCAGCCTTTGACTCATTGGTTTTCAAGCGGCTTCAGGAACAGAAAATCATTCCGCCGATTCAACCCGGTGGCTGGAGATGCACCGCATCAATGGCGGTGTACCTGCAAGCACCCCGAAACTTGAAAGGCGCGTGTAAAGAGCTTCTCGGTATCGAGGTGGACAAAACCCAACGAAGCAAAGCGTGCGGACAAACCACCGGCGATCTGTTTAAAGACAATGCCATGACCGACTATGCGCTGGAGGATGCACGTCTCTGTTTCCTGCTTTGGGAAAAACATCATCACCTTTGGCCGAGGGATGAACAGGTGCTGGCAACGCTGACGTTTGAATGGGGACAACAGGGAATCCATGTTGATTTCCAGACTCTGGAAAAATGTATCCAGACCTTGGAAAAACAGCGGTTCGATGCGGTTCAGCTTTTGCCCTGGGTGGATGATTTTAATGAAGACACTCCGTTGTCACACCGTCAGCTTGCGCTCGAATGTCGAAAGGCAGGTATCCCGGCACCGGCATCCTTGGCGATGGATTCACCGCTTTGTGAACAGTGGGAAGAAAAATACGGCGATGAGTATCCCTGGGTAAATGCGATGCGGATTTTCCGCAGAACCAACATGCTGCTTTCCCGATTCTACACCGTCCGTAATAGGGTTGTTCCCGTATCGCAGGCTTCCAGCCTGCCTTGTTCCGAATCCGCACCGTCTTCATCTTCCAAACAAAGGAAAACGGCCGCAGGGCGATTTCCTTATGGAATGAAATATTTCGGGGCAGTCCCCGGAAGATGGTCCGGCGACGCCGGGTTCAATGTCCAGAATATGCCGAGAGGCGAACTGTTCGGCGCAGACCTTCGGAAATGTTTCATACCGAGCGACCTGAGCTATTGCGAAAGTGCTTTTGGCGGAGACAAAAGAAGCGACCCGACAGGGGAGCGGCAACGATGTGTGTTTGTCATTTCCGATCTGTCTCAAATTGAACCCCGCATTCTCGCATGGCTGATTGATGACCATGAATTCCTCTCTCTTGTTCAGGATGGTGTGGATGTTTACGAAGCGCATGCTCGTGCGACGATGGGATACAGCGACGCAGAGCCCCTGAAAGAAAAAGACCCTGAAATGCGCTCGCTGGCGAAAGCCCGTGTGCTGGGTTTGGGGTACGGATGCGGCCCGAAAAAATTTATGACCGTTGCGAAAAATCTGGGAGGGATTGAACTCTCATTCGCTGAAGCAAAACAAACCGTTGCCGATTTCCGGGCTAAGAATCCGAAAATTTCCAGACTCTGGAACAGACTGGACCGGGATTTTAAACGAAGCGCAGGTGGTGACTATTCAATCGAGCTGCCTTCCGGGCGATGCTTGAACTATTTCGATGTTCACAAAACACCGCGTGGATATTTTGCGGCCAGAACCGTTCGGGGAGGACGGGAGCGGAGCGTGTACGGCGGACTGCTTTGTGAAAATCTTGTCCAGGCCACCGCAAGAGATCTGTTCGCTGAACATCTTTTAGAAATCCACCGTTCAGGCATTGGAAGAATCGTTTTTCACGTTCACGACGAAGTGATCGTTGAAGTCCCCAAAGAACAGGCAGAGGGAGCGAAAAAACAAATCCTCAAAATCATGCAGACCACGCCGGAGTGGCTGTCCGGATGTCCCGTCGATGCCGAAGCCGGAATTTTTAACCGATACACCAAATAAGGAGACCCCATGCTTTTATCCCTCAAAAATTTATCCTCCTGTCATGCCACCGAATGTGAACCGTGGAATACAACGACTCAGGCACCTCGGAAAACAAAGTGGAACAAACCCGATGTGGATCACTGTTTTTATTCTGGTCTCGAAGGATTGGTCGCCGCATCCCGCATTGATTCCAAAAACAATCCGGCGGTCTTCCTGCACTGGCTGGTTGCCGACTACGATGGACAGATCGATCAACACATGCGCGACACGGTTTTGGAACGGTGTGGAGATTTCAAACCCCAATACATCTGCCGAACCTTTTCAGGCGGTGCTCGATTACTGTGGAAACTGGAGAAACCCTTTCCGCTGCACAAAAATGATCTGACGGCGAAGCTGCTCAAGCACGTTAAGAAAAAACTCAAGCTCTCAAAAATTCTGGTTGGTCTCGATACGGATGCCTTTGAAGATCCGGCAAAATACTACGAGGCCGGTACGGAATGGGTTCATCTGTCGGACGATGTAATTCCGGCTCCCTTCATGATGCAGTGGGCGGTTGAATCGACCCATAACTACGCATGGAAAAAATTAGGTCCTTCGATCCCGATGGAGCTGATCGCGGCAGAAGTTGAAAAACAATATCCGGGACAATGGCAGGGTGAGTTTGAAGTCGGCGTGCGCGGTGCCCGGTTCTGGGATGCGTCAGCCGACAATGAAACAGCGGCGGTCATCCGTGAGTCCGGGATGCAATGTTTTACCGGAGGACAGGCGTTCGTTCCGTGGTCGGCAATTCTCGGCGGGAAGTTCGTACGTCAGTTCCAGGCCGATCAGATCGGGGGAGCGGTTTCCTCAGCTTATTTTGACGGTCGTGATTATTGGGTGCAGCTTTCCAACGGTAAGTGGCAGGCGAAAAACAAATCGGATATGGCTCTGTTTCTGAAGGTGAAGCGGGGCCTCAGTACGGCAGTTCCGAGAGGTTCATCCATTAGTGAAGTCGATCAGGCGTTATCCCAAATTCAGGATGAGCAGGCCATTGAATGTGCGGCACCGTTGATCCATCGCCCGAAGGGGATTGTGTACGTCAATGGTTTCCGGGTTTTGAATATTTCCACGGTTTCGGTCATGCAACCTTCGGAGAAAACAGAGGTCGATCCCGACACCGATTTCCCGTGGTTGAATTCTTATTTTACTTCCCTGTTCGATCCGGCAGAGCAGCTCGATTATTTCTATGCCTGGTTGCGGCGTTGGTATTCTTCCGCTCTTGCCGGAAAAATGCTTCCCGGTCAGGCGTCCTTTTTTGCCGGCGTTCCGAACACTGGAAAAACTCTGCTCTCGACCCTGATTCTCTCCCGCACTTTCGGCGGCCATATTGATGCTTCGTCGTTTTTGTCCGGTGAAGACGGTTTCAATTCGCACCTGTTTAATTCTGCCGTCTGGGCGGTCGATGATGTCGTTCCTCTGACCGATAACAAATCTCATCTCAAGTTTTCCGCGTTGATTAAGAAGATGGCGGCCAATCGTACCTTTTCTGTTCGTGAAAAATATCGCGTGGACAAACTGATCGAGTGGAACGGTCGTGTGGTGGTGACTTGTAACACCGACCCGGAGTCGATTCGTATTCTTCCCGATGTGGATTTGTCGAACCGCGATAAAATCAATCTCTTCCGTGTGGCGGAGCGGGATACCTTTACCTTTCCCAACAATGTGGCGGACATTATTCAGGCGGAGTTGCCGTTTCTCCTGCGATGGCTTCTCGACTGGTCGCCGCCGGATCACGTGCTGGGTGATTCCCGCTACGGTGTTCAAACGTATTGCGAAGCGTCTCTGTTCGAGGCGGCGCGTCATTCATCCAGTGCCTATTCGTTCCTTGAAGTGTTGCTGAAATTTTTCGAGGGACAGGTTTCCGATGTCTGGACCGGTTCGGCGACCGAGCTTCTTTCGGCCATGCTGAACGATCAGGACGGTCTCGCCGGTATCGCTTCTAAATACACCACCCGTCAGGTCGGACGGGAATTATCCAAGCTCGCATCCCAAGGCTATCCACTTTCCCAGCGTCGCCAACATGCTACCCGGATTTGGGACATCAATATCGCACAGCTTTCACAAGGAGATGACGATGAAAAAGTCCCGTTTTAGCCCGAGCGCGTCATGTGACATCATATTTGAAAAAGTCTCTCAGACGCGTATTTCGCCCTGTTCGGACACGCTGGGGGGCGGTTTTCCCTATTTATATTATATTTCTAATACTAATGGTATAATGACGCAGATGACGCAGAGCCCTGTTTGCAGTGGTTTCCTGCGCGTCATGTTCCGCGTCATTAAAAATTCTCTCCCTATGATGACGCGCTTTTGGCTCTCTTGTCCGCGTCATTATCCCTTCGGGCGCGTCATTACTTTCTCCCTCTGCGCCGGAGGTGTATTATGACCTGTCATTCCTGTCAGTACTCCGAAGCCATCCTGCGCGGTGATTATGACGGCGTTCCCTGGGGCGCGATGCCTTGTGCGACCTGCAAGCTGGGTGAGGATACGTTTTATTCAGTCTACCTTGATACGGATCGCCCTCTGGAGCCTATCGAGCATCCGGCGTTTGAGCGTACGAAATCAACCGTTCCGCTGGCGGAGGAGATGCCGGTTGAGGTTTTATCGAAGTTTGTTGAAGCGTTGATGGAGCTTCCCCCCGAGCAACGCGATGTTGTTGCGTGGCGGTTTCAGGGTTTGCGGTACAAGGACATTGCCGAACGTCAGGGTACGTCCACCCAGCTTGCCGATATGCGCCATAAGATGGCTATGCGTGATTTTCCGATTCTTCGTGCGTTGTTTCCTGAGAAGGCGGCGAAGCGTCAGCGTTGGCGTTCCCGTCGTCCGTCTTGGCAGAAATCCTGCCAGTGAATACACTGTCATGATTTCCTGCTGTACGGCGCCCAACCAGCCGTCCTTTTCATCCAGCCTGCCTACTGCCGTCTCTCGTACCTCGTTCCGGCAGACGTTCGGCTGTCTTCAAAGCTCGGCTCGTTGGTCTCCGCCTTCGGTCGGGCTTTGGAACCGTCGCCAGACTGAAATCAAGAATGGAACCGCTTCCTACGGAACCCCCATTCTTGCTTTCAGACTGTCTTCCGGTTGCCCTCCCTCGGATCGCATCCGCTCAGATTGTCGGGTGGCGGAACAAGCGCCACCATGATCGCCCGTCAAGCGCTGTCCTGTTTCGCTCAACCGTCCTTCGGCCTGCTATTCGCAGACGTCAGTCCGGTGAGCTCATTCAGTCCATCGCTTCACGGGCTTCCTACCTCGGCCGCCCGCTGATCCCGAAACATCATGTGCTCATCCGTACGGATCACTCGCCCTTCGGTCTCGTAACCGTCCGAATTTCACACATCATGTCCCGGGGCGGTCGTCCTCGGGCTGTCCGCTGCGCGGACCTCCCTCCGGGGGGTGGTCTATGGCCGCTTCAGTTCCAACGCCATGCTTACTGGAATTCAGCGGCCTTCTCAGGCCCCTCAGTCGCTGTCGCTCCTTCACGGCCAAAGGAGCTTGCAGCGGCGGGCACGTTCACCGGCCATCCAACCTTCTTCGTAAACTCAGAAGGACCGGAAACATCAGGCATAATGGCCCCATTATGCGACGTGTCCTTTGGATTGGCCGGTTCACTCAACAGAACTGGTTCTGTCAGGCCCGCCTCGCTCTCCGCCCTTCGGGCTTCGGAGGTATTGTCTCGTAGCATAAAAGGGGAAACCCCAGCGACCTTCGGGCGAATACGCCCTTTCGGTGCCCCGTTTTCCCCTCGGCCTTCGGCCTCACCCCTTTTCCCCATAGCTGTCACGGTTTCTGCTGCTCCTTCGTCGCGGCACAAACCGCGCCAGCCCCGTGTTTAAGTCAAGTCCAGTGGGGGTGGTGTCTCACTCCAGCGGCAGGCGCGGCGCAAAGCGGAGCCGGGATTCGGTCCTGCGAAACGTAGCGGGAAGCAGCACGTCCCGAGGCGGCGACGCGCAACGCCCAGCCGACCTCCCGCCTATGCTATTGCTCCACGCCCACCGCTTCCGTTCACCCCCACGGGAATTTCCTCGGCGGCGAATCTCATCCCACCCACACCGGCGAATTTCCAACCTTCAGGATTCGGCATTCCTTGTTCGTCATTCTGCGGTTCCCTCCCTTGCCGCCGCCTTCGGAAAAGTTCGCCGCAATAGCGTCGCGGCCTTCGGCCTCCCTTGCCGGGGGCGCGGTATTTTTTCCAATGTCTGGAAGAAATCCGTCGGATTTTTCCAACCCTTGGAAGGAATTCTTCCAAGCTCTGGAAGAACAAGCCCCAGATTTTCCAATGCTCGGACCTGAGACCCGCCGCGCGGGGCGAAAGTGCTTTTCGTATTCCCGAAAAGAAGCGCAGCGGCAAAACTGGAAGCGGAAATTTTCCAACCATCGGAACGCGGGGCCGGATTTTTTCCAAACCCCGGACAAAATCCTTCCGACCCTCGGACGGAGGCAGGGGGTGCCCGAAGGGCGGGGGTGGGTGGACATCGAAGATGCATCGACTGACTGGAACGACGGAGTCCGCTCCGTTTCAGAATGTTTCACATTCTTGGTTTCCCCCCGGAGGGACCCCCCTTCCGGCGCGTCGCGGGCGCTCCGCGCCCCCTGTTTTTCCCTGTTTTAACAGGAAACCTGAAACAATTTGACCGCCGTAGGCAGTGGCTGGCGCGAAGCGACGGCAGTGAAACAAAGTGAAACGGCAAACACCGCCCTCAGGCTGTCGTTTGATTTTTCACCTTAGGGCATGAAATTTAAGCCCGGACAATCAGGAAATCCCGCAGGCCGACCCAGAGGATCGGGCGCTGGGCGCATGCTCGCGCTCGACACGCTCGACGAGATGCTCGGCGATGAAACCACGATGCAAACTCTTCGCAATGGACTCCAGAAGTCGCTGGAGCGTGATCCCGTTTGGTTCTTCCGCCGCATCATCATGCCGCTGCTTCCCAAAGAAGCGTCTTTGCAAATCGAAAACGATGGAGTCGTCTCATGGCTATCACTCTCAACTACCGTCCCCACCGAGGGCAACAGATTATCCACGACGCCCGCGACAGACGCTTCCGCGTTATCTGCACCGGGCGACGCTTCGGGAAAACCCTCTGCCTTGCCGGAGAGCTGCTCGACCGAGGAGCCTTAGCTCCCGGCGACTATGGCTGGGTTGCGCCGACCTACAACGTCGCCGAGCGCGGCAAAGAAGCCTTGCGCGACATTGCCGGTGGTTTTGTGCGGTTCGTCGGGCGCACTCCGACCCGCGCCGAGTTTGACGGCCCGTATGGCACGACCCGCATCTGGTTCCTCTCTGCCGACAACCCCGAAAATATTCGCGGCTACGGCTTTCGCGGCGTGGTGGTGGACGAGGCCGCCGTCGTGCCGCCGGATGTGTGGAACTACATCCTGCGCCCGACGATTGCTCAGACGTTGGGCTGGGCCGTGTTCATTTCGACCCCGAAGGGCCGAAACTGGTTCTACGATCTGTTCACTCGCGGCGAAGATCCGGCAGAGCCGGACTACGCAGCTTTCCAATTCCCCAGCTCGGACAGCCCTTACTTTCCGTCTTTGGAATGGGAGGATGCCAAACGGACTCTGCCTGCCGATGTGTTCAAGCAGGAATACGAAGCGCAGTTCCTTGAAGATAGCGCAGGGGTGTTCCGAAACGTCTCGTCCTGTTTGTTCCCTCAAGGAGCTTTGACCCGCGAAGACCGCGCGGGGGCGGTGGTCATCGGATGCGATGTCGCCAAGCATACCGATTTTACCGTGCTTGTCGCCATGAATCAGCGGACGGGCCGCTGCTTCGACATGGAACGCTTCAACCAGCTCGACTGGCCGATCCAAAAAGACCGCATCCTTGAGTTCGCCCGCAAATGGCGCGGGCGCATCATTCTGGACGCGACCGGCGCCGGCGACCCGATCTATGACGATCTGGCGCGACGGTATTCCAACATCGAACCGTTTAAATTCACGGCGCAATCCAAAGTGGAACTGGTCCAACGGCTCATTGTTGCCGTCGAACAACAGCGGGTGAGCTGGCCGGAAGAGTGGCAGGTTCTCACTAACGAGATGCAGCGGTACGAATACGAAATTTCGGCCCGTGGACGGTTTTCGTACAACGCCCCGGCGGGATTCCACGACGATTGCGTGATGGCACTCGCTCTCGCCAATCACCGCCGTTGGGAAACCGAATCTGTCGGCCCGATGCTGCCGCTCACGCCCAGAGGCCGCTTTTCACCCTTCGCTAAACGTCCCCGCATTCTGCCCGGCTGATTTGATTTTTCGCCTTACGGCATAAACAAAGAGATAATTTTATGCGCTACATCTGCTCAACTAAAGACCACGGCTATCGCGACTCCACCAACCCGTTGCGCGGGCTGAACATGCAGAGGCTGGTCGCCCTGCAGGAATCCGGGGAGCGCGGCGAGTATGCCGACCTCCAATGGTTCTATTATTACATGGAACGTTCCGACGCGATGATCCATTCGGTCATTCAGCGCCGCCGCGCTGCGCTGCTTTCTCTCGATTGGGATGTGCGCATCGTTTCGCAGGAACAGGACAATGTGCTCGCCCAGGAGCAGGCCGACTTCCTGCGCATGGTCTATGACAGCATCGATAATTTTCGCGAAGCGGTTTCCTTCCTCTTCACCGGTTTCTTCCGGGGCTTTGCCCACCTCGAAAAACATTGGACACCCGGCGGCCTAATTGAACGCCTTGAGCCCGTCGAACAATGGTTCTGGGTGCGCGACGGCCTGTTCGGCGATTGGGAATACAACGCTGGAGCGGTCTCCGGCCACCGGCGCGGCGAGTCCATCAAGCCGGAAAACTTTGTTCTCCTTGAGGCACCGGCACTCGACCGCATCCTGAGTGTTCTCTATTTGCGCAAAAACCTGTCGCAATCAGACTGGGATTCCTTCCTCTCGGTTTATGGCATTCCCTCAATCTTCCTGGTCGGGCCTCCCAACGCAGACGAAGCCAAACAAAAGGAATATCAGGCCGTCGCCGAGCAAATTCTTTCCAACGGGCGAGGATTCCTGCCGCATGAGAGTGACATTAAGTTTGTGACCGGCGGAGGCGAGAAGCCGCCGTTTCAGGAACAAATCAAATATCTCGATGAGCAGATCACCATTGCCGCCACCGGCGGACTGCTGACCATGCTTGCCCAGCCCGGCAGCGGAACGCTCGCCGGCAGTGCGCATCAGGACAGCTTCCTTCAGATCGCCAAGTCAGACGCCGTCACCTTGGCGGGTGTTTTGCAGAACGCGATTGACGTGCCGCTTCTCGCTGAATTTTTTCCCGGACAGCCGCCGCTGGCGTATTTCGAGTTTTCGCCCGGTCTCAATCATGCCACCAGCCAGGTGGTGCAGGATGCGATTGATCTCAAGTCCGCCGGTATGCAGATCGACCCCGCCGAGCTTTCCGAAAAGACCGGCTACACCCTCACTGAAAAACAGTCCGTTTGATTTTTGCTCTTAGGCCATGAACTTAATCCTGAATCGTAATTTTGAGCTTCCCAAGGACGGCTGGTATCAGCTCGCCCCGCTGGGCGAATTTCCCCATGCCGCCGCTGGAGTCACCCAGATCATTGACGAGGCCGCCTGTAACCGAATGGTCACAGCGTTTGAAACAATCAAAAATTCGTCTGACAATTTCCCCGGTCTGCTGATCGACTTCGATCATTTCTCCCTTGATGCGGCCAAACATTCCGAAGCGGCTGGCTGGATCACCGATCTGAAATTGATGCCGAACGGCGGCGGACTGTTTGCCCAGATTCGTTGGAGCGATACCGGCGAAGCCGCCGTAAAGGGCGGTCGCTATCGTTTCCTGTCTCCGGTCTGGGCGAAATCGGATTGCGAAGATCTGGGCAACGACCGCCTTCGTCCGGTGCGCCTTTTGAATGCCGCCGTCACCAACGACCCCAATTTAAAGGGGATTTTGCCCCTTTCGAACCGTAACCCCGCCGAGCCGTTTGATTTTTCGGCTTTAGGCAAAATTCAAAAGGAGAAAACCATGCAACCTGTCATTGATGCTTTGCTCAATAAGTTGAATCTGCCCGCCGATACCGCCGAGGCCGATCTGATCGCTGCCATTGAAAACATGGCGACGGCGGATGAAGCCGCCGCGCTGACCAACCGGGCGGAAACCGCCGAAAGCTCGCTCGCCGATCTTCAGACCGCCCAGCTCGAAGCGGACGCCGATGCCTTTTGCGAAGCCAACGCCGCCCTGATCGAAAACCGCGACGAAGTCCGCGCTCAGTTTATTGAAAACCGCGAACTGACCGAGGCGGTATTCAAAAACCTGAAAACCCAAAAGCCTGCCGCCGCTCCGGCTGCGGATACCCGCCGCCCGCTTCATAACCGCGATTCAAAGATTGCCGCGACCCGCAATCGGGACGCCGCCGCCTCTGAATCCAAGGCGGTCAAAATCCGCAACCGGGCAAATGAAATTATGAAGGCCGAAGGAATCGTTTATACCGATGCCTTCCGCCGTGCCGAACAGGAATTCGCTGATTAACCAAAAAGGAGAAATACCATGTCCCAGTCCAACGTCAAATTCGGTCCCGTAACGTTCCCCTGTGGTGAAGACCTCACCGCCGCCTCGGATCATCTCGCAGTCCTCACCCACAACCTTATTGGGCCGTGGGCGCGTTTGCCGAGCAATCAGGATGATCTCGCCCTCTATCTGATTCTCGAAGGTGCCGCCGCCGACGAAGCCGGATACTTCCTTCCGTTGTCGCCTGCCGCCAACGTGCGACTTCCCCTTATCGGCTCCTGTCTCCCGGGAGATAAACTTGTACTGGCCGATCCGTCAGTTGAAGGGCAGGCCGGAAAAGTAACTGTGTTGCCCGGCGCTGCCGGAACCTACCGCGTCGTTGCCATTGCTGAAGAAAAAGCAGTTGCCGACCAGCTCGTGCTCGCTCGTCCCGCCAACCTCGGAACCATCACCATTTCTTAACCAAAGGAGAATCCCATGTCCCGTTTGACTACAATCAGTTCCAGTCCGATGCTCCGCCAGTTCGCGCAGGGTGCCGCTCAAAGCGCCATCATGCCCGTGGCGGACTTCATCGCCCCGACCATCGAAGTCCCGACTTCGACCGGACGGTTCAAGAAATACACCGAAAAGCACCGCTTCCACATTCCGAAGACGCTTCGTGCGCTCGGAGGCCGCGCGTCCGAACTGCGCTTCGAAGTCAGCGATGCCACCTTCAACTGCTCCCCGCATGCTCTCGATTATCCGGTGGATAATCTCGAACAGCTCGAAGCAGAAGGTCTGGAAAACATGCTCCGCGAAGGCGCGGTCGCCGTCGCCGAAGTCGCCGGTCTGGCTCACGAAAAAACCGTGATCGACCTGGCCGTCGAAGCCGTCGGCCCTGGCGCGGATTCCACTTGGAACGATGCCGCCGATCCGGTTGCCGACATTGACGACACGATTCTTGATGTCATCAAAGCCTGCAAATACGGCTCGCTCATGAACATCGGCGTTCTGTTCGGCGCGTCCGCATGGAACGTGTTCAAAAATCAGACCAAGGTTCGCGGGCGTTTTGTTGTCGGTTCCGGTGCCCGCAGTGGTGTCGGTCTTGCCGTACCGACTCAGGCCAACGCCGGAGAGCTGTTCATCGGTTCGCCCGAAGTGCGCACCAGCTACATGGTGTTTGACGATGCGCCCGAAGGCGTCGATGAGGATGTCAAATTCCTGCTCGATTCCGCCGTGCTCGTCTTTGCCCGCAAAGCGCAGCCGACCCGCCGCGATCCGTCTTTCATGAAGACCTTCCGGCTCATGAACCGCTTCATGGTTCCCGGCTCCTACCAGCGCGACGATGGCCGCGTCGAAGTCGCCAAGTTCGACTGGTCCGAAGACGTCCAGGTTTCCAACGAATCCGCCGCAAAACGCATCAACGTCTCCGCCAGCTAAACCGCTCCGCCCGGCTAATCCCCGGGCGGCATTTTCCCTAAAGCCTATAGCCTAACGCCTAAAGCCTTCTGAAAAATCATGTGGAAAGAACTGACAGTCTCCTACATCGAATCGATCATGAACCCCACGGTTTATGCGTCGTATCAGCAGTGGCTCACGGACGATCCGGATAAGGGCGGACGGCTTGCAGACATCATAGGCACCATTGCCACCGAGTACCGATCTGCAATGGCGGCCAACGCGGCACCGGTTCCGTCGTCACCGGAGACTGCAATCCATGATTCCTGTGTGCGTCAGGCGCAGACCACGATTCTCTTTGAACTGAAAAAGGAAATCGGGCTGGCGATCACTGAAGCCGAAAACGCCGCTGCCATCCGTGCCGACGTCTTTTTGCGTGCCGTTTGGATGGGTTCCATTCCGATTGTCGTAGCGGCAGTTCAGTCTGCGCCGTCTTACGCATCCCTTTCTGTTGTTGAAGAATAAGGAGCAAATCAATGCAATCTAATGATATGAGCAGCGTTCACTCGCTGGTCACCGGCACTGTTTCTATCACCAACACACAGGCGCACAGCTCCTGGGTTCCGGTTGCCGTCCTGTTCACTTTTGATGAGCCGGTCACGGCTACGTTGACCGTCACCCGCACAACCGGCGATACGAGCTTTCAACTCGCCACCGTCGATCTGGCTGATAACCAGTCCGCGGCCTGGATTCCCGAAGCGCCGTACATCTTCAATCTGAACGACGTGCTCACCGTCACTTCAACCGCCATCAACGGCACGGTCGAAATCATCCGAAAGGCAAACTGATGATAAATTCTTGGACCATCGACGGCCGAGTGGCCGGTTTTGAAGGAAGCGGCTGCGCTGTCTCCGAAGTGGCTGACAACACCACCAAGCTGGCGTTATCCGGTCTTGCCGTCGGCGACATCGCTGTCATTACCAACGAAGGTGGCCGTGTTGAAATGCTCACCGTAGAAGGCGGGGAAAGTTCCGATGACAATTGGGCTGTTCTTAAAAACACAGTTTATTTAACGGCTCAGCTTATTTACGGGGGAGGAACACTCGTTATCGATGGAGTGGCAATCGGATCAACCACGACGGTCGTTGGCTGGGTCGATCCGTCTGATGTTTCGCTGTATATGCTCGGATCAAGCACGTTCGATTTTGCCAGTTCAACCTGCACGATTAACGGAGACTATGTTGGGACATTCGCACAACCCGCGCATCCGATGGGCGATTGGATGGATATGGATCATGCCCCTCTGCCTGGCTGGGGGCCGTATCCGCCGCGAGCAGTTGTTTATCACGCCTACGCAGTTGCAGACTAAGGAGCAGTCATGAAGCAAATCGAAGTGAATAAAATAAGTGGAGCCGTTTTGTATTATCCGAATGGCGGGGCCATGGCGACCGACGACACTCTTGCTGTTACCGTCACGGAAGAAATGGAAGAGCTGCTTTCAGGCTCGTATCCGTGCATCTGGGATTTTGGTTCAGAAACGCTGATACAGGATATTCCGGAACTTTCAAAAGCTCAGGAAACCCAAAAGGCAAAGATTGCGGCATCCCGTTACGATGCGGAGTTCGGTGGATTCACCGATGAAGCCTCCGGCATGTTCTGTCGTACTGATGAGCGCACCCGCTCCCTTTTGACTGCCGCCAAGGTCCGGGCCACGGAGGACGAAACCTATACGGTTTCAAACTGGAAAACGTCCGAGGGCACGTTTATCACCCTGTCCAATGCGACGATCATTGCGTTGGAGTCCGCAATGCACGACTTCATCGAAGCGCAGTTTGCAAAAGAGGCGGCTCTATGTGTCCAGATCGACTCCGCCACAACCAACGAAGAAGTGGAGGCAATCTCATGGTAATGAAGATAACCATCCTGCTGGCAACCGGCATTTTGGCCGGATGTACTACAACGCTCAACCTCTCGCTGATCAACAGCCGCAGTCCGGCCATTAACGCGCTTGGAACAAATGACACTGAGGCCACAACCGGCTTTGAAGGCGGCGGCCAGCTCGACGCTCAAATCCCGGTAGCCCAATGAGAATTCTCCAATATGAAGGAATCAGTCGCCTGAGCCAGACCGTTCGGTTCTTTACGTGGAACCGTACGTCGCACACGGCCATAGAATTTGATGATGGCCGCGTCTGCGAAGCGTGGAAAAGCCGGGAAGAAGACGGTGTGCGCATTGTCGATTCTCTTCATGCGCAGCACACGCCCGGCACTATCGTAAAAGCCTACACATTGCCCGAGCTGACCCACATGCAGGCCGAGGAGTTTACCTCGTGGCTGATCGGCGAACTCGGCAAGCCGTATGCCTTCTGGAACGGAATTACCCGCTTTGTCACCCGACGCGATCCGCAAACCTTCGACCCGCAAACCTTCCGCATTGAAGACTACAACCCCGATGCGTGGTTCTGCAGTTGCCTCGCCTTTGCCGGTCTCATGCACGTCGATTTCAAATTGCTCGATCGCATTCCCCCGTGGCGTGTCTCCCCCGGCATCATCAACTTTTCACCCCGCCTTAAACTCGATGAGATTTTGCGAACGGAAGGAGCCGCCTGATGAAATCCTGTGATGAACTGCCCGACGGCTGCCAGCAGCGTTTTGACCGCATCGACGAAAAGCTCGATGCCATCCACACCCACGCCGCCAGAACCAATGGCCGGGTTACAAAGCTCGAAAAGTGGAATCTGGTCTTCCTCACCAGCCTGATCGTGTTGCTCTCCACCAACCCGACCGGCCTGATCACCGTCCTGAAAACCATCACGTCCTGGATTCGGTAGATCGGTGCCCAAAATTTTTTGGAATTATTTTTTCCAACCCTTGGAAAAATCAAACGGAACTCCTGCCCAGAGCCCCGTCTGACTTCTGTCCTCAGAATTACGCCGCCATTTCCTCGGCAATCTTGGCGACCTTGGCCACGAAATCTTTCTTTGAGACCTTGTCCGCCCGTTCAATCAGTTTAAGCAGGGCATCTTTCGGCTTCTCATTTTTCTGCTCCCCGCCGGTCAGCATCTTCGGCATGGCGGTTTCCAATGCCGCTTTGAATGCATCTTTGCCGGGCCGGAAATAGTGTTTCAAGACCACATCGACAGTGGAATGGCCTGTGACCCGCCGAACCAGCTCCATCGGCACACCGGCGGAGAGCGCCATTGTAATCCAGGTAGTCCGCAGAGAATGAAAATCCTTCACGCTGGCTTTCATGCGGGTGTCTTCCCGGTCAACCACCGTATCGGTGATTTCGGCATCCTTGAGAGCCTTCTTAAAGCGCCATGAAAGACCGTGGACGTTGGTGCGATACATTTCCTCGGCTTCCGGGAAAACGTATTCACTGGAGCGGGGCAGGTGCTCCAGTTCCGCCCGTAGAACCGGAAACAGAGGGATTTCGGCTACTTCGCCGGTTTTGGATGTTTTCACCGTCACGAAGCCGCCGGCCAGATCAACGGAATCCCACTTTAGCCGGCAGCAGTCACCGCGCCGCATCGCCGTGCACATGGCCGTCAGCACCACCGGACGCAGAATCGGGTCGCAGTGAGTCAGAATCTTGTTCAGCTCTTCCTGGGTGAACGGCTGACGATGAACCGTATTCAGGGCGCGGTAGGGAATGCCCGCAAACGGATTGGCAATCATGCCCGCTTCCGGCCCGAGCTGCTCAAAGATGCCACGGAGGAGCGACAGCTTTACATTGTAGCTGGTCGCCGACAGTCCCTGATCGTTAATGTCCTTCATCCAGCCCAATGCCATCCGGCGGGTAATCTGCGACATCAGCTTTGCTGACGGGAAATTCGCTTCGATGTACTCCCGAAACATCCGAATATTCGCCTTCATGTTTTTTGCCTGCTGAGCGGATCGCTTACGCTTTGTAGGCAGCACCTCCCAGTGTGCCTCCAGTTCCGTCAGCGGAATCTGGGCAATGTTTTCACCCGCCTTAATTTCGTAAAGCTCCTGCAGGTGATGCTTCGCCGTCTTTGTGTTATGCGCTTCGGCAAGCAGCTCCTTCATCTTTGCCGCCGCCAGCGTGCGGGAGCATTCAAAGGCCGTGTCACCTCGTTCGCGCAGGTTTTCAGGCACCTTTCCCTTCACCTCGACACCCAGATTTGTGAAGTGCCGTTTCCCGTCAACCATGTATCGGCCATACCACCACTTCGAGCGGAGGTTGTGATTTTTATCCCGTCTCAGTTCCAGTCCCATGACTCATCTCCTTGTTGTAAACGCAATGCGTTGTTTTGGCACAAGGCGGGAAATCAAACGGGGCAAAGCCACACTTTTGCCACACTCACGCAGATTTCCCGCGAGTCAGAGACATTTTCCGGAAACAAAAAAACTCCAAGGCGCTGAATGCCAAGGAGTTGAAGTGGTGGGCGATACAGAACTCGAATCTGTGACCTCTTGCATGTCAAGCAAGCGCTCTAACCAACTGAGCTAATCGCCCGAAAAGAGAGGAGAAGGTACCGAAGACATCGGGATGTGTCAATCCACACATTTTATTTTATTTTGAAAATTTCTTCGGCGCACTGGCGGGGTGTCAGACCTTCGGGGTTGAGGACAAAATCAGCCGATTTCCGGGATGGCTCCACCAGCTGTTTAAACACAGGTTCCACCTGTTCCTGCCAGCGTCTGCGGACAATTGTTTCGATCCGTCCGCGTTCGCAGACGTCACGCCGCACCCGGCGTTCCAGACAGGTTGCCATCGGAATATCGATGAATACTTTGAGATCAAAAACGTTGCGCAGTTCCGGTAAGACAAAAAGAAACAGACCTTCCACAAGAATCACCGGAGACGGGTGCAATAAAATGCGGTCCGGGGCGCGACGATGGCTTGAAAAGATATATCGGGGAGCCTCGGCCGGGCGGCCGTTCTTGAGAGTTTTCAAATCACGGGCAAGCTGTGCCAAATCAATGACATCTGGGTTGTCAAAGTTCCATTGCTCCGCATCCGCATCATCGGGCAGGTCCTGATAGTAGTTGTCTTGTGAAACCATGCAGGTTTCTCCGCAGAGTTTCGCCAGCTCTCCGGCAATGGTTGTTTTTCCGGACCCGGATGCGCCGACAATTCCTATGACTTTCGGGGCGCTCATTGTTTTCTTCGAGCCTGCCGCTCCATTCCTTTGGCTCCAGTTGCTGATGCGCCGAGATCGTGCTCAATGGCTGCAGACACTTCTTTGTCCGACAGGTTCCTCTTTTCAGTTAAAAACCGGCCCAAAAGACGGCCGAGTCGGGCAGGGGTAAAGCCGAAGACGGCATGTGTCTGAGTGTAAAGCCACTGGCTCCATTCCATAAATGCGTTAAAAACAGAGGGTTGGTCTTTCCAAATCAATGGGGAGCTGTCTGGAAACCGTCCATTGTTCACCGTAATGTCCCAGAAACGGGCAAAGCGGCGTACGGCCTGCAGTTCTGGAAAACACATTGTAGACGTCTGAAGCACGTCGTACGGGGGAGCCGTATTGTAGACCATTTCAAATTCCTGATCGTGTTTTGCAATAGGCGCTCCCCGCAGTTTCTTGAGGATGCCCAGCTGTATTTCATGTGGACCGCAGGCCTGAAGTTGATCGAAGCTTCGGGCAAGACTATCCATGGTTTCGCCGGGAAGCCCGGCAATCAGGTCGGCATGCAAATGGACAGAGGGCAATGTGCTGAGCAGACGGATATTGTTTTCGACTGCGTTACTGTTCAGTCTCCGGTTGATCCGTTCGGCGACCTCGGGCGTAAAGGTCTGCACGCCCACTTCCAGTTGAAAAAATCCGCTGGGAGCTTTGCGAAGAAGTGCTTCCAGCCGTTCTTCCAGCAAATGCGGTTCCCACTCCAAATGCAGCATCATGCCGTCGCATTGGTTTTCGAGGAAGAATTCCATTACCGATGCAGCATGATCCGTACAGACGTTGAAGCTTCGATCAATGAATTTAAAGATTCGGGCGCCGCGCTCAATCAGTTTTCCGAATATTGGAAAAAGACGATCCAAAGGTACTGTGCGAATGCCATGTTCAAGGGAGGACAGGCAGTAATCACAGGAAAAAGGGCACCCTCGGGTGCTCTCCACATAGATCCGGCGGTGGGCTATGTCTTCATCGGTGTATTCCTCATAGGGAAGGGCGACGACTGCCAGATCTGCCGGAGGTGATTCAATGACTTTCGGCAGGGAATTTCCTTTCAGCAGATCGCGACAGGTTTTCTCGATAACAGTTTCACCTTCTCCGCGGATCAGGTGGTCCACCAGTTGAAACAGTGAATTCTCTTCATATTCATAACTGGCTTCCGGTCCGCCAATAATGATTTTCAGGTCCGGCCGCAGAAGCCGCAAAATGTGAACGGTCTCAAAGGTGACCATGATATTCCAGATATATACACTGAAGAGCAGGATTTGCGGGTGTTGGGCCAGCAGTTTTTCGGCGGCGACCTGCGGGGAAATCCGGATATCAAACTCTACAATTTCCGAGAGTTCATGCAGGCCCCCCAAATTCGCGCGCAGGCAGCGAAGAGAAAGAGATGTATGCGAATAGCGGGCGTTAAACGTTGTGAAAACAATCTGCATTCCGTTAAAATACATGTTTTTGAAAATCTGAGGAGAAAAATGGCAAACCCAATTACAACCTATGGCAATCCGATCCTGCGTAAAAAAGCCGAACCGGTAGCAGAGGTAACGGATGATCTGCGCAAGCTGGCTGACCGTATGTTCGGGCTGATGTATTCCGCAGACGGCATCGGTCTGGCGGCCGAACAGATCGGCCGCACTGAAGCTTTGTTTATTCTGGATATTCCTGCGCGGGCGGATCAGGACAAAGAGGGACTGCCCCTGAATCCCGGTGTAAAAATGCCTCTGGTAATTTTCAACCCTGAAGTTATTGGAGCATCTGAAGAAACCGACGTGATGGATGAGGGCTGTCTGAGCTTCCCGGGAATTCAGGTTTCAGTAACCCGTCCTAAGGAAGTTGTTTTGCGTTATCTGGATCGAGACGGTAACGAACAGACTTTGAATGCGAAAGGATTGCTTGCCCGTGCGATTCAGCATGAAAATGACCATCTGAACGGAGTGTTGCTGGTCGATCACATGACGCCCGTTGAAAAGATTCTCAAGGCCGGAAAGCTGAAGACCCTTGTAAAGCAGAACAAAGGCGCAAAATGAGCGGGCCGGAGCGTTCCTCCGGAATCGGTCTGACAGCTCTGATTCTGGGAGTTTTACTGTTCAGTACGGTCGAAGTGGCTTCCAAGTTAATGCAGATCGGTGACGGCATCGCTGGAAGCAATCCATTCTGGCTGGCCTGCTTTCGCTTTGTGATTACCGGTCTTGTACTGGCCGCACCCGCCCGTTCAGAACTGCGCCGGCGAAATGTCAGAATCGGACTGCGGGACTGGATGGTTCTTTTCGGGGTCGGACTGGTTGGCGTTACGCTGATGGCCAGTCTGTTTCATCTCGGAATCATGTTTCTGCCGGCCAATATTGCCGCATTGATCTTCAGCTGCAATCCGGTCTTTGTTGTCTTGTTTGCCGCGCTGATGCTTTCTGAAAAGATTACTCTGCGCAAATTGGGTGCCGTACTGCTTTGCCTGACCGGCGTGGGAGCGTTGGCAAAAGATCGGGCCGACGGAGTGGGCCTTCAGGGAATTCTGATCATGGCGGCAGCGACTCTGGCCTTTGCTTTGTATACGGTCTTTTCCAAAAAGATCATTCCTCGTTACGGCGCGCTGACAATCATCACGTTGGCATCCCTGATCGGCGGCGTCATTCTTCTCCCAATCGCTTTTACTCTGGAGGGCGTTCCTTTTTCGGAATATGGAGCCGTCGATTGGTTCGGTACCGTTTACCTGGCGATCTTTGGCACAGCAATTGGCTACTTCCTGTATATTCATGGAATCGGCCACGTCGGCGCCGGGACTGGATCCATGGCGTTTTTCCTGAAACCGTTCGCCGCGGCCTTTTTTGCGTGGCTGATTCTCGATGAGAAATTCAGCACACCGGAAATCCTGGCCGGAATTTTTATTCTCGCCGGAATGATTACTGCTTTGACCCCCGGGAAAAGTTCTCGCGCAAAGCCGCAAAGGCGCTAAGCTGAGTTATTTGGGTTAGACATGGAGGCATCATGAGTGAAAATGACATTTCTAAAGAAGTCGTTGATGCTGCTGTAAAAGTTCATCGAGCGCTGGGACCGGGGTTGCTGGAATCTGTTTATGAAATTGTTCTTACCCGGGAACTAGAGCGCCGCAGGCTGTCAGTTCAAAGGCAAGTTGCTGTTCCCATTGTGTATGACGGAGTTCAGTTTGATGAAGGTTTCCGTGCTGACATCATTATCGAAAGAAAAGTTATTCTGGAGCTAAAGTCAGTGGAGGCAGTGACTGCTGTTCATCGCAAGCAACTCCAAACCTATCTCCGGCTTACTGGACTTAAATTGGGACTGCTGCTCAATTTTGGCGCGGTTTTAATGAAAGATGGAATTGTTCGGGCGGTTAACGGTCTCGAAGAATAAGCAACTCTTTGCTCCTCTGCGGCTTTGCGCGGGAATTATTTCACAAACCGGTTGATGGCGGTGAAGTAATCCGGATGTTCATTAATGTCCATATGCCCGGTGGGCAGGGTGATGATTTCTTTTGGTCCGCCCCAGGCGCTGCCCAGCCTGAGCCCGCTTTCAACCGGAATCACTTCATCAAATTCGGCAAGCAGAACCAGCGCCGGCAATTTTAGAGCCGGAGCAAAGTCAATGGATTGGAAAGGATGATGGAGCAGTCGTTCGATCGGCAGCCACGGATACTGAAAGCGGGCGATGGCGGCAATGCTTTCGTACGGAGTCACCAGAATGACCCCGGCGACCTCAGGGCGGGCCGCCGCGACCTGAACCGACACTCCGCTGCCGAGGCTGCGTCCCATCAGGAAGATGGAAGAAAAGGGAACCGCTTTTTCTTTACAGAACAGATCAAGCACTGCGATGCAGTCGGCGATCATGTCCTTTTCCGCCGGCCGGCCTTCGCTTTGTCCGTAACCTCGGTAGTTCACGAGCAGGGCGTTGGTTGTTAACCCCTGGAAAAGAACGTCGCAGTGTCCGGCGAGGTCTTCGGCATTTCCTCCGTGATAGATGACGGTTTTATCACAGCCTTTATCCAGAAACCATCCCTGAAGCTTTACGCCGTTAACTTCCCGATCCCATCGGTATTTTTCGAACTCCGGCAGGGGCTCCCAATGATTCGGCTTGAACAGAAAACGATCCTGTCGAACCCACATGAAGATGACTGCACCGGCATAAACCAGAATCGCCAGCACCATCAGTTTTAAAATCAGTATACCAATCATTCGTTGTTCCAGTTCTCAAGCCGCACCAGTTCATTCATCGGCTTGCGCTGTTTGGGGCGTCCCGTTTCATTGGGATGCCCGAGTGTTAACAAAATCAGCGGTTCTGCGCTGCGGGGAACCTGCAGTACTTTCCGGACCTTTTTAGGATCAAAGGCACCGATCCAGCACGTGCCAAGCCCCAAATCTGCAGCTGCCAGCGTCATGTGATCAGCCGCAATCGCGGCATCGACATCGGCGTAGCATCGATTATCGTGTTTTTTTCGGTGCCAGGCCTGTTTGGGCTGCGTACAGATTGCAATCACTATCGGAGCTTCAGCAAACCAATCCGCAGGATACGCCTCCGCGAGGGCCTTCAGGTTTTCCGTTTCTTTCACAACGACAAACTGGAAGGGCTGATAATTGCAGGCAGTTGGAGCCATCTGTCCGGCCTCCAGCACCTCATTCAGCATTTTTTGACTGACAACCCGGTCGGAATAGGAACGAATACTGACGCGTTGTCTTGCGAGCTCAATGAATTTCATTTGCGGTTCTCCTCTTAATCGATTGGCCGATATAATGATTCGGAGTAAGACTAAAACTAAGCATTATGAAACAGAAGGTATTATTTGTATTTATCGATGGTTTCGGCCTCGGCTCCGATGATCCTGCTGTCAATCCACTGGCGGATCGCAGTTATTTTCCAAACCTTGGAAAAATGCTGAACTCATCGGTTCCTTTGGATGCACAGCTTGGAGTCCCGGGGCTGCCGCAAAGCGCAACCGGGCAGGCGGCTCTCTTAACCGGCCTTAACGCTCCCAAGCTGATGGGACGGCACATCGAAGGCTTTCCTCCGCCGCGGCTGAAAACCCTGGTGCAGGAGCACAACGTGTTTTCCGGCCTGCTCAGGGCAGGAAAAGCCTGCACATTCGCCAATGCTTACTGGCTGGACGATGTGGCACACATCCCGCCGCGTCGCGAATCAGTGACCACCGTGGCCACTCTGGCCGCGCTCGGCGGTGTGCGCGGCAAAGCAGATCTGCTGGCGAACCGTGCGGTCTGCCACGATCTAACCCGCGAGAAGATCAGGGCCGAACGCGGATACGACGGACCGCTGATAACTCCGGAAGAGGCGGGAAAACATCTGATCGATGTAGCCAACGATCATGACTTTACGTTGTTTGAATTTTTCCAGACCGATCACGCCGGACACCGCGGCGATAAGCATCTGGTTTTTAAAACCCTGGAAAAACTGGATTGTTTCTTCTCCGAACTGTGGAGTTTCGATGGCCAGCTGATCGTTACCAGTGACCACGGGAATATTGAGGACATGACTGTTCGAAGCCACACCGTTAACCCGGTTCCTCTGTATCTTTCGCAACCGGATCGTTTTCGGCCGTTGGAGCGGATCGATCAGCTTGCGCCGGCAATTCTGAAGTTTTTCGGATAGGGTAATGAGGTTGCATTACGTTGTCAGGATTGGCTCACAGAGCCAATCCTCGCAGAAACGGAGCGAGGCTGTTGGTTGCCGGGTCTCGGCCGAATTATTCCGATTCACCGCCTTCGGCTTTTTTGCCGGTTTTCCATTCCTCTTTTTCCGGCTCATCGTTGGCGAGTTCGCTGAGCGACCAGCCGCGTGGCCATTCGCTGTTTTTCGAATCACTGGATTCAAACCGGCGGATCGTTTCAGCCTGCGCTTCTTCCGGATTGTTCAACACGTAGGGTGTAAGAAGGACAACCAGCTCCTGGCGGTCATCCGATTTGCTGTGTGAGCTGAAAAGCCAGCCCAGCAGCGGAATGTCCCCCAGCAGCGGAATTTTAGTGGCGCTTTCGGAGTTGGACTTGCGAACCAGTCCTCCAAGAATAATTGTTTCTTTATCTTTGACTCCTACGGTGGCCGTAATTTCGCGTTTTTGAATAATCGGCACTTCGTTGCCATCCACGGTTACGTTGCCGCCAACGTCGTCCGCCGACTGATTGATTTCCATCAATACAAAGTTTTTCGGGTTGATGCGCGGCGTGACCGTCAGGTCAATCCCGATGGTTTTGTATTCATAGGTGGCGCGTGCGCTGTAGCCGTTGTTGACGGAACTGCTGCCGCTGTTGATCGAGGAAGTGATGACCGGGCGTTCATCCGCAATGGTAATCGTTGCTTCTGTGTTGTCTGTAGTTAAGACAACAGGAGTGGAAAGGACCCTCGCATTGCTGTCAGATTTCGCTGCACTGATAATGGTCTCTAAGTTTATCTCTGGAAATAATCCATAATAAGTTAGAGCTCCACCAACCATATTATCTGCTAGGTCATCCGCATCAAAACCGGTTCTGTTTAGCTTTCCTTCAACATACTCCGGAACTTCAAAGACAGTGGGAGTAATAATTGGATTATTGTTATTGTCATAAGTTGTTACATCCCGGATTTCTTTTTTATACCGAACATCACCGTATCCAGGTTGATTTTGGTAGACCCACTGAATTCCACTTTGAATCGAATCATCGAGCCCAACACTAATAATTACGGCTTCGATCATAACCTGCTGGAGCATGACGTCGAGCCTGGCGATAACGGATTTGAGGGCTTCGACATCGCCTTTGTTTCCCATAAGCAGGAGCGAGTTGGTGCGTTCGTCGGAAAGGATTTTTGTATCTTCGGAGAGGCGACCGATGGCGGTTTTAGCGGCAGCGCTGATTTCGCGCTTGGCGGACGCACGCTGGGCAACGACATCGTTGAGGCTGCGGCTGCTTCCGGATTCCGCGGTATCGCCGGTCTGGGCTTTTTTGGTTTCTTCATCCGCCTGAGCGGCTCCGACAAACTCGTTCAGGATACCGGAGATTTCTGAAGCTTCGGCATATTCGAGATTGATCGTCTCCACGACAACTTCCGGGTCAACCGGGACATCGAGCACTTTGATGATGCGGTCAAAAAAATCAAAATTCGCCTGTTTAGAAAAGACAATGAGGATGTTGGTGCGTTCGTCGGAGACAAATTTGACTTCTCCCTGAATCATCTGGGTTTCATCGCCGGCGGAGCTGCCGGGCACCGCAACCGTTTTGGTTGTCGGGGCGCGAATGACGCCGGGAATTGTTCTGGCAGCCGCAACAACTTCCTGCTTGGTGGTACTCGGCTGGGCGGCTTCCACCAGTTCTTTCAGTTTGGAGGCAATGTCGTCGGCTTTGGCGTGGTTGAGCTGATAGATCCGCGGTTCGATCTGTTCGAGTGGCTGGTCGAGCATCGCGAGGACTTCAACGATTCGGGCGATGTTTGCAGAGGTATCGGTGATCAGAATGCTGTTGATGCGCTCAAGCGACTGGATTTTTCCATAGCCGTGGATCAGGTGCTGGACAACGGCCTGAACATCGGTAAAGACCACGTAGCGTAAGGGGATGATTTGCGAAATGAGCTGATCGGCCGGAACATAGCTTTCTTCCGGGTCAAAGGGTTTAATAGACATGCCTTCCTGACGGGCGCTGTCGATGGGAACGACCTTCAGAAACTTTTCGCCCATCGGAACGAGCGCTACACCGTTCATGGCCAGAACCGTTTCGATGGCCTGCATGGCTTCTTTTTTGGTGAGCTTGCTGAATTTCAGGCTGATGGTCGGTGAAAGGTCGGCCTGGATAATGAGCGTGCGGCCGACCCATTCATTGTAGAAATCCACCAGCATTTCCAACGGTGAATCCGCAAAGCTCTGAGAGAAGAGCTGCTCGTCTTTTTGTGGCGGCTGCGGTTTCGGTTGGATTGTTGGTGCCATTGACGGTGCCTGTTGCGCATCCAAAAGAAGGGCTGTGCATGCCAGCAGGCCGGCTATGAATCCGTAAACAATTCGCTTTTTCATTTAGTTCGTCCCAGGTTAGAAGTCGTTCAAATTAGCACAAATCATCCATTATTTCAATTTGCAGAGGCTGCTTCGTCACTGCGGCGATAAGCACAGTCAATAATCATGTCGCCGCGCAGAATTCCGGCGCGCTTGGCGTCAGGGCGCACGGACAACTCTCGAATATCGAACCGTAAGCCCTGTTCGTTGACCTGATAGAGAAAACGGACAAGTTCTTCGAGTTCGCCTTCCCAGTCACAGATCACGCTTAGCTCGTAGAGGGTCCCGACCTGTTTTTCACGGTTAGCCCGGCTTTTCGTGAGATCCAGGCCGGTGCCGTCAGCCATGCTTTTGATCTCTTTGAGAATTTCACCGGTAACCGATACCTTGCGGTCGTAAACCGGAAGCTGGGATTGCAGTTCGCTCAGCCGGTTTGTCCAGCTGCCCTGTTCGGCGATAATCCGTTTGTGCAACTGGATCTGCCGCAGCAGCTTTTCCTTTTCCTCAATGATTGCTTTGTGTTCAGCAATCCTGGAACCGCCCAGCCAGTATGTGAGGCCGAACAGTGCTATAAACAAGGTCAGGATTCCTATGAGCATTTCGCGCCGTGAGATTTTCATGGCGAGTCCTCCGTGGCAGCGATTTCCGGAAGCAGGACGGTAACCGAGAATCCTTCCTGGCGCTGGCCCTGTTTAATCTGCATGCTCTGTTTTTCATCCTTAATGGCTTTAAACTGGCGGGATGCGCCCAGTTTCTGGAAATAGTCATAGATCGGTTCGGTTCGCGGGCCGGATCCTCGCAGATGAATCGCCTTGCCTTTTGTGTAATCAAACGAGTTGAGCTCCAGAGACTCCGGAAGAAGTTGGGTCACTTCCAGCAACCCCTCTAAAACGGAATGGGTGCGGTCTGCATATTTTTCGAGCGATTCCTTTTCGGCACGCGCATCCTGTGCCGCCCGGGCCGGTTCTGCGTACAGAGCCGCCTCTTTGCGGACGCTATTCGCAGCCGACTTCTGTACCGCAAAGATTGTTCCTGTGATGGAAATGACTGCTATCCATACACTGAGCACCGCAATGGATGCAACCGTGGTGATTTTCATGATCTGCCGGCGGCGCTGCAGGTCCACCCATTCCCGAGGAACCAGCTCTGCATGATGTACTCCCCGTTCTGCGGAGCGCAAAGCAAGCCCTTCCGCAAGGGAGGGCAGGGAGCCCAGATCATGCTGGTTGACACCTCGGGGAGAAATGGAACGCAGTCCTTCAATGAGCGTTTTCGGCAGTTCCGATTGGCTCCAGACCTCGGTCAGACACCGGTTGTTTTCCTGATACTCTGTTTCGAGCGACAACAGCGTGTGCTGGATGTCTTCAATGATCTCGCCGACTACTTTTTCATCCGTATAGTTGTGAAAAAGCTCCAGGGACCGAAAACAGACCGGCACACCGTGATCGACCACGATCATCGAAAATTCAGTGTGTTCTTCAAGAATCAGAAGCACCCGGCCTTGACAGGGAACATCGCCGTGAGCAATCAGCAGGCTCCACCATGCCAGAATCTCAGCATCCAGACTGCGGATGTATACGTTCTGTTCTTTAAAAAGATCTCCCAGGCGATCAATCGTGTTGCGTTGGGCGGCAATGGCAAGAACCCGGGAGTGTTCTTCGTTCTGCTTGAGCACTTCGTAGGAAACAGCCATTTGCTCCAAAGGGAAGGGGGAAACCCGATCCATCTGAAGCTCCACCATGCTGCGAAGTTCGTCCGGGTCGGACGACGGCAGTTCCAGTACGCGCATCAGCAGGTGTGCAGAGGGCAGGGATACGGTTACGATTCCCTTAAACTCCTTGCGGCTGTGCTCCAGCACTTCGGAGGGAAAAAGCGGAGCGTCCTCCTGATCAAAAAAACCTTCCGGAACCGGGTGAGCTCCTTCGAGTATTTTTTCCGTGCCTGCGCGGTTCTTACGCAATACAGCCCACTCGACAATTTCGTCAGTGTAATGAATTCCGGTTGTGTGTGTACTGATTAACATGATTAACGTTCTTCCAGCCAGAATAGAGGAGTCGGCTCCTCTTCGCCGAGTCTAAAAACCGAAGAGATTTGTGCCGTGATTCCATCGACCTCGCCAACCGATGTGATTTTTGCGAATTCCGGTGTCAGGGTGAACTTTTCTGGATCGAGCCCCAGTTGATTGAAATCCTCTTCGGTCAGTCCGTCATCATCGGTTCCGGCTTCGCCGTCCGGGCCCAGTCGCATTTCCATAATGGCTTCAATGACGTCTTCGCTGAGATACATGCTGCGCAGAACCTCTTCGCTGGCACTGTTCGGGTTCACTTTTCCCTCGCCCCAGGTAGTCAGAAACTCAGCGATTCCGAGCATTGGATATTCTGTCTCATCAAGCTTGTTGGTCGGCGTTCCGTATACAATTTCTTCAGTCCAGCCCTTAATCAGCAGCAGTTCGTCGACCGTGTCGATCGGGGCGTTCTTACACTTATAGCCCCGATCCCGATAAAACGAATCGTCAGACTCTGCTCCGTTAAGCTCGTGCAGGTCGTTTTCGTCCTGCCAGTCCTTAAGGCAGCCGAGCAACTCGGAACTGTAGGCAGCCGGGACTCCGGTCTGCTCGAACAGTTCTTTCCACTCATCGTCGCTCAGGCTGCTGATTCCCCGCTGACCTTCTTCAAAATTAATATTCAGCTTAATGACGCCGCCGCCCATTTCTTCTTCCACGCTCACGGGGACGCCTTCACTCAGCTGAGCAGCTTTTGCGAGCCATGGATCATCATAAATAACATCGTCCCCCTCCAGCGGATCTTCTTCAAACACGAGCATCACCTTTGCCAGTTCCACGCCGGACAGGGCCAGATAATCGGCTTTCAGGCGCTTGCGCTGAGCGGTGATAATCTGAGATTCCAGTTTCATCTCAAACGCAAACGAACTGACGATCATCGCGACCAGCACCAAAACCCACATGACGATAATCAGCGCTACGCCGGATTTACGTTTTTTGCTCAATTCTTTTTTGCTTTCGGTATTCACAATCAAATTCGGTTCTGGGTTCATTGCGACGCAGCATCCACTTCGTTGGTGACGGGCGGGCCGAGCGGGATTTCGATGAGCTGTCGGTATTCGATCGGGTCGTCTCCTTCTTCTTTCGGGTCGGCGTAGAGGGTGATTTCAATGAGGCCGGGGATGGCGTTGGTTTCCTCCCATTCTTCGTCCCATTTTTCGTCTTTCACGTTATATACCGCGCAGCCGAGGCCTTTGATGACGTCACTGACAACCCAGCTTTGTTTCTCAACATCATCATCTTCATCGGCAATGTGCCGCCAGACAGTGACCAGCAGGCCGTCATTGCCGTCGTCGTCTTCGCCTGCGCCGACCTCGATTCGGTGCATTCCGTGATCGAACTCGGTTCCTTTGGGCAGGAATGCCTTGCTGGCGGTGACCCAGCTGATGGAATGCTCTCCGTATTCACCATCGCGGTTGCGTTCCATGCGAAAGCCGTACTGTTCGGGCAGAGAATCAAAGAACGCCATCGAGCGCAGGGCGGCGGTCAGCTGGGTCAGCACAAAGTCTCCGTGATGCGTTTCATCCATCAGCCGTCGGGCGGATGTCCAGGAGCGGGTTGCAGAGGAAAAGGTCTGCCACGCCACGGTCATGGCGATCGAAAGGATCACGATGGCCACCATAATTTCGAGCAGGGTAAAACCGCGGCGGTGCATCAGTAGCCCCTCCGTGCTTTCAGCTCATCCTTATCCAGGGGGATATACAGATATTGCTGAACTTCTTCGAACGCATTGTGTCCGCGGGTAGACCATGTGATTCTCGTACGAATCGTATAGAGGCCTTCGCGGCCTTCGTCTTCGCTTTCGGTGATTTCCCGTTCCCAGCTGTAGCCGTCGTCAAAAGTGCCGGATTCAGTGCCTTCGTCAATCTCCCCGCGAGTAATTGGGTTTTCGGCTTCAACCTGGAACAGCAGTCGATGTGCGCGGCTGTAATGCTGGGCTTTTGTGGCCACTGCCATACAGCGCGATATGGCCACCAAAAGGATTCCGGCGCCAATGCCAAGGATGACGATCGCCAGCATCACCTCAATGAGGGTCATGCCGGTTTTAGATTTGGCACAGCGTTTCCAAACCCCGGAAAAATGCACGGGTGTTTTTCCAAACGTTGGAAAAAGCCGTTGCATGATTAATCCCTGTCTCCCGAAAATCATTAATCCTCGTCTGTGGTTACTTTGCCGGTAATGGGGTTGCATTTGATGGTGTGACTGCGGCCGTCTTCGTCTTCCAGAGTTACTTCAAACCCGTCGTTCATTCCGGTTGGATAAAAGATCACTTTCTTTCCTTCTTCATCCTCGTCGGTGTCCCGGCGGTCTTCTTTCGCCAGATTTTCGAAATCCGCAATGGTAATCTTGTCCGAGATCCGGCGCTCTGCGAGCGTTCCTTCTGTTCCGGCCAGTGTTATGCGGTTCGTGGAAAACGACAGCGTACAGTCGGCCTGGTTCAGGATTGCCATGCTGCGGGCGTAGCGTGAGAGTCGAATGGTCGAGCGCACAGCATCACGCATTTGTGCCGCGTCCGAAGATCCGCTGAGCATTGGAACGGCCATGCCGGCGGCGATCAGAATAATCACCACCACCAGCATCACTTCAATTAGTGTAAATCCGCGAGAGAGCGGAGTATCGGAATGCGGGAACATCGGACTGCTGTTTTCCATTACTCCATTACTCCGTTATTCCACCATCCCATTCTCCTTAATCCCAGTTGTTGAATTCTGTTCCATCCGGAGACGTCGTAGACAGGTCAAAGCCAATGCCGTGAGAGCCGCCTTTGGTGTATTTGTATTTCTGGCTCCATGGGTCCATCAGTTCACTGGGTTTGAGGTAAGGGCCGTTGCCGTCTTTCTGTTTGGTCAGATCTTCCAGAGTATCCGGCAGGCGCAGGTTGTCCATTTCATAACTTTGAATCGCTCCCTCGACCGCTTTGAGGCTGGCGCGCGCAGCTACATTCTGTGCTTTGCCAAACTTGCCGCTGATTTTTGGAGCAGCGATACCGACGATGATCCCGATAATCACGACTACGAGCATGATTTCGATGAGTGTAAAAGCTTCTTTTGATCTACGGTTGTTCATTGGATCTCCTTTCGTTTTTTAGGCGCTCAGACCACTGGTCAGATCGAACACTGCCATCAGCATGCTGATGGCTACAAATCCGATCAGGAGCCCCATGCTGAGAATCAGCACTGGCTCCATGACAGTCGTTAACAGTTTAATACTAAAGTCAAGTTCTTCGTCGTAGCGCCGAGCAATCTGGGAAAGGGCGCCGGGAAGATCTCCGGTTTCCTCTCCGACGGCCAGCATATCAGTTAGAAGAGGAGGAAATACGCCTCCGGCAGCCAACGGACCGGCAATACTGGACCCATCGGTAACACGGGTGCGCACATCTGCGATTTCAGCGGCAATCACGCTGTTTCCAACTGTTTCACTGGAAATAGTCAGCGCTTTTAAGATCGGTACACCGTTGCGGATCAGGGTTTCCAGCGTTCGGGCAAAATGGGCGAACGCGTTTGCCCGGGCAATTTTTGAAACCACCGGCATTTTCAATTGGCGGTTATCCAGCCATTTCCGTCCGTCTTCGGTGCGTAAGAAACGGCGAAACGCCATTCCCAGACCGATCAGAATGAGAATCATAAGCCAGCCGTAACGGATCATTCCGCTGCTGATGGTCATCAGGATACGGGTGGGCAGGGGCATGGTGCCGCCGAGATCCTCAAAAATGATGGCGAATTTTGGAATGATGCCGATCATGAGTCCGATGACAGAGAGAATGCCGAAAGTCAGAATGATGGACGGATAGACCATGGCGGATACAATTTTATTGCGGGCGTCCTGTACGCGCTCGTAATGAGTACAAAGGCTGGTTAGGGCATCGGCAAGAGCTCCTCCGGCTTCCCCGGCGCGAACCATGCTCACGTAGAGCTGCGGAAAGGTTTCCGGGTAGATTTTCAGGGCATCTGAAAGGGAGCTTCCCTGAACCACTTCATCGCGCAACCGTGAGACAATCATGTTATAGATCGGTTCGGAGTCGCGGCGGGCGAGGGTGTGCAGCGCGCGGCCAAGCGTCATGCCGGAGGCCAGGAGGTCGGCCATCTCGCGAGTGAACAGCAGCATGGCCCGCGGTTTCAAGCGACTGGCCCGGCCGGTCGAAAGCGTGAAATTCAACCGGAATTTTTTCGAAGATCCGCCTTTCGCGGCTGTTTCTTCTGCCGTTTGAGTCAGGGAAAGCGGGGTGTGCCCCGATTGCTGCAGCATTCGCATAGCACTGTTGCGATCGGCGGCCGTTAAGGTGCCGTCGACCCGCGTGCCTTTTGTATCTCGGGCAATGTATTTGAAAACGGGCATAAAACAGGTTTGTAATTTGTGTCGTAAAAACATCAGAATACTAATCGTGTTTCACAGATAAAAGGAGTTTTTAATGCGTAAGATTATCTTGTTTTTAAGTGGATTACTTTTTTTGACAACCGGATGCGCCACAACTGCGCAGGAAAAGGCTATAAACATTGTAAATGCCGGTGCGGTGAACGCAGAACTGCTGGAAAGAGTCCGGGCATTTGCTGAAAAAGAACTGCATGTGCGGGTGCGGACTGAAGAAAATCAGTCGCTGGCCGGACCAAAGGATTTCCAAACGTTGGAAAAAGCCGCCGAAAAAGCCAAAAGTGAAAGTGACATCACCTTTATTGTACTCGCCGATTTGCCTCATGATGAGCATTTGAAGGTGTATCCGGAAAGCGGTATCGGCATCGTGAATGCGCATCCGCTGCAAACCGATGATGCTGAAAAGTTTGCCCGTCGTATTCAACGCATGGTGATGCGTGCGGCGGCATTCTGTTTTGAGCTTCCGCCCACTCCGGATCCATTCTGCGTAACCCGTGACTACCGGTCGCTCGAGGATCTCGACCGGATGGGCATCAACTATTCGCCGCCGTGGCAAAAACGCTACGCGGATGAAGCTGCGAAGCGTGGACTGAAGCCGGTCCAGCCATCAGTCGCCACGCCGCCGTTTGCGAAGTAACGGTTTGCCAGAGATTGGGAAAAGAGGGGGACTGGAGTTTCCGAAGAGTGGGAAAGCAGATAATGCTCCGTGTTTCCTCTTGACCGGTTTTGCTTAAACAAGCAATTATGAATCACTTATTGATTTTAGTTTCTGTTTGTAACCACGATAGGGATTGACCTTATGTTTAACCGTTTGATGGGCCTTTTTTCCAGCGACATCGGTATCGACCTCGGTACTGCCAATACGCTCGTCTATGTGCGGGATCGGGGGGTTGTGCTCCGGGAGCCTTCCGTGGTGGCTGTACAGACAGGAACCAACCGGGTGCTTGCGGTCGGTGACGAAGCCAAGCGCATGCTCGGTCGCACCCCCGGCAGTATTGTCGCCATCCGTCCTCTCAAGGCCGGGGTGATTGCAGATTTTGAGATTACTGAAGCGATGCTTCGGTATTTCATCCAGAAGGTTCACAACCGTCGCCGTATGGTGCGTCCGCGCGTAGTCGTGGCCGTTCCCAGCGGTATTACGGAAGTGGAAAAACGCGCAGTGAAAGACTCCGCAATGCATGCGGGCGCGCGCGATGTGTTTTTAATTGAAGAACCGATGGCTGCTGCGATCGGTGTCGGGCTTCCGGTTCAGGAACCGGCCGGCAATATGATCGTTGATATCGGCGGAGGAACCACAGAAGTGGCTCTGATTTCTCTGGCTGGAATCGTCTACAGTCGCAGCGTACGCGTCGGAGGAGATGAGATGGACGAGTCAATCGTCCAGTATCTGAAACGGGAATACAATTTACTCATCGGGGAACGTACAGCGGAAGACATCAAAATTTCTATCGGATCCGCAATCCCGACGGGTGAAGAGACAACAATGGAAGTGAAAGGCCGCGACCAGGTCGCCGGTCTGCCGAAGACCCTGCAGATCAGTTCAGAAGAAGTTCGTGGCGCATTAAAGGAGCCGGTATCCGCAATTGTGGATGCCGTACGCATTACACTGGATCGCTGTCTGCCCGAATTGTCTGCTGACCTGGTCGACCGGGGAATGGTGCTTGCTGGCGGCGGCGGGATGCTGCGCGGACTCGATAAGCATATTGCAGATAATACCGGTTTGCCTGTTCATGTGGCCGATGACCCGCTGAGCGCGGTGGCCGAAGGCACCGGTGTGGTGCTGCACGAGATCAACTTCCTTCGCAAACTTTCCGATGCCCGCGCCGGATAGGCGCGGAGTTTTCGTTTCAGACTCAGTCCTCCAGGTTCTGAAAAAAAAAGGACCACCGGAACGAGTCGATGGTTGAAAAAAGAACGGTTTTAAAATGGTGTGCGGCAGCCTGTGTGCTGGCGCTGATCCTGTTGCTTCCGGACGGCTATACCGTCCGGGTTAAGGGTTTCTTCTGGGACCTGATAAGCCCGATCCAGTCCGGACTCCTCCAAGCGGGGCACAGTCTCAAGGCGGGTGTTGACACCATGCGAGGATTCGGGGGAATGGTTGAAGAAAACCGTCGACTGAAGGGGGAAGTCGTACGCCTGCAGGCGGAAGCCCGCCTGAGCAAAAGTATTCAAGAGGAAAACCTTAAGCTTCGCCGAATGCTGGCTTTTCATGATCGACAGGCAAAAGCCCTGATTGCCGCCGAAGTGGCTGCCCGCAGCATTAACGGATGGTGGCAAAGTATCCGATTGGCAAAAGGAACCCGGGAAGGGGTCTTTTCCAATCGCGCGGTTATTTCTCCGGACGGTCTGGTCGGGCGTGTTTCAACGGTTTCTGCGCACTCCGCCAATGTTCTTTTGCTTTCCGATCCAGCCTGCGAAGTATCTGCCCGCATCAGTCGAACCGGTTCATTTGGTCTGGTCCGAGGCGCAGGGGTTAATTTAAAAGGGTATCCGGTCGTTGAGATGCGCTTTATCCATAAAGACATCCCGATCCAGATTGGAGATGAAGTGGTGACATCCGGACTGGGGGGTGTTTTTCCACGCGATGTGGTTATCGGTTATATTGAAGCCATTCGAACTGAGGATGCAGAGCTGTATCAAATTGCGGAGATTCTTCCGCAGGCCGTGATTAACCTGACCGATGTTGTTTTTGTAACCGCTGTTGAAGGAGGTGAAGAATGAGCCTGCTTCGGATTACTCTTCTTCTGATGATCGGGGCGGCGCTTCAGACTCTGCTTCCACGCTGGGCCTTAACAGGCTCTCTCGACTGGCCGATTCTGACGGCGCTGTTAATGGTCGTAGTGCTTCATTCGGACCGCGGGGCTGTTATTTATGCGGCGGTACTGGCCGGCCTGCTTTATGATGTTTTTTCACCGACGCCGCTTGGAATTTCGAGTCCCTTTTTCCTTTTGCTGGGAATCGGCCTGCACGCGCTGAAGACCGAGCTGTTTTCTGACCAACCGATCACCTATTGTGTGCTGGGACTGCTGGCGGTGAGCCTTAAAACGCTTTATTTTTACATTGTATTTTCGTTGGGCGATTTGCGCTCGATTTCTTTTGGGTTGCTGGCTGTCCGCATGGGCGGGGGGCTCCTGCTGGGAATTTTAACGGCTCCGACCGTCTATTTTACAATTGCGTTTCTCGTGCATAAATCGAAAAGAAAACGGAGGCGTATATAATGCGCATCCGGCGTACCAGAGAGTTTCCTGCCTTGCGTATTTACGTTGCGCTGGCCTGTATGGCGGCAGCCTATCTGTTTTTGATGGGGTCGTTATGGCGGCTTCAGGTGGCTGATTCATCGCGGTTTGAGGATCGTATACAGGTCCAGAGCCTTCGGCGGATACGGATGCCCGGGATTCGCGGAAAGATTTACGACCGCAACGATCTGTGCCTTGCCGATAACCGTCCGGATTATTCCATCGCGATGTATTTGGAAAACATCCGTCGCCCCGGACCATGGGCCAAAACCATCGATCACTCGATGGAAGTGATCGATCAGGTCTCTGCCATGACCGGGTTGCCTCCAAAGGTGGATCGTGATGATGTTCGCAAGCATATACACCTTCGGTTGCCGCTGCCTCTGATCCTTTGGCGGGATATCGGCATGCAGCCCATGGCGCGTTTTGCAGAGCAGGCGTTGAATATTCCCGGCGTTGATTTATATACGCAAATGACCCGGCAATATCCTTACAGTCCTTACACGTCTCATTTGATCGGCTATGTCGGAAAGGCTGATCCCGGCAAATTAAACGAAGAGGAGAAATACAACTATTATCTTCCTGAGATGGGCGGACGGGCCGGTCTGGAAAAACTGTTTGATCCCTTCCTGCGCGGCGAAGCCGGCGGAAAAATTGTCCAGATCGATGTGTCCGGTTATCACCACGATGAACTGGCGCGCCGCGAACCCAGACGAGGCGGAGACCTTCGTTTGACACTGGATATTGAGGTGCAGCTGCTTGCTCATCAAGCGCTGGGAACCAATCAAGGCGCGGTCGTTGTGATGGACCCGAACAACGGTGATGTGCTGGCGATGGTCAGTGCTCCAAGTTATGACGCAAACCTGTTTGTGCCGTATATTACTTCCAAGGACTGGAGGCGTCTGTCTGACGACCCTGCGAAACCTCTGCTGAACCGGGCTGTTGCAGGAACCTATCCTCCTGGAAGTACATTCAAACCGTTCGTCGGGCTGGCTGCTTCGACCGTCAATCCCCACGCGGTCAGCACCGTGTATGACTGTCCGGGGGCATTCCGTGTCGGACGCAGGGTGATGCGCGACTGGAACTGGGCAGGGCACGGAGAGCGTGATCTGCGCGGAGCACTGATGCGTTCCGCCAATGTTTATTTTTTCAAAACCATTTTAGAAAATGGCTGGGAGCCCGTTGTCGAACAGGCGGACAAAGCCGGGTTTGGCCAAAAAACCGGTGTGGAAGTAGACTATGAGGCCGCAGGACTGCTGCCAGACAAGGAGTGGCAACGAAAAACGAATCATGGTGCTTGGACCGATGGTGATAGCTGCAACCTGTCGATTGGACAAGGTTTTCTCGCGGTTACGCCGATACAGATGGCCATGATGACAGCGACAATAGCCAATGGCGGTACTCTGTATAAACCGAGACTGATACAGGCCTACCGCCCTCCGGAAGATGACTCTTTCACGGATGCTCCGATTCGAAAAGAAGGAAGAATGGACTGGTCGCAAACCGCCCTGACTGCCGTGCGAGGCGGAATGCACGATGTGATTATGGCAAAGGATGGCACCGGAAAACAGGCAGCAGTTGAAGGGCTCGATTTTGCCGGCAAAACAGGAACTGCTGAATACTGGGTGATGGTTAATGGAAAACGGAAAACAAAAAAACACACCTGGATGATTGCATTTGCACCGTTCGATAATCCGCAGTACGCCGTGGCATTTTTGATTGAGAATGGGGCTTCCGGCGGCAGGACGGTTGGGCCTCGTCTGAAAATTCTGTTGAGCGGTCTGTTTGAAAAACTCAAAAGCGAGGGGAGGGTGCAGTCATGATTAAACGAATCCGCCGCTTTGACTGGACGATGTTCGGCACAATTCTCGCGCTGCTCTTTTTGAGTTTTCTTTTTATTTTCAGTGCGGGATATCAAAATGGTGACACAACTCTCAGCGGAAAAGCGCTTCGCCAGGTTGTCTGGGCTTCCATTGGTCTGGGATGTTATTCTGCCGCAACAGCCTTCGATTATCGCAAGTTCAAGGAACTTCATTGGTGGACCTATGCTGCAACGCTGGCCGGACTGGTTCTGGTGTTCCTTTTTCCGGAAAAGAACAATGCGCATCGATGGATTCCAATGCCTGGATTCGACCTGCAACCGTCCGAATTTGCAAAACTTGGGGTAGTCTTCACATTGGCCGGAGTTTTGAGTGACCCGGCGACAGATACCGATGACGTCGGAGCGTTTTTCAAAGCATTCGCGTTGATGGCTGTTCCGTTTTTTCTGATTGTAATTGAACCGGACCTTGGAACCAGTATGGTGCTGATTCCTGTAACGCTTGCTATGCTGTTCTGCTCAGGAACACCCGTCAAACCGATTGTGTTGTTGATCGTTATCGGCCTGCTTGGCCTTATCACATTAGGTGTTTGGTTGCGTTTTTTCCCGGACACCTGTCCTTTTCTGACCGACTATCAGAAAAGCCGGGTTCTGGTGTATCTGAACGTCAGTCAGGATCCGCTGGGTGCCGGATGGAACAAACTGCAGTCGCAGATCGCCGTGGGTTCCGGCGGGCTGCTGGGGAAAGGTTATTTAAAAGGAACCCAGAATATTCTCGGCTTTCTGCCGAGAACTGTCGCTCCGACCGACTTCATTTATTCGGTCGTGGCGGAAGAAACAGGATTTGCCGGCGGCGGATTGCTGCTGGTGCTTTACACAACGATTACCGTGCGCTGTATGCGTGCCGCGGTGCTGGCCCAGGATTTGTTCGGGCGCCTGCTTGCGGCCGGCATCGGCGTGCTTTTGTTTACACATGTTTTCATCAATATCGCGATGACCATCGGCCTGATGCCGATTACCGGACTGCCGCTGCCCCTGATGAGTTACGGAGGTTCCTTCATGGTTACAACCATGGGGGCTCTCGGGTTGGTTCAAAGCGTCTATATCCGGCGTCGCACAGTATAAAAAGGAAAGGAGCACCAACTATGCTCAAACAGATTACAGGAAAATTGAAAAAGAACGGACGGATGAAAAAAGAGATCCTCATCAATATCGAACCGCTCGAAACGCGAGTTGCGGTGCTCGACGAAGGCAAACTCGACAATTTTCATATCGAACGTGAGGACGACAACCGGATTGTCGGCAGTATTTTTAAAGGAAAAATCCAGAATCTGGAGGATGGACTGCAAGCCGCCTTTGTGGATATCGGCATGAAGAAAAACGCCTTCATCCATTACTGGGACATGATTCCTGAAGATGCGGCTCGTTTGGCGGAGCAGGAAGGTGCGCGCCGCAACAGCGGTCGCCGCCGCAAGTTTTCTCCGGGAGAGATGGCTAAAAAGTTCCCGATCGGATCAGAAATTATTGTGCAGGTTACGAAAGATGCAATCGGAACCAAGGGGCCGCGCGTCAGTGCCAACCTCAGTGTTCCGGGACGTTTTCTGGTCATGATGCCGGGAACCGGTCTGAAAGGAATCTCCAAGAAGATTGATGACACAAAGGAGCGCAATCGCCTGAAGAAGATTCTGGCTCGTCTTCCCATTCCGGAAAACGTCGGAATCATTGTTCGCACTGCCGGCTCAGGAACCCGCAAAACCAGCTTTGTTCGCGATGCCCGTACGCTGATTGAAATCTGGAAAGAAATTGATGATGGAATTAAAAACAAACCCGCTCCGTGCTGCCTGTATAGCGAACCCAAGCTGGCTGAGCGCGTAGTCCGCGATTACCTTACAGAGGATATCGACCGTGTTTTTGTCGACAACAAGCAGACCTATGAAATGATCCGCAGCATGATTGCCAAGTATTCTCGTCGCTCGAGAAACTGGGTGCAGATGTATGGAGGTGAAGAGCCGATCTTTGATTACTTTGATGTCGAAAAACAGATTGAATCCATTTTCCGGCGCAAAGTTTGGCTGAAATCCGGCGCATATCTGATTTTTGACGAAACAGAAGCGCTGGTTGCTGTTGACGTCAATACGGGTCGGCACAAAGGCGGAAAAAATGCAGAAGAATCGATTCTGGCTGTCAACATCGAGGCGGCCGATGAAGTGGCCCGGCAAATGCGTCTGCGCAACATCGGTGGCTTGCTCATAATCGACTTCATCGACATGAAAACAAAACGCGACCAGAACACGGTTTACAAAACCCTCAAGGACGCTCTGAAAAAAGACAAGGCCCGCACCAACGTCTTGCCGATTTCTCAACTCGGCCTGCTTGAGATGACTCGCCAGCGTTATGAGGAAAGTGTCTACACCTCCACTTATGTTGAGTGCGATTATTGCGGTGGGAGAGGGCGGGTCAAATCCTCCCTGACCATGAGCGTGGAATTGCAGCGTCGCTTGTCTGCCGCACTACGTAAAGACAAAGGTGCGCATAACATGAAAATCACAGTCAACCCGACCGTGCTTGATCGCCTGCGGAGAGAAGACGAAGAGACGCTGATTGCCATGGAACAGAAGTTCCACGGACATCTGACATTTGTCTCCGATCCGCACTTCCACATGGAGGAGTTCACCATCACCAACGAAGAGACAAAAAAGGTGATTTACTCCAGCGTTGAAAACGACAAATAAGCCGGCTTCAACCCTTGAAAAAGCGCCTCAAACGAGGCGCTTTTTTTATGCATCCAAAAGCCCCGTACAGCGATTCGCCAATTGCTTGTTTTAGATTAGATGAGGTTGTCTTTTTATCCTCGGATACCGTCTCTGAAGTAAGTTAAATACGGGCAGGCGAAGACTCATCAATCACACGTCTACCAGAGATGTATCGCACCCAGTGCCGTGCGTTTTCATTTTAAACAGTAATTATTCCTCGTTACAGGAATCCCGTGTGAAAGAACTCTTCACGTTCTCAACACAATCTACTGCGGTGTTGTTAATAAGTCGCCACTAGGAGCCACTTATCGACAATTTACCCACCAAACACATTATATTGTGGTGTCTACATCTATGCATTAGACATAAGATATATTATGCGACGTTACATTAAGGGTTGCCCGACAAGGGGTTTTGCCTGTGGATACACTACTGCCCATCGGATATCGGTTTCTCGAAAGCCAGACAGGTTTCTTTCACCATCCGCCATTCTTCTTACAGAATATCTCTCATCGAGAGAGCCGGATTTTGAAAACAAAAGATGCCAAAATTAATTGTCAGACCTTGAAAAAACTCTCACAGAAGGAAGCTCGATTCATCGAACTTCAGAGCGGTTTTTGAGCTGCTTTTTCTGGCTCATATTTCGCCCCGCAGGTCGTTCGAAAATCATCCGTGCGAATCTCAGCAGGTTGATTTTATGAACCGACAATCAGACTCCCAAAGCCGATTAAAACAGATTGTTAAGATACGAGATTTTTGATCCTGAATAACCCTCTGTTTTGGATCATTGAAATCGCTCCGAAACCTGTTTTTTTAAGCCGTTCATAAGGCACTGGGTTTGAGGACTTTTTTCGGAACCGAGTTTTGAAAATTAATGAATGGTTTCAACCCTGCCGGCACGGTCAAACGGCAGTCCGACAAAGAATGCGGTTCCCAGAAGCCGCTCTTGTTTAACGCCGCCAAAGTAACGGCCGTCGAGGCTGTTCAACGTATTGTCTCCGAAGAAGAGATATTCGTCATTTGCCAAGGTAATGGATTCTCCCGGTTTTCCAATAAGCGGCGTAAGATTGGAGGCGTACGTTCCATAAACATAACCGTTGTACTTATCATTGTGAAAAAGTTTTTGGAATCGTCGATCCGTTGGTTTTTTTCCGTTGACAGTCAGATAAGGCGGATTCACAGAAACGGTTTCGTCCGGCAGTCCGACCAGGCGTTTAATGTAATACGCATCACGCGCAACATCCTTAGCATCGAACACCACGATATCTCCGCGTTTGGGAGGGAAAAAATTGTATTTCATTCGGTTCACGAGGATGTAATCCCCAGCCTTGGCAACACCTCGCAGCATTGACTCACCTTTGCGGATATATTCACCGTAACGGCTGTACCGGACGGTCGCCTGGGAAACAACATGCGGAGTATTTCCGAGATAAATCGTAATGGTCTTTCCGCCGTCAAAATTATCCCGATAATCAGGAAGTACCCGTCCGTCGATTTCATGCATGCGGATGTATCCGTCTGCATGCGCAGTGGCCGTGTACTCTTTCCCTACCGTGACAAGTTTTGCGAGTCGATCAAACAACGTGTCGTTATTCAGAAAAACCTCGCCCTTCCAGAAGAACTTGGCAATGCGAACCGGCAAGGCGGTTGATTCCCCCTCCTCCAGCGGACGGACCGTAATTCCATACAAGGTAGGCTGCATGGAGCCTGTCGGAATTTTAAAAGGCTGAAAAAAGTGGGCGCGGATCGCCATTGCAGCTGCAATGGCTACAAAAAGAACTTCTACGTTTTCCCGGATTTTATGCTGTGGTCTCGGCGGCGCGACTTTTTCGCAAATGTCGCAGACTTCGCTGCCGACGGCTTCCATGGCAGTGACGTCAGTTCCTTTTCGGATGTTTTGGGCCCGTTCTTCTGCTGATTTTAATTCTGATAGAAGCTGAGGGTCACCAATGTCCTCATGCATATGCCGTATATGTTTTGCGTGATGAAGAATCTCTTTGAGTTCTTTACGTGCTTTGCGGATTTTAAAAAAATTCATGATTAAGCTGCAGGCAATGGAGCTCTGGAATTGAGGTATTATTGAAGTTCAATAGCCCGCCAGTCCCCTTCTCCATCAATCCGTTCCTTTACTCCTGTTTCGTTTTCAGCACAGCAATGAAAGCTTCCTGGGGGATATTCACTTTCCCAATGCTTTTCATTTTCTTTTTACCCTCTTTCTGGCGCTCAAGCAGTTTCCGTTTTCGGGAAATATCACCGCCATAGCACTTGGCGGTTACGTCCTTGCGATATGCCCGAATCGTTTCGCGGGCAATAATCTTCCCGCCGAGCGCAGCCTGAATGGCAACGGAAAAGGCCTGGCGCGGAATCACATCCTTGAGCGATGCGCACATTTGGCGGCCGCGATAGACCGCTTTGGACCGATGGACAATAGCAGAAAACGCATCAACCGGTTCGCTGTGTATCAGAATATCCATCTTGACCAGATCGGATTCGCGATAGTCGGCATACTCGTAGTCCATGGAGGCGTAGCCGCGGCTGATGCTTTTGAGGCGGTCGTAAAAGTCGATCAGCACTTCATTCAAGGGCAGGTCACAGGTCAGCATCACGCGCTGTGCGTCAATAGAGTCCGTGTGAGTAATCTCTCCCCTCTTCTCCATAATCAGCTGCATCATGTCACCGAGGCAATCCGTTGGAGTGATGATAGTCGCCTTGATGAAAGGCTCTTCCATACTCTGCACCTGCATCACATCAGGGAGCATGGTCGGGTTATCGACTTCAAGGGTCTCGCCGCTCTTCAAATTAACGCGATAAATAACGTTTGGATAAGATGCGATGATATCAAGATCGAACTCCCGCCGCAGGCGTTCCTGAACAATCTCCATATGGAGCAGTCCCAGAAAACCGCAACGGAAACCAAAACCCAGGGCAACAGACGATTCTGCCTGATACGTAAATGCAGCATCGTTAAGTTTCAGTTTGTCGAGGCTCTTTCCGAGCTTTTCATAATCGGATGTTTCAATCGGATAAATTCCGGCGAACACCATCGGGTGAATTTCCTTGAAGCCTGGTAACGGCGTTGCGGCCGGATGCCGTGCTGAGGTCATCGTGTCACCAATCTGAATTTCGGAGGCATCCTTGATGTTGGCAATCACATATCCGACCGATCCTTCTTTCAGCTCTTTCACAGGAGTTGGATCCGGCGCGAAAATTCCGACCTCTTTGATTTCATAATCCATTTCGGACCCCATCATCCGGACTTTCTCTCCAGGCTTCAGGCTGCCGCTGAACAGGCGCAAATACACAACGACGCCGCGGAAAGCATCATATTTCGAGTCGAAAACCAGCCCGCGAGCCGACGAATCGACTCCCGGTTTGGGTGGAGGAATCCGCGCGACAACAGCCTCAAGAACCTCAGCGATCCCCTGCCCCGTTTTTGCGCTGACCGTCAGACAATCCGAAGCTTCAATAGCCAGAAGATCCTCAATCTGCTGAGCCACGACCTCCGGTTGCGCATTCGGCAGCTCAATCTTATTCAGTACAGGGAAAATCGCCAGATTCTGCTCTTCTGCCAAATACGTGTTCGAAACCGTTTGTGCCTCAACTCCCTGTGCTGCGTCGACAACCAGGATGGCGCCTTCACAGGCCTGCAGACTGCGGGAGACCTCATAAGAAAAATCGACATGACCGGGAGTGTCGATCAGATTGAACTGATAGGTTTTCCCGTCCTTGGCCTTGTAATTCATCGAAACCGGGTGCGCTTTAATGGTAATGCCGCGCTCGCGCTCCAAATCCATATCATCGAGCAGCTGTTCTTTCATTTTGCGCTCTTCCACCGCGCCGGTCAGCTGCAGGATCCGGTCGGCCAAGGTTGATTTCCCATGGTCAATGTGAGCGATAATACAAAAATTTCGGATATGAGACAGATCGGACATAGATGACTTTTGATTGTAAATTAAAGTGCGGTGCAATAAGCAGTTTCAGCGCTTGCGCGCAGATCGGAAACGGCTTTTCCCATATCAGGTGCCTTAAAAAGTGATGTGCCGGCTACAAACAGGTTGGCACCATGAGCGGCTGCGGGTTTAATGGTTTCCGCTCCGATTCCTCCATCAATGGAAATAAGCATGTCCGGGTAGCGCCGGCGAATCTCAGCCACCTTGCTTTCCACACCAGCAATGTAACCCTGACCTCCAAATCCAGGGTTGACTGACATAATAAGAACCTCTTCGACCAACCCTTTTTCCAAGGTTTGGAAAATGGAATCGACCGGCGTTGGCGGATTTACAGTGATTCCCGGACGGCAGCCGAGATCGCGGATTTTTTTTAGCGTATCTTCCACATCACACTCCGCTTCAATATGAATGAGTATTGTGTCCGATCCGGCCTTGGCAAAAGCTTCGATATGATTCTGGGGATGCAGGAGCATCAGGTGCACATCGAGTGGCAAATCTGTCACACGATCAGCCATCGCCGCTACGGCCGGCCCCATGCTGATATTCGGCACAAACACTCCATCCATCACGTCCACATGAATCTGGTCTGCGCCGGATTTTTCGCACAAACGGATTCCCGCCTCCAGATTTCCCATGTCCGCGGCCAGAATGGACGGCATAATTTCGATTTTCGGCATTTAAAAAATCTCCTTATTAAATAAAGGCAGAAACGGTACTGGAGCCAAAACGAAAAAGCAAGAAGCAGCACATTTCCATTTGCCTCCCTGAAAGAAATTCAATAGTTTTTTCTATAGAGGGAAACACATAAAACATAAGGAGATTGTTATGAAGAAAATCCTTCTCAGCGTAATTACACTGAGCATTCTGCTCACCGGATGTACCGGACCATTTGTCCTGACCAAAAAAGTACATACGTGGCAGACCAGCTTTGAAGATAAATGGGTTGATGAAGTGGCCTTCCTGGGCTGCATTATTCTCCCGGTTTACAGCCTGTCTACTCTGGCAGACGGCCTGATCTTCAACAGTGTAGAATTCTGGACCGGCGAAAATCCGATGGACTCCGTTGAAGCCCCGTCTGGAAATGAGATGTGCCTGCGCAGCGTTGCTGCTCAGATGTAACAATAGCCTAAACTTATAAAACAAAAACCGCCTTGAGAAAATTCTCGAGGCGGTTTTCGTCATAGATAACCCCGGCTAAAGCCGGGGTTCTAATTTTCATTACAGCTCCTGGCGAAGCCGACCTGAATCCTTCCGTCCTCGATATTCGACATATCTTTTAATTATCGCTTCGTCGACGCCAACACTGCTCACGAAGTAGCCCGGCGACCACATAATATTTTCCTTCCAATAAACCTTGGCTAGCCACTTAACTTTTTGCGCATGACCGACGATGATCGGCTTTTCATATTTTCCATCACGTCCGAGATGCTGTATTTCGGCGGGATGACCATCACCATGTGCATATGATCTCCGTCGAAGCCGATTATCTCAATTTCCACGCCGGGCATACTTCGCTGCAGCCCACGCAACACCTTTTCAAGATAACTTCGGACTCCAGGCATCAGGATCCTCCGGCGGTATTTACATACCCACACAACGTGATATTGAAGACGGTATGCACAATGAGCTCCCAGTCGTACTTCCTCAATCAGCATACCGCCTTCGGGCTCATTCATCCACGGCTAAAGCCGGGGTATTCTGTCTTCGACAGCATAAAATAAAATAGCGCTTTGCGACATTTAATTATGTAATATATTTACATAAAATACTTATTTATATATCAACTTAACCAGATCACTCTTGTTTTTTATTAAAAATCATAAAAGAAAGGTTTGTTGTGAAAAAAACATAGTTTGTGTCCGCGCTGGGAGTCTTCTTTTGGCAACATCAGTTTTTCTATTCGTCACAGGATGTGCCAGCATCGTGAGTAAATCACAATATCCAGTTACCATTCAAAGCAACCCTCCAGGAGCCACAGTGTGTGTAAAAAACAAAAAAGGAGTCACCGTTCATAAAGCTATAACTCCGGCAACTCTTTCTTTAGAAGCCAGCTCTGGGTTCTTTTCTCCGGAGCGCTACACATTCCAATTTGATAAAAATGGATATCATCAGGGATCTTGTTCCCTTTCTGCCGGAATGGACCCATGGTACATCGGTAACGTCATATTTGGAGGACTAATCGGCATCGTAATTGTTGATCCGCTGACTGGCGCAATGTGGAAGCTTGACGACACGGTATATGGAAACCTGTCTCAAAACCATAATGCACAGAATATTTCAGAAAAAGAAGCCCCCTTATTGGCCTCCATGGAAACCTCGAAAAAACTAAAGGACCTAAAGGACCTGAAAGATAACGGGTTAATTACTCCGCAAGAATACGAGACCAAAAGAAAGGCTTTAGTCGAAACGCTTTGATTTCTCACTAAAGCCAGCAAAGAAAACCGTCGGAGAATTTTTCGACGGTTTTTTCATCGAAGAATTCGGGGAAAAGTAATCCCCTAATCAATAATCCACTTTCCAGAGAAAAAGGCCCAGAGGCTTGGCGGTCGGGATTTCGTTGGTACGAGTGGCGACCGCCAGAAACCGTTTGGTATCTTCCGGTTGCAGCTCCCCTGCTCCAACGCGCAGTAGGAATCCGGCAATGGAGCGAACCATTTTATAGAGGAATCCCGTTCCTTTGACACGGATTACCACATCTCCATCCCTCGATCGCGAAATAGAAACCTGGGTAACGGTTTTAACGGTGCCGCCGATTTCCCGTTTTGGGTTGGCGGTAAATGCTGCGAAGTCGTGTTCTCCGACCAGGAGTTGCGCTGCCTGTTTCATGGCAGCGATATTGAGTTTGCGCCGTTCATGCAGGCGGTACAGTCGAAGCTCCGGCGGAACGGCCGGACCGTTCCAGATAAAATAACGATATTCCTTGCTGACAGCATTGAACCGGGCGTGAAAATCCGCTGAAACTTTCTGAAGTTTCATAATGCGAATATCCGGCGGAAGCAGTGCGTTCAGTCCGTTTTGCATCCGCCACAACTCCATTCGTCTCGAGAGGTCAAAATGAGCCACCTGTCCCTTGGCATGCACTCCGGCATCCGTGCGTCCCGAATGATGAATTCGAATTTTTCGGCCCGTTAACCGCTCAAGTACGTTCTCTATTTCCGCCTGAACCGTCCTTTCACCCGGCTGGATCTGCCAGCCGGCATAGTCGGTTCCGTCGTAAGCAATGGTCATTTTGTATCGCATAGTCCGCTGTCTGTTCACGGATAAAAGGTATCAGGGCAAACAATCAATAACCACTAACAAATAACCGAAACAGTCTTCACGCATCCGGCAGTCTACTGATAGACTGCTCTCATGTACCAATACCAACAACGCAACCAGTATTTTGCTCAGGTTTCAGGTGGATTTGAAGAGCTTGCCGAAGCAGAGCTTCGTGCTCTTGGGGCTCGGGCGATCCGCCCGGATTACCGTGGGTTCCATTTCAAAGCCGACCCTGAAACTCTTTATCGCATCAACTACACTTCCCGCCTGATTATCCGTGTGCTCGCTCCGCTGCTCACTTTCGATTGCCACAGCGATAAATATCTGCACCTGACAGCAAAGAAAATCGACTGGTCGCAATTTATCAGCACCCGCGAAACATTTGCAGTAAACGCGGTGACATCCAATACCCCCTCGCTCAAACACTCGCAGTATGCGGCTTTAAAAGTAAAAGATGCGGTATGCGATTATTTTCGTGATAAAACAGGTGAGCGGCCATCCGTGGATGTTCAGGATCCCGACCTTGGGATCCACCTGTTTGTACGAAACAATCGGGCAACCATCAGCATCGACACCTCCGGCGGTTCGCTTCATAAGCGAGGCTACCGCAAGGCTTCCGTAGAAGCTCCGATGGCGGAAACGTTGGCTGCTGCAATCATTCAGCTCTCTGAATGGGATGGCGAACGCCCGTTGATCGATCCGATGTGCGGCTCCGGAACGTTGCTGTGTGAAGCCGCAATGAAAGCATGTTGCATCCCGGCCGGATTTCTGCGTCTCAAATGGGGCTTTTTCTATTTGCCCGACTTCGATTCCACCGCCTGGAAAAAAGTAAAATCCGTGGCGGATGCAGAAATGCGCCCCCTGCCTTCCGGACTCATTTCCGGCAGCGACATCAGCCGTGATGCCGTCCGGGCCGCTTGTTCCAACCTCAATCAGCTGCCGGGCACCAAGGACCGTTTCCAATGCCTGGAAAAAAATGTCTTTGATTTTCCTGGCATTGAAAACTCGACCATCGTCGTCAACCCGCCGTATGGCGTTCGCCTTGGAAGTCGTGAAAAAGCCGAAAAACTGATGAAGGATTTCGGGGATTTTCTAAAACAGCGCTGCACGGGAAGCACCGCGTACATTTATACCGGTGATCGCAAACTGCTCAAAAAAGTCGGCCTGAAACCGGAATGGAAAAAAGATCTGAACAACGGCGGCCTCGAAGGAGTGCTGGGGAAACTGGAGCTTTACTGATGAAAAAAGTAACCGACATCAATTGGAACGCATGGGATCCGAAAGAAAAAGCCACCCTGATGTTCATTCAGCAGAATAACAAACTGCTTCTGATTGAGAAAAAACGCGGTTTCGGTGCGGGGTATTACAACGCGCCCGGAGGACGGCTTGAAAAAGGCGAAACCTGGCAGGAATGCGCAATTCGAGAAACACAAGAAGAACTTTGCATTACTCCGCTCGATCCGCAGCATGCCGGAACACTGATGTTTCACTTTATTGACGGTCACAGCATTCACGGTGAGGTCTTTACCGCAACCAAGTTTGAGGGAACTCCGACTGAAACAGACGAAGCGCTTCCAATCTGGTTTCATGTTGATGAGCTTCCCTATCACAACATGTGGGCAGATGACCCGCTCTGGTATCCAAAAATGATCGCCGGTGAAAAATTCACGGGGCATTTTACCTTTGACGGGAAAACCATGCTCGACTACGAGCTTCTATAAGAACCGTCTTTCTTTTCTATATCGTAACCGAAACTGTCCCGTACATTTAAATGTACGGGACAGCTATGTGCATAAACTAGTCTATACAAGCAGGTTAAGGGGATCCAGCGCCGTTAAATTATTTTTCAGACGGAATCAAGATGGAGAACGTGGAACCTTTACCGAAAATGCTCTCAACAGAAACCGCACCTCCATGTGCCTGAGCAATATGCTTCACAATGGCAAGTCCAAGCCCGGTTCCGCCTTCCTGCCGGCTGCGGCCTTTATCGATGCGATAGAACCGTTCGAACAGTCGTTCTAAATGCTCTGAGGCAATGCCATAACCGGAATCTTTTACCGACAGCAATACTCCGTCGTCTACCGCGGAAGCACATACCGCAACGTCTTTGTTTTCAGCGCTGTATTTGACAGCATTACTGATCAGGTTGATTAAAGCCTGTTCAATTAATGGAGGATTAACGAACACAGAAAGATGATCCGGGCATTCCGTGGAAATGGTGATGTTTTTCTTTGATGCACGGTGCGTGCAGACTTCAACGGCTGAATTCATCAGACCTGCGAGTCCGACTTTCTGAAGATCCATTTCTTCTTTATCCCCCTGTTCCAGTCGCGAAAGCGTGAGCAGGTCATCAATAATGGCATTCAGGCGGTCAGCATGTTTTGCGACAATCCTGAGAAAGCGATCTGCTTCTTCGGGATCATTGATGGCTCCATCGAGCAGTGTTTCAATAAATCCTTTAATTGAGGTAATCGGCGTTTTCAGCTCATGAGAAACATTGGCGACGAAATCGCTGCGCAGACTTTCCAGCCGACGTAAGCGGGACACGTCCGTGAAGACAACGACCGCACCGATGCGGGCTCCCTGCATGCCGAGCAGGTTTGTTCCGCGCACTTTCAGGTCGTAGGTTTCGGAATGTCTTGCTGTCAGTTCGCATTCCCGGGGTTCCTGGCCTTTCAGCACAGATCCGATGAATTTCTGCAATTTTACGTTCCGAAAAACCTCTTCGATGCTGCGCCCGGGGGCTGTCTCCGGGTGAAGGACCTGAAAGAATTTGGACGCGGCTTTGTTCAGGCTGATAATCAGTCCTTCTGTATCAACCGCGAGCACGCCCTCTTCCATGCTCGACAGCACCGCCTCACGCTGATTGCGTTCCCGAATCACGCTCTGAATTCTTTCTTCGAGCTGTTCCGCCATCAGATTCATGGTTTCTGACAGTGAAGAGATTTCAGTCGAGCCAATGGTATGAAGGCGAAACGAAAAATCTCCGTCAGCAAAACGTTTGGCTCCCGCCTTAATCCGCTCCAGCGGCTGGGAAATACGGCGGGAAACAATCAGGCTGAGCAGCGCAGACAAAACAAGAATGATCATCCCGCCCAGAAAGATGCGGTGATGGACAGAGTCTAGTACCTGATCCATTTCTGTGACCGGCATAGCCGCTCGAACAATCCCGTATACAATGTCATTCGCTGCCACCGGAACGGCTATATACATCATATTTTTTTTGAGAGTATTGCTGTAACGCACCGATTGTCCGAGGTGCCCGTTCAGCGCCTCCAGAATTTCAGGACGATTCCGATGGTTGCCCATTTCCGAACTGGCTTTGTCGGTATCGCCCGCAACAGTGCCGTCCGGCAGGATAAAAGTAAGCCTCGCCGAGGTTTTCGAACTCAGCTCTCCAACAATCCGATTGAGCTCAACCTGATCCATGGAGGAAAAATCATCGATGATCTGCTGGCTGATCAACAGGGCCTGCTCTTTGAGATATTGCGCCGTCTGGCGGTCAGAGAACCGACCAATTGCGCCCGATGAAAGAATGTATACAGCAACCAGCGATAACAGCGTTATGGTCAGGTAGCTGGCATACAGTTTCCAGAAAAGGCGAGGAGTCTTCATTAATCAGCGTCCTTAAAGCGATACCCAATACCACGAACGGTCTGGATATATTCTCCGGCTTTTTTAAGTTTTTTGCGCAACCCGACAACCTGGACGTCAACAGAACGCTCGGTGACCGGATAGTCTTCGCCGTGTACGGCATCGACAATCTGATAACGAGTAAACACCCAGCCCGGCCGGCGAGCGAGGAAATGCAGAACCTGGAATTCAGTGGCTGTCAGATCCACCGATTCCCCGTTAACCATCACTTCATGACGGCCGGGATGAATCGTCAGGTCATAGATTTTGAGCACATCCGTGTCGGACAGCGCCGGTCCTGCCGACTTTCTTCTCATGACCGCTTTAACCCGGGCCACCAGAACTTTGGGGCTGAACGGCTTAACGACATAATCTTCAGCTCCGAGCTCCAATCCGGAAACAATGTCACTTTCTTCACCTTTGGCGGTCATCATAATAACCGGGATATTGCGGGTTCGTTCGTTTTGTTTGAGTTCCCTGCAAACCTGCATCCCGTCTTTACCCGGCAACATCAGGTCTAAAAGGATCAGATCCGGCAGATCGCGAGCCGCAGAAAGCAGCCCTTCTTCACCGGATTCGGCATCCAGCACATTGAACTTTTCGCGCTTCAGGTTGTAACGAACCAGTTCGCGAATATCCTCTTCGTCCTCGATAATCAAAATATTTTTTGAGGTCATCAAGATCCTTTCTGCAACAGCAGGTTACGCCCTCTCTTCGTATGGCTTATGACGAACAATAACGCCATCCACAAGATAAACAACATCTTCAGCCACGTTCGTCGCGTGATCTCCAACTCTCTCCAGATTTCTGGAGGCAAGAAGCATCGTCAGGTAGATTCCCAGATGTTCAGGGTTTTTCCGTCCGGACTCTGCAACAAACCGGCTCACCTGTTTGCAAAGCACATCCACTTCATCATCAGCTTCCCGGACCTCATTCGCCATTTCGGCATCCAAATTCACAAACGCCGTAAGGCTCCGACGAACCATATCCCTGGCCTTCAGCGCCACCTCATCCAGTTCCGGCGGAATACGAACCTCCGGCTGCTCACACATCTGCAGAGCCCGCTTTGCAATATTGACCGCGAGGTCTCCGATCCGCTCCAAATCGTTATTGATTTTCAGAACAGTTGTTAAAAAACGAAGATCCATTGCAACCGGCTGATAAAGGGCCAGGATTTTGAGAGCCTCCTCCTCTACTTCAACTTCCTGCCGGTCAATTTCCGAGTCGCTGTCGATGATCTGCCTGGCCAGTGCTTCATCACGGCTAACCAGTGCCTTTACCGCAAGAACAACATTTTCTTCAACCTGTGCACTGAGAGATAATATTCTTTTTTTCAGTTTATCAATTTCATGAACAAATACCTGACTCATCAGATTCTCCTGTAATAGCCTTTAGCCGGAACTCAACCAAACCGTCCGGTGATGTAATCTTCTGTCTGCTTTTCAGATGGACGGGTAAACAACTGCCTGGTCGCGCCGAACTCCACAAGCGTACCTTCATACATGAATGCGGTCAAATCCGAGACGCGAGCCGCCTGCTGCATATTATGGGTCACAATAATAATTGTATACTGCCCTCTCAGTTCTCCCACAAGATCTTCGATTTTCGCCGTAGCCTTCGGGTCCAGAGCAGAGGTCGGCTCATCCATTAAAAGGATTTCCGGCTTCACAGCCAGAGCTCTCGCCAGACAAAGACGCTGCTGCTGTCCGCCGGACATTCCCAAGGCATTTGAAGACAGACGGTCTTTTACCTCATCCCAGATTGCAGCCTGTCGCAAGCTGGACTCCACAATCTCATCCAGCTGGCTGCGGTTCTTGATTCCCTGCAGACGCGGACCATAGGCAATGTTATCGTAAATTGATTTTGGAAATACATTCGGTTTCTGGAACACCATTCCGACCCGCATGCGGAGCGAGACCACATCAATGTCCTTGCGATAAATGTTTTCCCCGTCAAAGATCATATTGCCACCTGCGCGGCAGCCGGGAATGAGATCATTCATTCGGTTGATCGCGCGCAGCAGCGTGCTTTTCCCGCACCCGCTGGGACCAATCATCGCGGTTACGAGCCCTTCGGGGAACTCGCAGTCAACCCGCTTCACAGCTTCGAAATCTCCGTAGAAAACAGAAAATGCGTCTGCTTTCACATGGGCCGGCCGCTGAAAAACATCGACTTCTTCGTCAGCAGAAAACATAGCCGCCTGATTCATTTTAATTTTCTCATTCATCGATCCGTCTCCTTATCCGCGGAGTTTTTTTGAAATCTTTGCGCGCATTACAATCGCGAACACATTAAGCAGCAGCACCAATGCAACCAACGTGAAAACCATACCGTACTGAACATGCCGGATTTCATCCACCGCCTCATGTTCAGTACAGAGGTTATAAATATTCCAGGGAAGCGCCGGAGTCGGTTGTGACAATGCCTGAGATGGAAGCAACGGACGTCCGACGCTGACCGCGGCCGTAAAGATGATGGGAGCGGTTTCGCCCGCCGCCCGGCCCATGCTGATCACCACGCCGGTCAGAATCCCGGGAAGGGCTGCCGGCAGAATAACCGTCAGCACCGTGTGCCATCGTCCGGCTCCCAGGCTCAACGCAGCTTCTTTGTAAGCTTTTGGAACAGAAAGGATGGACTCTTCTGAAGCACGAATCACCGTTGGCAGAATCAGCAGAGACAGTGTCAATGAACCAGCCAGCACGCTTTTCGAGTCCGATACATGAATCGTATTCAGAAAGAACGCCAGACCGAACAAACCGAAAACAATACTCGGCACACCGGCCAGCGTACTGATGCAGGTTCTGAGAAAACCGATCACCCGGCCCTCTTTGGCATATTCACACAGATAGATGGCTGCAATCACTCCCATGGGAATCGCAAAAATCATTGCTCCGATCGTCAAATAAATCGTCCCCAGAACCTCCGGCCCGATTCCTCCGAAAATATGAGAGTCCTTTGATGTGTCGGTAAGAAACTGCCAGTAGAATGTCATCCGCGGGCGCAGCATCTCCTCCACATGTTCTTCAAGATATCCGAACAGCGGCTCCAGCGATGTATTTTCAAAGGCTTCTTTTCGGGGCGTTTTCACCAGCACGCCCAGCGCATCCGGATTGGAATAATCCCAATCCTGGGTATACAGTACTTCATCCAGCTTGATCTGCGCCCGGTCCCAGCGAGTCGCTCCGTACTGCTGGCGAATCAGCACCGGCGTTCGTTCCCCGGGAGCTGGCCCCAGCAGGCCCGCCAGCGCTTTTTCCAGTTCGCGAAACGGTTTTTTGTAAGGGCGACGATCCGAACGAGGCATCTCATCCAGGTCCGCCTCAAACCGGGACAGCATGTCGTAAACCGGCTGTCGAGCGGCAGAGACTTCTTCTTTCTCCGCGTCAAACTTTTCAGGATTCCCGCGGCCCCACTGGTCAAACATGACCTTGCGATGTTCGATGGTTCCCCGAAAAACAAACGCTCCGGTTCCTTTGCTGACAATCGGGGCCAGAATAATCACCAGCACCAACGCCATCACACCGATTGCAATCAGCCCGGCACCGGAAAAAGCACGATCCAATAACTTGCGGGTTTCCAGTCTCATTTATTTTCCAAGTTTTTTGCGAGAACGCCGGACAATCGATTCGCTGGCCAGATTCATAATGAAGGAGAAGGCGAGAAGGCATAATGCCATCGCGAATAATACGTGAAAACGAGACGAACCGGTCACATGGTCAGCCTCTCCCATATCTCCGGCAATTGTTGCAGTCAGCGTACGAACCGGTTCCAGCATATTGTACCACGGCTCCGGAATGCGGGCTGCATTACCGGACGCCATCCAGACCACCATGGTCTCGCCGATAGCCCGCATAACGCCGAGAATCACTGCCGCAAGAATTCCGCTGACCGATGCGGGAATAATGGTTTTCAGAATCGTTTCGGCGCGGGTCGCACCCAGCGCATAACTGCCTTCGCGCAGTTCGCGGCCGGCGGCCTGCAGGGCATCTTCAGACACGCTGACTACCGTTGGAAGAGCCATGATGCCGAGAATGATTGAGACGTTCAGCGCATTGGCCCCGCTCATAATTTCAATACCGCTGAGACGATGTCCCAGCACGGTCATTGCATACAATGCACCACCCCCGAGAACAAGGATGGCCGTCCAGCGCACCGTGTCTTTCATCAGATCCGAACAACGATCTGAAATCAGATCGCTTAGAACCACCACGACTAAAGCAAGAACGGGCGCCAGAATAAGCCATGCTCCAACGGAAAGTACGATTCCTCCCTTATTCTGCAGCAATGGAGCAAACACCACCAAGGCGAAAAAACCGTATGCTACGGACGGAATGGCGGCCAGAATTTCAATAACCGGCTTTACAATCTGACGGGCATTAAACGGAAGAACATCACTCAGACAAACCGCGGCTGCCACCCCGAGCGGCACCGCAACAAGCACTGCACCAAGCGTAACCAGACCGGTACCGAAAAAGATGGCCAGTGTGCCGAATTCTGCCGGATGTCCGGACGGATACCAGCGCGTCGATGTGAAAAACTCCTGGAAGCCTTCCAGCTGGAAAAACGGAATGGCGTCTTTTGCGATAAAGTAGAAAATAAAGAACACTGCCAAAGTCGACAGCGAGGTGACGGAAAAGAGAAATCCCTGCCCCAATACTGCGCCGATGCGCCGCCAGCGACTGGCACTTGCGCTCATGACGAGGCCGCGTTTCGAAAGACCGGTTTGTGTTGCTGCATTCATCCAGACGGAGGTTCCTTTATTGCTGATTACCCCCTCAGAATGCCGCCCGTTTGTTAGAAAATGATGAGAGAAACATTAGGAGCACATGAATTTCCAATGTTCGCAAGCGTTTCATAGACACAAAAAAGCCCCCGCCGTAGCGGAGGCTTTCTGCAGACGATAAGCTGCTTTTAGCGGGAGTAAAACTCAACCACAAGCGAGACTTCGCACTGCACCGGCACTTCGCCGTGCTCCGGCAGGCGACTCAGGGTCGCAGTCAGTTTTTTATCATCCACAGTCAGATATTCCGGTGTGGTGGAGATCTGCTGAGCAGCCGGGAAGATATCGAGGTCACGGCTTTTGTCACGCACGGTGATCACATCGCCGACACGCACTGCGTAAGACGGGATATTGCACTTTTTGCCGTTCACGCGGAAATGAGCGTGGGAAACGAGCTGACGGGCCTGATAGATTGAACGAGCGAAACCGGAACGCAGTACGAGAGCGTCCAGACGGGTTTCGATCAGCTGCAGAAGGATATCAGAAGTGTTACCCTGTTTGCGGGAAGCAGCCTGGTAGTATTTACGAACCTGTTTTTCGCTCAGGTTGTACTGATACTGCAGACGCTGTTTTTCAATCAGCTGTTTACCATAGTCAGAGAGTTTTCCGCGACGGCGCGACGGACCATGCTGTCCCGGAGGATGCGGGCGGCGTTCCAGATATTTCTCAGCTTTCGGTGTCAGGGCGACTCCCAGACGACGGGACTTCTTAATTTTCGGTCCGGTATACTTCATTTACTTTCTCCATTTGGTTTCTGTTGTACCTGTGTTCCGTCTAATTAAGCCCTTGCGGGCCGCCTGTTTTGCAAAACTCAGATCAGGCGTTCACATACGTGATAATCCTTTCGCGGAACAAGGGGCGGATTTAAACGGCTCGCGGGGAGTAAGTCAATAACAAGAAACGCTTTTTAGCCTTGTTTTGCAGACGGAAATTCCCATCATGGGCGGCTCATTTTGAAACGAACCGAAAGGACTCTTAGATGAAAGAAGTAAAAAAAGTTGCAATCCTGACTGCCGGCGGCCTGGCCCCCTGTCTTTCCTCAGCCATTGGCGGACTGATTGAGCGCTACAGCAAAGACCATCCTGAAATCGAAATTATCTGCTACACAGGCGGCTACAAAGGCCTGCTGCTCGGCGAATCCATTGCCGTGACTCCAGAAATCCGCGAAAAGGCTACGGTCCTTTACAAGCACGGAGGAAGTCCCATTGGAAACAGTCGCGTCAAACTCACCAACGTTAAAGACTGCGAAAAACGCGGACTGGTCAAACCCGGTGAAAACCCTCTCGAAGTGGCTGCCAGCCAGTTGGTCAAAGACGGCGTGGATGTATTGCACACCATTGGCGGCGACGACACCAATACGACCGCTGCTGATCTTGCCGCCTACCTCGCAGAGAATGACTACGAGCTGATCGTGGTTGGCCTGCCCAAAACCATCGACAACGACGTTTACCCGATCAAACAGTCCCTCGGCGCATGGACCGCTGCCGAAGAAGGCGCCAAATATTTTGCCAACGTTGTGGCTGAACACAATGCCAACCCGCGCATGCTGATCATCCACGAAGTGATGGGCCGAAACTGCGGATGGCTGACCGCTGAAACCGCAAAAGTTTATCACGAAAAACTCGAGGAACTCGATTTTCTCCCGCAGGTTGGTCTCTCCAAAGTACGCAAGGATGTTCACGCTGTTTTTGTTCCGGAAATGGCAATCGACATTCAGGCTGAAGCTGCTCGCCTTAAAAAGGTGATGGACGATGTCGACAACGTAAACATCTTCATTTCTGAAGGTGCCGGCGTAGAAGAAATTGTTGCCGAAATGGAAGCTGCCGGCGAGGTGGTTCCGCGCGATGCATTCGGCCACGTCAAACTTGATGCGGTCAATCCCGGTGCATGGTTCGGCAAACAGTTCGCCAAACTGCTTAATGCAGAAAAAGTCCTGATTCAGAAATCCGGATATTTCAGCCGTGCAGCTGCTTCCAACGAAGCCGACCTGAACCTGATTCTCGCCTGCTGCGACAAAGCGGTTGAATGTGCGCTTGCCGGAATCGGCGGAGTGATCGGTGAAGATGAAGATAAAAACGACGAATTGCGCGCCTGCGAATTCCCGCGTATTGCCGGCGGAAAACCGTTCGACATCGACGCGCCGTGGTTCGGCGAACTGCTTGCAGATATCGGTCAGGCCAAAGGATCTAAAGTGGACGTATCTCACTAAAAGCTCCTTCCGCTTTTCACATTGAAAGCCTCGCCTGACCGGCGGGGCTTTTTATTTCTGTATCTTTAAATACTGTGAAATACAGAGAGACACCCGATTTTAAATATGATAGTCAAAGTCACAAATAAAAAAGGGGATGGCGTGTTTAAGATCTGTCCAACCTGCAGCCATACATGGCCGACAATAGAGAGTTTTTTAAATGATTCGGAACTCCGACTCGCGGGGTATCAGGCTCATTTTGAAAATTTGGTTGGTGGATTGTTCATCTTTACCCACGCCACTGAAACCTGCGGCACATCATTGGCAATTCCCGTAAAAAAGTTTGTTTCTCTTACGGACCGCCCCATTCTTTCCGCACAAACCAAACAGACCGAGAACTGTCCCGGGAAATGTATGCGGGAAGGATGTCTGGCCTCCTGCCCAGTCGAATGTGAATGCAGCTGGGTGCGCGAAATTCTGCACACGATTCAAACATGGCCCCGGCCGGTCGTCTAAACCGGAACCCCGCCCGATTGCTCCACCTCCGACGACGTTCGCTCAATCAGCTCAATCCGCTTCCATCGGTCGGTTTTCATTCGCCAGATCCAGCCTAACGCCAACAGCGCGAAATAAGCAATGGCCCACCCCCAGCACGCATAAACACTTCCTTTCAAAACGAGCACAATCGTCGCTTCGCCCAGTGCAAAAAATCCCCAGGCCACCGTCGTGTGGAACCACATGACAAAATGTGTGTCACCGGCTCCTCGCAGCGCGCCGGATAAAACCGCATTGGTCGCTTCCATCACCCCCCAGGCAGCCGCAAACAGCAGCAGCAGACGAGCCGTTGAAAACACCTCTCCGAATACCGCTTCACCTCGAGCAAACATCCGAATGTAAAACTCAGGAAAAAGCACAAACGTCGTGACTGTAATCAAAGTATAAACCGCACCGACTTTCCATGCTTTCCAGGCCGCGGATTCGGCCTCGGCGGGATCGCGCCGGCCCATGCACTGGCCGACCAGAACGGACGCCGCCTGTCCGATTCCAATCGACGGCATGAAGGCGATCATATTAACACTGAGCACGATGTTGCTGGCCAGAAAAGAGACTTCCCCTAATCGACCCAACAGCAGAACAAACAGCGAAAAGGATCCAACATCCAGAACCATATGCACTCCGGACGGAAGCCCGAATCGAAGCATTCTCTGGAAAAGTTTTCGATCGAGCCGCAGTGTGCGGCGGGAGAAATAGCTGGTGTTGTTTTTATTTGAAAAATAAAGAGCCAGCAAAATGCTTGGCGCCACAAATCCGGCAATCAGACTGGCCAGAGCGGCACCGCGAATTCCAAGCTCAGGAAACGGTCCGTGCCCGAAAATCAAAAACCAGTTCAACACCACGTTCACACTGTTTCCGATCAGGTGGACAAGCATGATGATGCGGGTTTTCCCGCGACCACTGTAAAAGCTGCCCGTGGCGGCCGTAAGCGGAGCGTTGAAGCCGCCGATCATTAAAATGGAAAGATAAACCTTCTCTTCTTCAAATACCTCCGGGGCATGGCCGCTGGCGGAAATCATCCAAATGCCCACCGGAATCAGCAGCCAGATCAGCGGGGCCGACATACAGGCCATAAATATCGATTGAGCAACCGACCGGCTGCAGTTTTCCCGATCCCCAGCTCCGTAATACTGCGCGACGAAACTGTTCGCGATGGAACAAAGAGCCATAAAAAAGCTGATCAGCGTAAACGAAAGAATCCCGGCCGGCACTACGGCCTGAATCGAAACCGGACTGTACCAGCTCAGGAACATCCGGTCGCAGAAATGAAGCAGGGTAAAAGAGGCTGATGTGATAATCAGCGGAAGCGCCACCTGAAACAGATCGCGGTAGCTGACGCTGATTTTCTCTTGGTTTGTTTTCATCATTGAGTTTTCAAATGTAAAAATAAAAGCCGGCTTTTCCAAGGTTCGGAAAAACCGGCACTTCAGAGCCTTTTCACACGGTCAGCCTTCAGACCCGCTGGCCAGCATCTGTTCCCGAAACGACAGCGGCGGAGCATCCATTTCTTGTTCAGCTTCCAGAGCCATCAACTGGCTGACCCGCTCGGTTAATTCCGGGATGACCGTTTCCGGAGACCCTTCGAAAAGCTCAAACTGAGCAAAAGTCCCCGCGTCAATGCAGGACCGGAATGCATTCAGGGCTTTGGAATAAGGGCTGACGTTGGTTAATACACCATCGAAAACAAAAAACACCCGGGTGAAATGTTTTTTCTTCAACTCGTTAAACAGCGATTTCAGAAAATCGGAAAAACTGTCTCCGGTTTTTCCTAAAAAACGGGATTCCATCACATCGCCGGTAGCAAAGGTGCACACGGCTACACTGTCATGCTTAATGGTGAACGCGCCGTCTGCCAGCTCATCGCCCTCTGTTCGGTAGTGCCCCTCTCCAATTTTCCGGGCAATGACTCCGGGATAGTTGGCAATGCCAAGCAGAACAATGTCTTTAAAATCACCGTATTTTTTATCCGCCATTTCTTCAGCTTCTTCCGGTGACATTTCAGGTTTTTCCGGCGGTGGTTTTTCCACCACAACCGCAGTCGAGGGTTCTACCCTCTCTTTAACCGGTTTCTCTGACGAAGCAACATGGATGGCTGACAAGGCTTGTTTAACAGCCTCCGTCACATCTGTTCGAATCACCTCGCGTCTCGGAAGTTCCGTGCGAATGTCATCACGAAACATGTCAAACCGCTCGCAAACAGATTTGACAATTTCTTCACCAACCAGCAGCGCAGACTCTTCAAGCAGCCCCATTGTCTTTGCGGCCTGCGTTGCCACCTGCACCTGCATTTCGCTGATCTCGCGCGATTTCTGATTCATGGTTCGTTCGGCTGCACGACTGAGAGAAATGGCTGAGAGCGCGAGCGCGGTCGCGGACGTCGCGAGAACGACCATAAAAAAGAACCCCATCAGGCTGGCTGTCGAAAAGGTCTCAGCTCCGCCTTCAGCAATGCGCAGAAAAAGGACAGTTACCGCAGAACCGATGATTGCGGAGCCGATTACCAGTCCAAGCGTTTTATACGCAACGCTGCCGGGCCGGGCTGTACTGTCGAATTTACTGCGTTCGCCGGAATCCATTAAAGTTCTCCACGTTGGATATTATCGTCGAGTATATGATCCAACCGTCTTATGCCAAGTGATTTGTCTCGGTTTTCCAAGGTTTGGAAAACGATCTTGCAAACACTGTTTTGTTTTCGGATCCGGACAAATCAAGCCGCTGAGGTGCGATGAATAAGCTCTTCGCGAATACGGCGGCGGGCGTAGCGAAGATCAAGCACGCCGACGGCAGAGTCAGTGCCGTCACCGCGAGTCACCGGCAGCGCTTCAATCTGCATACGGTTCATGTCATCAAGCACCTCAGCCAGCTTGGCGGGTTGCCTTGTTTTTTCTTCAACCGGCTGCATCACATCGCTGGCGACCAGCCATTGCCAGCTGCCGGAATCGCCGAGCAGTTCTTTAAGAGATTCAAAGGTGAGCACACCCAGAATACGACCTTCGGTGGAAACCACCGGGTACACCAGCGCGTCGTTATCGGTGAAACGCTGAAGCACGATGGACAAAGGCAGATCTTCCGGAATCGGCTGCACATCCGGATTCATCACATCGCCGACCGTCAATTCGGCAATCACATCTTCTTCAGTGATATTGCGGTCAATTTCTTTGGCAGCGCGCACCGCAGCGCGCGTGCATGGCGGCCCGACCAGCTGCACCACCAGAGTGGTCGCCGTAACGGTGAAGACGATCATATCCCCCAGAGACATGGTGTCGGTAACGGCAATGTCATTCAGGTGCTGCGAAGCCATAATGGACAGACCGACCGCCACACCTCCCTGCGCGAACAGAGTCAGGCCCATATAGCGGCTGACCACCGGCTCCGCCCTGGACAATCGTCCGCCCCAATACGATCCAATCCATTTTCCGAGGCTGCGCATGATGACATAGGCCGCCACCAGCCACCAGAGCCACAAAGGCATATCACGGATACCGAGCCGCGCACCGACCAGCACAAAGAACAGGATATAAATCGGAGAAGAAAAGGAACGAACAATTGCGAAGAGCTCTTTACTGCGGCGCGGCGCAATATTTGTGAGCAGGATTCCGATGGACATGGTGGCAAGGATAACGTCCATTTTAAAGATCACCGCAGCACTGATGGTAAGCAGAATCACTCCGAGCGCCAGCCCGAGACGACGGTCTTTTTGCGGAAGAAACCGGAGAATCAGGTTCAGGCAGAATCCGGCCAGAAGACCCAGGGCCACCGCACCGAACAGTTCAATGAAGACCCGGGTCATTTCGGTCCCCAGAGCCCCCTCCCCTGATGTCAGCATTTGAGCGGCGCTGGTTCCGATTCCATAAAGTGTCATGGCCAGCGCATCGTCGAGCGCGACAATGGCGACGATGGCGGAGGTGAGTACGCCGGCAGTCCGGTATTCCCACAGCACATCAATCGTAGATGCCGGGTCGGTTGCAGATGCAATCGCCCCGAAAATGGTGCCTGCGGCCAATGAAAGAACCCAGTCGTGGCAAATCATCTGAACAATAAGAGTCGATGCTGTGCCGACCATAAAAAACGCAGCGAGCCCTTCCCCCAGCAAAATCGCGGTAAACTGTTTTCCGTATTTTTTGAAGATGGAGCCGTGCAGCTCTCCGCCGACCAAAAAACCTATTAACCCCAGCGCAAACAGGTTGAACGGACGCAGTGCAAGAATATCGGCATGATCGACCAGGCGAAGCCCGCTTTCACCGATCAACACCCCGATGACGATGTAACCGACCACCTGCGGGATATGAAGTTTCTGAAAAATCCAGGCGCCGATGACGCCGCAGAAAATACAAAGTCCAATAATGGTTAAGAGTCCCATGACTAGAGAGCCTTTCCTGTAAACAGATTAAATGCTGAAACCGCATCTGTGGAAGCAATCAGCTTCTGACGGATCGATTCATCTTTCAACCGGGAACTGATGGCCGACAGCGCACGAATGTACTGAGGATGTTGAGACTTTTCTGCAGCCACCATGCAGATAATCTGAACCGGAATATCATCGAGAGAAACATAATCAATCAGCGGTTCGCGGGCAATTCCCAGTGCCATCACCAGATCTTCCACACCCTCAAGCCGGACGTGAGGCACTCCCACTCCAAAACCGATCCCGGTACTCATCAGCTCCTCCCGACGAAAGATGGCCGCAGAAAGTTCCTGTTCATTAGGAACGGAGGGCGAAGTGGCCAATGCTGCGCAAAGTGTTTTCAGAGCGTTTTCTTTTTTGTTTCCTTCCAGGAAAATCACACGTTCCGGAGAAAGCAGCTTAGAAAGCAGGTCTTCTCCCTGAGCAGAGGGCGAGGATGGAGGAGTACCCAATTGACGATTAACCCATTTTTCAATATCCACCCGTTTAAAACGCCACGTTGTTCCCAGTTTCCCGCCAGGGAGCTGCCCTTTCTGGGCCCAGTCATAAACGGTACGTTCGGAAACCCGAAGATACTCGGCAACCTCTTCAATCGTCATAATCTCATGATTCATAAACACTCCCTATTTCGATCGGAAACCGCACTATATGCGAAATATTCATACAGATACAAACCATTATCTAAAAAAATCATTAAAAATGATCGCTATAAAACTACAGGCAGACCCAGTCAACAGGGCAGTCCAGGACGAACTTTAACCGTTTTTTCTTTGCGAATGGTCACCGTTCCCGGCTTTGCTCTGCGCGGCTTGGAGACATGTTTAGATTCCGTGCAGGAAACAGGAACCGTCCCGGCATTACGGGCTTTGCTGTGCCAGGCAGCAATGGAAGCCGCCGCTTTGACAATAGAATTATCGGGCTTCAGTCCGTCAGGCCCCTGAAGAATCACATGACTGCCGGGCATACCGTGAACATGAAACCACAGGTCATTGGGCCGGGCGGTTTTGAGGCTGAGCACGTCGTTGTCGGCATCCGTCTTGCCGGCCAGCGCCTCCCAGCCATCGCCCAAATCATATTTCCAAACTTCAGGTTGCCGCGGCATTTTTTTCATAGCCGGACATCGTAGCAAATGAATCTGTTTTTCCAACCTCTGGAGCATTTGTTTCCAACAGAGATCGTTTGTTCAAGGCTCGAAAAAAGTGCAGGCCTCCGGAACCGGAAGCCTGCGGGGTCCGCACAGGGCGGATTCAGACAGCAAACAGAAGCCTAAAAATTGAAGTTCAGGTCGAGCTGCACCATATCTTCATCGGCGCCGTCGCCATTGACGGTGTTGAAGTAGGTTCCGGCGGCCTGGAAGTTTTCGGAAATCTGGTATTTCGCTTTAACCTGATGTCCGTAGGAACCGGTATCGCCACCGGCAAAATCGGAATCGTTGAATGCATCGATGACAGCATCACGACCGGTGTCGCGCCAGTTATAACCGATCTCCCAGCTTCCGGGAGCTTTGGCTTTTCCCAGGACCACACCGACCAGATAAGCGGTGTCGTCATTGGCGACAGCTTCGGTATTTACGGCGTACTGGCCATGCACTTTCACCGGAAGACCGCACGGTTTGGCGCTGATGGAGCCAAAGCCTTCCACGATGTTAAACTGTGCGGTCAGGTTCTGACCGGCAGATAATCCGCTGACATCACCGTTCTGAACGTGATAGAGGCTGGCTCCTCCCAGAAATTTTATGCTGTCGATGGATTGTTCAACAGCGGCCTGGCCGCTCCAGAGCTGTGCATCATCACCTTTATTGTCTGAAACCACGAAGGACCCGGCACTGGCGAACAATGTTGTGTCTTCAAATTTCTTATCGTATTTGACCGCGATTCCTTCCGGGTTGGTGTCGCCGTCCCAGATCAGGCCGCTGCCTTTCAGCCATGGTTTTTTCATTTTCCCCAAAATCACATGGGCACCCTTGAACTGCTCCGGATGAATATCAACGTAGTAGAGGTCAAAGTAGGCGTCGTCTTTGAGAAACTCGTCTCCCAGCGTTTCATTCGCGGAGGTTGCGCTGTCTTTTCCGGTGGCAAAACGGATCCCATAATCAATGTAATCGTTGACGGAGCCGTAGGCGCCGATCCGGGCCCGGGCACGCTGGCGGTCAGCCGAGTTTGATCCATCAACTTCCGTGTTTTCATAACGGTAACGAAGGTCACCTTTGATCTTGGTGTTGGTGACCCACTCCGGAATTTTCGGTCCGTTTTCCAGCTTTTCAATCCGGGCGGTCAGGTCGGCTGACGGAGCCGGCGCTGCCGGGGACGCCTGCTGCCGTTCCAGTTTTTCAATTTTTGCAGACAGTTCTTTCAACTGGGCCTGCAGTTCAGCCAGTGTCGGGTCTTCAGCCCAGACGGCTGAAACTGTCAACGCAACAGCTGCTCCAGTTATCCATATTCTCTTCATTCTGTTTTTCTCCTGATTCAGGGTTATCGTATGGTCGGAAACTCTTGTTCCCGGCCGTTTAAGTTGCGGATCTGTTTCCTTAACATTTCCTGTCCGTTTATAAGATGCGAGCAAGCTATGCGCCTAATGTTAGAATTATGTTAGAGCAAGGCTAGAATTTGACTAACTGAATCCCGCCGACTACAGTCGGGCCGCTTTTTTCAGGTTAATTCAGATTAAAAAGGAACTGTAATGGACGTTGGACTGTTTGTGAAGATTGTCGCGGATGTAATCGGCGGACTCGGGATATTCCTCCTTGGAATGAAACATATGTCCGAAGGGCTTCAGGCAGTTTCGGGCGACCGGCTGAGAAAAATGATCGGTGCGGTCACCAACAATCGGATTATGGGCGTCATTGTCGGACTGCTGGTTACATGTCTTGTTCAGTCCAGTTCCGTGACGACCGTCATGGTTGTTGGTTTTGTCAACTCGGGCATCATGACCCTGATGCAGGCCATCGGTGTTATTTTCGGTGCCAACATCGGAACGACGATCACCGGCTGGATTCTTGTGCTTAAAATCGGGAAATGGGGGCTTCCAATGCTTGGAATTGCCGCCTTTTTCTTCCTGTTCTCGAAAAAAGACCACCTTCGTTACATCGGAATGGCGATCATGGGGGTGGGAATGGTTTTCTTCGGACTCGAACTGATGAAAAACGGTTTCAAACCGCTGCGCGGACTTGATGAATTCAACGCATGGTTTCATACTTTTCAGGCGACGTCCTATCTTGGAATCATTAAATGCGCGCTGGTCGGCTGCATCCTGACGATGATCGTTCAGTCCTCTTCTGCGACACTCGGGATTACAATTGGGCTCGCCTCTACCGGAGTCATTGAGTTCCAGACCGCGGCCGCCCTTGTGATGGGCGAAAACATCGGCACGACCATTACCGCGTGGCTGGCATCGCTCGGCACAACCACGGCCGCCAAACGAGCCGCTTATGCCCATGTGCTCTTCAATGTCTTTGGAACCTGCTGGTTTGTCGCCCTGTTCCCCCTTGCTATTCACTTTCTGTCCGGTCTGATTCAAACCAAAACCGGTTTTAATCCGTTGGAAATCGGTATTGAATCCATGGACGAGACTAAATTCGGGCAAATCATCACCGCAGGAATTGCTCTGACTCACACAACCTTCAATGTGACAAATGTTGTGCTCTTTACTCCGTTTGCCGGGCTGCTGGCAAAGCTGGTTACCAAGCTGGTTCCCGAAAAAGAAACCAAGGAGGTCAGCCATCTTACCTATCTGGACGTACGAATGCTGGATACCCCGGCGCTGGGAATCGTGCAGTCTCAAAAACAACTCGATTTTATGGCAGAGAGTATTGAGAAGATGATGGATCAGACACGCGAGTGCTTCTCAACAGAAGAGTCCCGCGCCCTTGAGAGTAAAATTTTCCATCGCGAAGAAATTCTGGATAATGTCCAGAAGGAGATTTTCCTGTTCCTCAGCAATATGGTTTCCGGTCAGGTTCCGCACAGCATTACCGCAAAAGCCAACAAGCAAATGCGTCTTGCCGATGAATACGAATCCCTCAGCGATTATATCGTCAACGTTCTTAAAGCCGTCAAAAAGATGGAACACAACAATTTGCAGCTGGACGAACCGGCACTGGAAAAACTGCTGGTCCTTCACGATCGCGTCGCCGCATACATCATTCAGGTGAACAAATACATGAAAGATGACAGCGCCGAACTGCTGCCCTGGGCCACAACAGAGGGGGGGGCGATTGTTAAACTGATGAAAGATCTTCGATCCAAGCACCTGACCCGCCTGCAAAACGAAGAAGTCTCGCCCTACTTCAGCCTGGCCTACACTGATATGCTGAATTTCTATCGCCGCATGAAAGACCATGCTCTCAACATCGCGGAAGTCGTTGCCGGCGAGAAGTAAAAGGTTTTTCTGACACTGAAAATGCCGAGATCCGCTTTGCGCACTCCGCAGAGCGGATTTTTCATATGCAGACTCCGTTGTATTATTTGTTAGATGATTGCTGGATTTGTGTTAGTTTGTTTTTCTGTACGTATTTTCGGGATAACAAATGGACTGGCATACAATTCAAGATATTCTTTTTAAGGTCATCGGGGGATTAGGGATTTTTCTTCTGGGCATGAAGTTCATGTCTGAAGGAATGCAGGCGGTTGCCGGCAGCCGCCTGAGAAAAATGATCAGTGCGGTCACCGACCATCGTATCATGGCCTGCTGCATCGGTACGCTGATCACCGGCATTGTTCAGTCCAGCTCTGTAACAACCGTAATGGTGGTCGGCTTTGTAAACAGCGGCTTCATGACCCTGATGCAGGCCATCGGCGTTATTCTCGGCGCCAACATCGGCACCACGGTTACCGCATGGATCATCGCGCTCAAAATCAGCAAGTACGGCCTTCCAATTCTTGGAATCGCCGTTTTTTTCTTTCTGTTCTCCAAAAAAGAACGAATCCGCTATACCGCGATGGCGCTGCTCGGCGTAGGCATGGTTTTCTTTGGACTCCAGACCATGGGCGGCGCCTTCAAAACCCCGGAAGTAAAAGCATATCTGACGCAGCTCTTTTCTGTGATGGATGCCACCACGATGGCTGGAGTGCTTAAATGCGCGTTTTTCGGGTGCATTGCCACGATGATTGTCCAATCCTCCTCGGCCACCATCGGGGTCACGATTGTGCTCGCGCAGGGCGAAATCATCGGATTCGATACCGCCGCTGCGCTGGTCCTCGGCCTGAACATCGGCACAACCATTACCGCATGGTTTGCATCTCTCGGGACATCCACCAACGCCAAACGCGCCGCCTACGCCCACATTATCTTCAATGTAATCGGAACATTATGGCTGATCCCCGTTTTCTTCATCTACACAAAGGGGATCGAAACAATTTTTGTTTATCTGGAGGATTTCTTCGCAAAAACACAGGAAGGCTGGGACAGCATCACCGCCAAGATCGCCTTGGTTCATACCGGCTTCAACCTGATCAATACCGTTATTTTTCTTCCGCTGATGGGGCCGCTGGCGAGACTGGTGGAAAAGATGATCCCCGAGAAAAAGGCTAATGAAATCAGCCGCCTTACCTATTTCGATATGCGGATGCTGGACACCCCGTCTCTGGCGATCGTCCAGTCCAGGAAACAGGTTAAATTCATGGCAGACAGTGTCGAGAAAATGATCGGCTGGCTCGGCCAAATCATCTCATCCGATGAACAGCTCGATGAGCTCGAACGCAAACTGTTTCACTATGAAGGTATCCTGGATAACGTTCAGAAAGAAATCGTCGTTTTTCTGGGCGAAATGATCACCGGACAGGTTCCTCACGATGTCATGGAGGAGGCTCGCCGTGAGATGCGCATGGCCGATGAATATGAAAGTCTCAGCGACTACATTGCCAACGTACTGAAGGGCTTCATTAAACTGCGCAACAACCAGCTGCCGCTCTCTGACGAAGCCAAGCTGGAGCTGACCAGTCTGCATTCGCTCACCTCAGAATACATCCAGCGTATCAATAAAGCCGAGCAAATCGATGATACCGGTATTCTCAGTCAGGCTGAAACCGACGGCAACCTGATCACCCGCCAGATGAAAGACTTCCGGAGCCAGCACCTGATACGTCTCAGCGAAGAACGGGTCCCCGCCCTCAAAAGCCTGGTCTATACAGATATGCTCAACAACTACCGCCGCATGAAAGACCATGCACTCAACATTGCCGAAGTGATCGCCGGCGAGAAATAGAAAGAGCATCTCGGCAACAAATGGTTCCAAGGTCTGGAAAAAACTTCGCGCTCAAAAGCGATTTGCGTATACTTCGCGAAATTCTGGAGAACAACACATGAACGGTTACCTGATCTTTATCCTCGCACTTCTGATCTTCAACTGGCTGCTTTCGCTGATTGTTGAAACACTCAATGTCCGCAATGTTTCCACCGAGATCCCGGAAGAATTCCAAGGCATCTATGATGAAGAAAAATACGCAAAATCGCAGCACTATCTGAAAGACAACACACGTTTCGGACAAATCCAGGCCGGGATTATGCTGCCGCTCACGATCGCCTTCATTCTGTTCGGCGGATTCCGCTGGGTGAGTGATCTGGCGCAGTCCATTTCTGGACACATGATTCTGCAAGGGCTCGTTTTCGGCGGCATTTTAATGCTGATCGGCCAGATTGCAGGACTGCCTTTCAGTATCTACAGCACCTTCGTCATCGAAGAAAAATACGGATTCAATAAAACCACGGCGAAAACCTTTGTGATGGACCTCTTCAAAGGATTGCTTCTTGCAGTTCTGATCGGAACCCCCATCTTTGCGCTGGTTCTCTGGATCTTTGATACGGTTCCCATGGCATGGCTGTGGGCATGGGCGGCACTGTCCATCATCCAGCTCTTTATCCTTTTCATCGCACCGGTCATGATTCTGCCATTGTTCAACAAATTCACGCCGCTCGAGGACGGGGAACTGCGTGCCCGTATCGAAGAATTTGCAGATGCTCAGAAATACAAACTGAGTGGAATCTTTAAAATCGACGGCTCCAAGCGGTCCACAAAATCCAACGCCTACTTCACCGGTTTCGGCAAAACCAAACGAATTGCCTTGTTTGACACGCTGATCGAAAACCATTCCGTCGGCGAACTGGTTGGAGTTCTCGCCCATGAAATCGGTCACTGCAAGCGCGGTCACATCAAAAAGAGTATCCTCATTTCGCTGATCTCCTCGCTGCTCATGTTTTTCATCCTGTCTCTGTTTATCAGCAAACAGGGACTTTACAGCGCCTTTGGTCTCGAAAACACCCCGCTCTACGCCGGGCTCATTTTCTTTGGATTCCTTTACGCCCCAATCAGCATGATCCTCAGCCTGCTCGGCAATATTCTGTCCCGCAAACACGAATTCGAGGCCGATGCCTTCGCCGCCGAGACCACAAAAAAACCGGGCGACCTGATTGCTGCGCTAAAAAAACTGTCCGTCGACAATCTCAGCAACCTGACCCCTCACCCGCTCAAAGTTTTCCTCGAATATTCACACCCGCCGGTTCTTGAACGGATCAAAGCATTGAAGACGTTCGAATCATAGCGCCGGCACTCAACTCGTAAAAAAGATGTAGCAGTACAACCGCAGGATTCTGAAGCGACCCATCATTTTTCCTGCGGCTGTTTTCCAAACATTGGAAAGTCTTGGGTCAGCAGCATCTTTTGTGCGTCTACGCAATCGTCCCAATCAGAGAAAACGGACCGGTCCAGTTGATTTTCACATTCACCAGCTGACCCAGGCAGTCCTCTTTCGATTCAAAAAAGACCAGCTTGTTGTGCGGCGTGCGACCGCGCCATCGATTCTTCTTTTCCTGAAATTCCTCAACCAGAACTTCGACCGTCTGCCCAAGCAGCTCCGCCGACTTCTCGGCATTGATTTTCGTTACCAGGTCATCGAGCCGAACACGGCGGCTTTCTTTTTCGTCCGGCGAAACATCATCTTCCATTCTGGACGAAAGCGTACGTGGGCGCGGCGAATATTTGGCAATATGGTGCATGTCCAGACGAAGATCCTCCGCCAGCTTCATCGTCTCCTGGAAATCCTCTTCGGTTTCGGTCGGATAACCGACGATCACATCGGTGTTGATCGCTGCCTCAGGCATGTATTTCCGAATATTGGAAACAATATCGCGATATTCCTGCTGCGTGTAGCCGCGCCGCATCGATTCCAGAATGCGGTCACTCCCCGCCTGGAAAGGAATTTCAATATACGGGCAGACCTTTTCCGTTTCAGCCACGGTGCGAATCAGCTCTTCATCCATATAGGCGGGATGGCTGGTCAAAAAGCGGACGCGCAGAATCCCGTCAATTTCGGCAACCTCCCGGAGAAGCCAAGCCAGATTGATTCCTTCTTCCAGATCAAATCCGTAACGGTCGACGATCTGACCGAGCAGATTCACCTCTTTGATCCCCTGCTCCGCTAGCGCTCGAACCTCGCTCAGCACTTCGTCAGGTTTGCGGCTGCGATCCGGGCCGCGGCGATGCGGAATCACACAATAAGAACAAACGTGCGAACAGCCGAGCGTCACCGGAACAAATGCGGTCACAGCTTTATCGCGATTCACGGCCGGCAGCCGGTAATCCGCCAGCTCGATCTGCGCCTTGCTCAAATGCTGATAGGCATCGTTCTGCAGAATGGTGTCCACCAGCATGTCGGTCTGTGACGGCGCGGCAAACACATCCACAAATGGAAACCGTTCCGCGAGATCCTCCGCCTCGCGCGTGCCAACCATGCACCCCATCAAGGCAATAATCATACCGGGCCGGTTTTTCTTCACGCCGCCGAGTGCAGTCAGTTTTCGAACCGCTTTGTCCTCCGGCTGCTGACGAACCACGCAGGTGTTCAGCACCGCGATATCGGCATCTACAGCCTTCGGTGTCTCCACAAACCCCAGCGCCTCAAACTGCGATGCGAGATGCCGGCTGTCCGCCTCGTTCATCTGACAGCCAATTGTCCAAATATGATATGTTCCGGTCATGCTCTAAAAATCCTTACCTCACCGCAGACAAAACGCCTGCGATCATTCCTTCGAATCGGCGCATCATCGCGCAGCGTGTCCAGTGTCAGTGCATATAAGCCCCGACGGCTTCTTTCATCAGGCCGCACCGCAAAGTCTCAGCATAACGGCTTTCTGGGCGTGCAGGCGGTTTTCAGCTTCGTCGAAGACCACAGACTGAGGACCGTCGATTACTTCGGCAGTCTGCTCGCAACCGCGCAGCGCCGGCAGGCAGTTCATGAAGATAGCATGTTCGGCCGCCAGTGCCATTGTTTCAGCCGTCACCTGATACGGCGTAAACACTTTGATGCGCTCTTCTTCTTCCTCTTTTGGAATGTGGTAGCTCATCCATGAGTCGGTGTAGACCACATCGGCGCCGGCTACCGCTTCTGAGGCATCGTTTGTCACCAGCAGGTTCGATCCGGATTCGGCAGCGATTTGCTGGCAGTCTTCGGTCACTCTGTCATCAGGCATGTGGCCGACCGGAGAGCCGACACGCACGTTCATGCCGGTTTTTACGCATCCAAACATCAGCGAATGGGTCACGTTGTTAAACCCGTCGCCCAGGTATGCGAGCGTCAGCCCTTTCAGATCGCCCTTCTTCTCCCGAATGGTTTGAAGGTCAGCCAGAATCTGACACGGATGCGAGTTGTCGGTCAGCGCATTGATGACCGGGACGGAAGCGTGCTCTGCCATTTCCAGAATATCGCTGTGCTTAAACAGACGCGCCATTACGATGTCGCACATGCGGCTGATCACTTTGATCGAATCCTCGATCGTCTCTTTTCCGCCGCCCATGGGGGACGTGCTCATATCATAATAAATGCCGTGTCCGCCGAGCTGGAACATCCCCGTTTCAAACGAGATGCGGGTACGAAGGCTCGGCTTTTCAAAAATCATCAGCAGTGTTTTGCGTTTCAGCGCATCGGCAAACTGTTCCGGAGCGGCTTTCACTTTAGCGGCCAGATCCAGCACTCCGAAGATATCTTCCGAGCTCCAGTCCTTGAGAGAGATTAAATGTTTCATGAGATTTCCTCCTTATAATAATCGCGTACACGCCCGTCTAAGCCGAAAATGCTTAGAATCAGCGCAGAGCGGATCCACATTCCGTTGCGAACCTGACGCCAGTAGACGGCGCGCGGATCGCTGTCCACCGCCACATCAATTTCCTTGCGGCGCGGAAGCGGATGCATAATCACCGCATCCTTTTTCAGAATATTCAGATACTCCTTCGTAAAATAGAATTCCGAGGTGTCAATCAGGCTGCTTTCATTATCGATGTCCCACTCATCCTGAATGCGGGTCATGTAGATGGCATCCACCTCCGGGATGATGGTTTCAAATTCATAGCAGATTTCGTACGGCACTCCGACGGCATCCAGCTGGGCCAGGACATCTTCGCCGATCTGCAGCTCCTGCGGCGCGACAAAATACATCTTTACATTCTCGTATTGCGTCAGAAGCCACGCAAGAGACCGCACCGTCCGCCCGCGTTTGAGATCGCCGACAAACGCCACTTTCTTTTCGTCAATCCCGCCGATTTTTTCAAAACTGCGCTCCAGTGTGTAAATGTCGAGCAGCGCCTGGGTGGGATGCTGGTCCTTGCCGGATCCGGCATTAATGACCGGCACCGGTCGCGAGGTGTTGGACAGCATCCACGCAATCCGCTCGGCAAAACCGCCGGCCGGGTGGCGCATAATGATCAGGTCGGTGTAGGAACTGAATGTGCGGACCGTATCCTCGGGCGATTCTCCCTTCACCTCACTGGACGTCGAGCTGTCGCGCACGTCCATGCAGTCGAGGCCGACCGTCTGGCAGGCGGAATCAAACGACAGATAGGTACGGGTGGACGGCTGGGCAAAATAAAGCATGGCCCGTTTATCAAACAGGCGGCTCTGCAGGAAGCTGCACCCTTCCCGGCTTTTAGCGATTTTTCGGACGCAGGTGGCCAGCGAGCAGAGATCTTCAAGCATAGGGCGACTGAACTGCTGAGCCACCAGCGCATGAAACGTCCGTCCATCCTGCTGAAAGTATGGCGATTTTCCTTCCGGACCGAGTCCGTTCAGCTTGTTCCAAGAAATCTGATTCAACTGATGTTCGCTCATAAAGTCTCCCGATTATCCAGACATCGCGTTTTCCCAACCATTGGAAAAGGAGTTTATGCCATTTTTTCCAATGTTTGGAAATCACGGCCTGACAGATTTTTCAGGCTCTTAATGGCTGGAAAAATCAGGTGTGCTGCAGGGCAGTCATCACTTCGCCGACGAACATGCGGTGGTAGTCCTCTTTGGGATAGCACTTGCTGATTTCAGGATCCAGGAAATGGGACGGGTCGAGGTCCTGAAAATACATCTTGCGGCATTCCAGCACCAGGCGGGCTTCCCCAAAAGCCACAGAGCCGTTTGGCGTCGAAACCGGCGTCAGTCCGGTTTTTTCCGCTTTATCGCAGTCACGCCCGGAATTGGAACCGCAGAAATTGAGAGCCGTCCGGTGTTTTTCATCAAAGAACGACAGCGTGAAAAACTCTTCGAGCTCGACAAATTCCAGCGTGTAACGCTGCGGGCGGAAAAAAGTAAACACAACCGGTTTAAACCACAGCTCTCCCATCGCGCCCCAGCTGGCGGTCATGGTGTTCCACTGCGCCATGCTTCCGGCCGTAACCAGCATCCACTCCTTGCCGATCATCCGAAACGGACTTTCATTCAGTTTCAGCACGTCGATTTCTGTAAAATTTTTCATGATGCCTCCAATGTATCCTTAATCAGTTGTGCAGTTTTAGGGCCGATTCCCGGCGCATTCTGAAGGTCTTCGAGTGAAGCACGACGCAGGCGTGCGAACGAGCCGAAATGCGCCAAAATCCGCTCTTTGGTCTTTTTCCCAATGCCAGGAATTTCATCGAGAGCGGACTCACGAATCCGCTTGTTTCGCAGTTCGCGATGATAGGAAATGGCAAAGCGGTGCGCCTCGTCGCGCAAACCGGTGACGATCGCGCGCGCCGGAGAGTCTTTGGGAAGCCGCACGGTCGGTTTTTCGTCCCGCACCAGTTCTTCGAACTGCTTGGCCAGCCCGACCGACGGCAAATCGACGCCCAGTTCTTTCAGAACCGCACGCGCGGCGCGCAGCTGCGTAATGCCGCCGTCCACAATCAGCAGATCCGGGAACGCCGCGCCCTCTTTTTGAAGGCGGCTGTATCTGCGACCGACGGCTTCCGCCATCATGCGCGGATCGTCACTGCCTTCCACGGTTTTGATGCGAAAACGGCGGTAGCGCTGCGGCGTCGGCACGCCGTCGACCGCCGCGACCATACTGGCCACCGCATAGGTTCCGGAAATATTGGAAATATCAAAACACTCGATCACACGCGGCGGCTTTGGGAGCTGCAGTTCCCGCGCGAGTTCTTCGAGCCCGGCCTGCGCGTCATCGGCGCGCATTTTGTCGCTTTTACGCACCAGCGCCCGTTCCTTTATCGCACGGTGCAGCAGAAGCATCATATCGCGCAGAGCAGCGGCTTCTTCAAATTTATGCTCCGCCGCCGCCTCTTCCATCTGCGAACGAATTTCCTTGATGAACTCCGGCCGCTCGCCGCGCAGAAAAGCGCAGGCCGTTTCAACGCGCTCACGATATTCTTCCGGCGTCACTTTGCCGACGCATGGCGCTGAACAATGACGAATAATGTCGTTATTGCAGTGTTTATAGGTGTCGGCATCCGGAACCGTCGGGCGGCATTGCCGGATCCCGAAACGCTTTTCGACAAACTCCAGCGCCGCTCGCGCGGCCGCCGCCGAGGCGTACGGACCGAAATAATGCGCGCCGTCCTTTTTGTCGATCCGGCAGATTCCAAACAGTGGAAACGGCTTGTGCAGATCAATGCGCAGCATCGGGAAGCGCTTGTCGTCCTTGAAAAAGGAGTTGTAGCGCGGCTTGTATTCCTTGATCAGCTTTCCTTCGGTCAGCAAAGCCTCCGCCTCGCTTTTCACCACCAGGATATCGAAATCCTTGATCGACTTGATCAGCCCTCGGATTTTGGGATCGGCACGCCGAAATGTGCTTTCACGAAAATAACTCTGAACCCGTTTGCGCAGCGATGCCGCTTTGCCGACATAAATGATGGCCCCTTCGCGCCCGCGCATCAGATAAACGCCCGGCTCGTCGGGAAGTTCCCTCAGTTTTTTCTGAATATTTTCCGGCCACTGCATACCGAGACTCTAGCAATTGTTTTCCAAGGTTTGGAACCCCGAAAACAATCTGCTAGATTGCCCGCATGAAAACAAACTCTTCCTGCGCTTCCGTCCTCGCCGCCGGCATGATTGCCAACGCGTCTTCTTCCGACCTCTTCCGCGTCTATTTCGGAACGCAGGCGAAAGGTGCTCAGCGCGGCATCTACATGGCTCTGTTCGATGCAAAAACCGGAAAACTGGAGGAGCCGGTGCATGTCAGCGACTCCATCCGCCCCGGCTTTGTGGTAATCCATCCCGACGGTCAATACCTGTATGCCACGGATGCCGCCGGCAGTTTTACAGGCGGCACCAGCCATTTTGTCAGCTCCTACCGCATTGAAGAACCGTCCGGAATATTGACGGATCTGAACACTCAGGCAGTCGGAACCGGCGGTCCCTGCCACATTTCACTCTCGCCCGACAGCCGGTTTCTGCTGGCTGCCGACTATCGCGGAGCCTGCTGCGCAACGCTTCCAATCCTTGAAAACTTTGAAATCGGCGAACCGACCGCGGTCCGCGAACACAGCGGCTCCGGCCCGAATCCGAAGCGACAGGAAAAAGCGCACACGCACTCGTTCAATGGTTCCCCGGACGGAAAATTCGCACTGGCTGCGGATCTGGGGATCGACCAGATTCTGTCGTACCGTTTTGATGACGGTGATCTGACATTGTTCGGAGAAACCCCAACCGCTCCCGGTGCCGGCCCGCGCCACCTGGTGTTTCATCCCAACGGACAATTTGCGTACGTCAGCATGGAACTCAACGGAACCGTTTCCGCCTATGAATACAGCGACGGAACGCTCACCGAAATCCAGACCTGCACAACACTCCCCGGGAATTTTGCCGGCGACAACACCGTTTCCGAAGTCCAGATTACTCCGGATGGACGCTTTCTATATGTCGGGAACCGAGGACACGAAAGCCTCGCAATCTTCGCGGTGGATCCGGAAAGCGGCAAACTGACTGCACTCGGTCATGAATCGACGCGCGGAAAACATCCGCGCCACTTTAACATCGATCCCTCCGGCCGCTTTCTGATCGCCGCGAACATGCACAGCGATAATGTGGTTGTCTTCCGTATCGATCCCGAAACCGGAAAACTGGATTTTACCGGCAGCGAAATTTCCGTTCCCGCGCCCTCCTGCGTACAGTTTTTTTCTATATAAGAGTGAAAAACTTATCTTTACAGCGCAAAGGAAAGGGTTAAAGTGTTTCTCCATAAGGAGGAAACATGATGAAGAAGTTACTCACATTCCTGTCCCTGTCTGCCCTGCTGGCCGCAACAGCCGCCGCCCACTGCCAAATTCCCTGCGGCATCTACGACGATGCCGCGCGAATTACAGAAATGAAGGAGCATGTCACCACCATCGAAAAATCGATGAAGGAAATCGCAGCCCTGAAACCGGATTCCGCGCAGAACATCAATCAGCTGACCCGCTGGGTGAACAACAAGGAACTGCATGCAGACCAGCTGACAGAAATTGTGACCTACTATTTCATGGCTCAGCGCATTAAACCGGACGCAGCACAATATGATGCCAAGCTGAAGACTTTGCACGCGATCATGATTGAGTGCATGAAAGCCAAGCAGACGGTTGATCAGGCGCATGTCGCCAAGCTGCGCACCCTGATCTCAGAATTTGAGCATTTGTATATCGGTCATGATGCCATGGCGCACGACCATGCACATTGATCGGGCTTACTGCTGAAGCGACTGCATTTCCCGGAAGACACCATCGCGCGCCATCAGCTCGTCATACGAACCGACTTCCGCCACCCGACCGTCTTTCATCACCACGATGCGGTCGGCTGCGCGGACGGTTGAAAGACGATGCGCCACAATAAAGGTGGTGCGGTTCTGCACCGCGCGATCAATGGCTTCCTGCACTTTCTTTTCAGAAACCACATCGAGCGCCGACGTCGCTTCGTCCAGCACCAGAATCTGCGGATTGCGAATCAGTGCGCGGGCAATGGCAATGCGCTGGCGCTGACCGCCGGAAAGCATCGCACCGTCTTCTCCGATCCGGGTCTGAATGCCTTCAGGGAGGCTCTCCACAAGCTCACTCAGGTTGGCGGCGGCAAGCACCTCATTCACCTGATCCATACTTACATCGGACAGCCCGTACACAATGTTTTCCAGAATCGTTCCGGAAAACAGAATGGTTTCCTGCGGTACCACGGAAATAAAACGGCGAACGGTGCGCATATCGAGCTCTTCCATATTCTGCCCGTCGATCAGAATCTGTCCATCCTGAGGCCGTCGGAACCCGATCAGCAGCTGCATCATTGTTGATTTACCGCCACCGCTCGGCCCAACCAGAGCAATGCACTCGCCGGGCGTCACATCGAGCGAAACCCGGTTAATGGCCGGCGCTTTTCCCTCCTCGTAGCTGAACAGCACATCACGAAACGCAACTTCGCCGCGAAGCCTATCCACTTTTCGCCGCCCGCGGTTGTGTTCGAGGTCGGGGTACTCCAGAACCTCGCCCAGAGAGCGCACGGATTCCAGCCCTTTAGCCAGCTGCGGGTAAATCGTCAGCATCTGAGTGACACACATGATAATCATACTGAACAGCGACTGATACAAAACAACATCCCCGACCGGAATCCATCCTTTCAGGCAGAACCAGCTCAAGACAGACAGGCCGACGATCATTGAAAGCTGAAAGGTAACCCATGACGAAGCACCGAACAGCGCATTGATCTGGTCCAGTTTGCGCCCGCGCTGGTTAACCTCCTCAAACTGGCGGTTCATTTCGCGGGATGCTTCGCCTTCCAAGCCATGCGCACGCACGACCGGAATCATATTAAGCATTTCGCTCACGCCGGAGGACATCTGTTCCACCTGCTGGCGAAACGCACTGTTGCGCTGCTGAATTTTCCGGCCGAACAGAGTCCGCATCAACGCCACCAGCGGCACCATCAGCAGAAAGAACAGCAGCATGCGCGGCTCACGCACTGCAGTCACCGTCACCGCAAACAGGAATGACAGAACCGCCACCATGCCGCCCTCGCCCACCAGCATACAGAACATCTGAATCTGCTCCACATCCCGCAGCACTTTAGCCTGCAGCCGCCCTGTTTCTGAGCGGTCATGGAAAGCAATCGACAAATGCTGCAGTCGTGTTACCAGAGCGCTGCGCAGAGTTCGCTCCAAATCGCGGACCGCGCCGCTGAGCATGGAGATATAAATGGTGTGCGACGGAACATTCTGAACCGTCAATATCACAACAGCTCCAAAGTAAAACGGCAGCTGAGAAACCGGATAAAGCTTCGGGTCGGCCAATGTATTGATCACCCGCGCAGTCAGAAACGGAATAATCCACATCGGCGAATGCTTCAGAATCAGCATCAGCACCGTCACCACATAATACAGCCGTTTGCGGCGCAAAAGGCTGAAAAGCGTGCGTACGGGGCGTTCGCTGCGGAAACTGTACTCAAGCGGGCTGCGCGGGGAAACAAGCATGGTTCTTCTCCAGATCGGTAAAACGCCCCCTGTTTTACCTCGTCCGAGTCAAATGTCTCTATTTTTCGGAGACAAACTGTCTAGTAGGCTCCGCAATGGCTGTGCTCATGATGAGCGGTGCATCCGAAGCGGACGATGCGGGAAACGCCGTCGACAATCACGACCTCGCTGATGCTGGCCGGATAAACCGCCGGCGGCCTCCAGAATCCCGACAGGTCGCGCGGCTCAACGGAAAAGAGCATTGAGCGGATCACCGTCGTGTGCGAAACAACCGCCACGGACTGCCCGGCGTGCCGCCCAGAAATCTCATCAAGAAATCCAGCAGCGCGCCCCGCGACATCGGAAAAGGTTTCCGCCCCCTCCTTCTTGAACAGATGCGGCGCCTTCCAGAAGTTGGGATGCTGTTCCGGATCTTCAAGATCCAGATCCGCCTGCAGCCTCCCTTCCCAGTCGCCTAGATTGATTTCCAGCAGCCGGTCGTCGCACACAACAACTTCGCGGCTTCCAAACAAAATACGGGCCGTCTGCATCGTCCGCCCGCTTGGGGATGAATAAACCGCGCTGACCGGTGGAATTTTCGGTGCGAGCCGTTCGGCCGCCTCAACGCCCTGCAGAGTCAGCGGCGAATCGGCTCGCCCCTGCATGCGGCGCTCCACATTCCACTCCGTCTGCCCGTGCCGTATCAGATAAATCGTCGTTTTCATAAAAAAACCAAAATAGCGGTTTTTTACCACGAATGAACATAAATAAAAGCGAATCAAAAGGACAGGCACAGAACGGCAGCAGACTTTTCTGCCCGGTAGGCCCCATAGTCCGAATAATTATTGTCGTCCAACAGTGAGTCGATAAAACACATTGCGTTCTGCGGCAGGCAGCGTCACGGAGTTGATCGGCGGCGAAGCGATGATATTGGTGGCCAATACTGAAAAATCCTGATCACTAAGACTGGGAGTCCATTCAACGGAATAAACCCGACCGCTTACGCTGGGCCAGGTCAGCTCCCACTGTCCCCCGGCAACTGACGTACAGGAAGACGCATAGAACCGTGATTGCGGATCGGTGGGAACAGTGCCGGCAATAAATTCATCGCATGCCGAAAAGCCGTCCCCGTCCTGATCGTTTGACTCTTCCACAGCAACGGCATCATTGGTCAAACCATGCTCGGCCAGCCACCACTCCGGCGTTCCTGCCGGAGCCGTATTTTCCGCAAAACATACCGTCATCGTCGAGGCCGTGGTTAACTGGCTCCATACCAGATTGGTCTGGGGTATACCGGAAAGAATTGAGTCGTCCGCCCATTTCTGTCCGTTGGTTACGATAGAGGCAATGTGGTAATACGGATCCGCTTCGACATCAAACTGACCATCATGCAGGTAGGGAATTTCCACAACGTCGTCCGGCCGAACCGTTCCATGGCCCGCCCCGACAACCGTAACCGGAACCGTGGAATATACAGCAAAGTTGTCCATGATTGTATAAGCAGAGGTTTCATACACTTCGACGCCGATACGGAGCGTCTGCCCTGCGTAGTCATTCAAGGACACCGAACAATGGTCGGGCGCGGCCATTCCGGAAGACTCAACCCGCTCCGCAACCTGATTAGTGAACAGATCAACAGAGTTTCCGGCATGGGTGGATACAAACACCCGGAGAGATGAAGGCCCCATGTAAGCCAGATAATCAAATTCCAGAGAGGCGTGCGTGCCTGGCGGAATATACAGCTCTGAACTGATCAACCAATCGGAGTGAGAGCCGCCCGAACTGACGATTTCAATAAAATAGTCTGAGGACGGCTCAACGGCATTATCCTTTAATTTGATGCCGTCCTCATTTGCATCAACGACTCGTTCCCACGTTCCGGCTCCGTTCCTTGAAAGCAGCAAAACATTCGGCATAGGACTTTGGGGCTGCAGTCCTAACAGCATATACTGTCTTCCGTTGTAATCAACGGAACTGGGTGAAAGATCATTGACAGAATAATATCCGTTGTAATAGCCACGCCAACCCCAATTAAAATGAAAGGTATCATCGGAAGCGCGATATCCGTCGCAAACAAAAGCATGCCCTGACTGATTATCGGGCTGTTTCCCAGCATAAAAAACGGGACGAGCCGCTATAAGTTCGTTCAAAAGCATTGTTTTCCATGATTCCGACTCCTCTCCAGACGCCATCCGAACCACCATGTTCGCATGGATTGAATACCCGAAATACAGAGCCATGGCGTCAAGAACACTTCTAGTATAACTACCGGAGCTATCCGGCCCATAAATCATTTTAACAGCAACGCCACAGTCCCGGATCAGGCGGCAGACATCCAGATTTGTGGCAGTGAGCTGATTAGGCATATTGGTCCAGTTATAAATGTGCTGACCGAAATTCTCAGATTGAGTTCCGTAGCGCTCATCTTCATAGGCAAATGAATAGCGACCGCGGAAGGGATATTCATAATACCGCATCACTTGCGCCATTGCAGTGGCAACACACCCTGCCCACGTTAAGCCATTCCCGGTTGTTGCATCCGGATCCGCAGGACAGTATGCGTTATAGAAATCTCCTTGATGCCAGGCAGTCTGCAGAAGAGGCCCGATATCTCCAGAGGAAGCATCGGTAGCGGCAACGGCAGCGACCCGAGAAACCGTCGGATCCGACCAGCCGGAATGAACGGATGTGCCAGCCGACGCCCGTACGACTTCGATCTGCGCACTCATGCTCTGCAGCCAATACTTCACATTAGGAGGGATTTCTGAGTTTTCCGGCAGCTTATCTCCGTAGCCCAGCACAGGCTGGACCCGATCATCCGCGGAAAGAATCAGAAATCCCTGCGATGCGGCATCCAGTACATATACAGTTGGAGTTCCGGAGGAATCCTTCAGGGTGTAAGTCACAATCACGATATCGGGTTCAGCACTTGCCGCCACGGAAACAGAATTGCTGCTTAAAGAATCAGCCTGAAGACCCAGCCAGTTGCGACCATACTCAAGGGCCTCATCCTGACTGATGGTTTCAGCCCAGACAGCAGACATATTACATCCCAGAAACAGGATCACTAACCCCTTGAAAGGTGAACAAAAAAACAGACCAACATTTTTCATAGAAACAGCTATTCCCCTTCAACTCGTTCTCTGCACAACGCTCTCAGGCATCACTCTTAAAAACAAGCAGCTCAATATGCGTAATAAAAACAATGATTAAAAGAATTGGATCAACAAAACAGCATACTACTCTAAATCTGAATCGGTCTAAAAATCACATAAAGCGCGCCCCCGGTCGCATCTACAGCTTCCAAGATTTGGAAGACCGATGAAGACATCGCGTCTACGTCCGGGAACTTGGCGGCTTTGCGAGAACTCTACCAAGCACAAAAAAAACCGCCCCGGCGAGCCGGAACGGTTTTCTGAAAAGCAACTGCGTTGCTTTACATAGCCTGAGAGATGGCAACAGCCACCGCCACAGAAGCACCAACCATCGGGTTGTTGCCCATACCGATGAGTCCCATCATTTCCACGTGGGCAGGTACGGAGGAAGATCCTGCGAACTGCGCGGAGGAATGCATGCGTCCCATGGTGTCGGTCATGCCGTAAGAGGCAGGACCTGCCCCCATGTTGTCGGGGTGCAGCGTACGGCCGGTTCCACCGCCGGAGGCGACGGAGAAGTACGGTTTACCCAGTTCAACGCATTCTTTTTTGTAGGTACCGGCAACCGGGTGCTGGAAGCGGGTCGGGTTGGTGGAGTTTCCGGTGATGGAAACATCAACGCCTTCTTTATGCATGATGGCAACCCCTTCGCGAACGTCGTCAGCGCCATAGCAGCGGACGTCAGCGCGTTCACCTTTGGAGTAAGCTTTTTCAGCAACGACTTTGACTTCGCCGGTGGCGTAGTCGAATTCGGTGGCGACATGCGTGAAGCCGTTGATGCGGCTGATGATGAACGCAGCGTCTTTGCCGAGACCGTTGAGGATCACGCGCAACGGCTCTTTGCGGGCTTTGTTGGCGTAGCGGCAGATGCCGAGTGCGCCTTCCGCAGCAGCGAAAGATTCGTGACCTGCGAGCAGTGCGAAGCATTTGGTTTCTTCTTTCAGCAGCATGGAAGCCAGGTTTCCGTGACCGATACCGACTTTGCGGTCGTCAGCAACTGATCCCGGGATGCAGAATGCCTGCAGACCTTCGCCGAGGGTTTCAGCGATATCGGCAGCAGCGGTCTGACCTTTCTTGATGGCAATTGCAGCACCAACGGTGTAGGCCCACATTGCGTTTTCGAATGCAATCGGCTGAATTTCTTTTACAACTTCGTATACATCGACGCCTTTTTCTTTGCAGATTTCAGCGCATTCTTCGACCGATCCAATTCCGTACTTTTCGAGCACCGGAGTGATCTGGCCAATCCGTCTTTCATATCCTTCAAATAATGCCATGGTTCGATCCTCCTTATTTGTGGCGCGGGTCAATCTGTTTTACAGCATCGGCGAAACGTCCGTAGGTGCCGGATGCTTTTTTAAGGGCTTCGTCAGCGCTTTCGCCCTTGGCGATGAACTCCATCATCTTGCCGAGGTGAACAAACGCATAGCCAATGACCTGGTCGTCTTCGTCGAGACCGAGCTTGGTGATGTACCCTTCAGCGGTTTCGAGGTAGCGAACGCCTTTTTCAACGGTTCCGAAGATGGTTCCGGTGACAGAGCGCAAGCCTTTGCCAAGGTCTTCGAGGCCGGCGCCGATCGGCAGGCCGCCTTCGGAGAAGGCCGACTGGGAACGTCCGTAAACGATCTGCAGGAAGAGTTCGCGCATTGCCACGTTGATGGCGTCGCAAACGAGGTCGGTGTTCAGCGCTTCGAGGATGGTTTTTCCGGTAAGGATTTCACCAGCCATCGCAGCAGAATGGGTCATGCCGGTGCAGCCGAGTGTTTCGATCAGCGCTTCCTGAATAACACCCTCTTTGATATTCAGCGAAAGTTTGCAGGCGCCCTGCTGCGGTGCACACCAACCCACACCGTGGGTGAATCCGTTAATATCTTTAATTTCCGTTGCCTTCGTCCATTTCCCCTCTTGAGGAATAGGCGCCGGACCGTTTTTCGGACCGCGGGCAACGACACACATTTCTTTGATCTCAGATGTGGTTTCCATCGTTGTTAAGCTCCTTGTATTTTCCAATACATGTTGGTTCGTAAATAAAGCCGCGTATCGTCCATACATTCGGGGTGCGGTTCAACCCTGCGGACCCCAAACGGCGAATTTATACGCAATCTTAATAAAGACCCGCTTGCTCTCATCAAACTCTGGTCGTATAGTCGCGTCTCATTTCGAAGGGAACATCAAAAGGAGGAACCCCTATGTCAGCTATTATAGAAGTAATCGGTCGCGAAATTCTTGATTCACGCGGCAACCCGACCATCGAAGTCGATGTCATCCTCGAGTCCGGCGCAGCCGGCCGCGCGGGTGTTCCGTCCGGCGCATCCACCGGCGTCAACGAAGCGCTTGAACTGCGCGACGGCGACAAAAACCGCTACCTCGGCAAAGGCGTCCAGAAAGCCGTTGCCAACGTAAACGAAAAAATCGCCCCGGCGATCATCGGCATGGACGCCATGGACCAGGTCGGCGTCGACCAGTTCATGATCGGCCTCGACGGCACCGAAACAAAAAGCGAACTCGGCGCCAACGCCATGCTCGGCGTCTCCCTGGCTTGCGCGCACGCCGCCGCCGCTGAACTCGACATGCCGCTCTTCCGCTACATCGGCGGAACCAACGCCAAAGCCCTGCCCGTTCCGATGATGAACATCATTAACGGCGGATCGCACTCCGATGCTCCGATCGCCTTCCAGGAATTCATGATCCGTCCGGTTGGCGCCCCGTCCTTCAAAGAAGGCCTGCGCTGCGGCGCGGAAGTGTTCCACGCGCTCAAAGCCATCATCAAAGGCAAAGGCCTCTCCACTGCCGTCGGTGACGAAGGCGGATTTGCTCCGAACTTTGCAGGCGGAACCGAGGAAGCCCTCGACGCCATCATGCAGGCCATTAAAGACGCTGGATACGAGCCGGGCAAAGATGTGACTATCGGTCTCGACTGCGCCTCCTCCGAGTTCTACGAAGACGGCGTTTACAACTACGCAAAATTCGAAGGGGAAAGCGGAGCCAAACGTTCTTCTGAAGAACAAGCCAAATACCTCGAAGAACTTATCGGCAAATACCCGATCGACTCCATCGAAGACGGCATGAATGAAGAAGACTGGGCCGGATGGAAAGTCCTGACGGACCTGATCGGCGACAAATGCCAGCTCGTCGGCGACGACCTGTTCGTTACCAACGTGAAGTTCCTCGAACGCGGAATCAAAGAAGGCAGCGCCAACTCCATCCTCATCAAGGTCAACCAGATCGGAACGCTCACCGAGACACTCGACGCGATTGAAATGGCTCACAAAGCCGGCTTCACCGCTGTCGTTTCCCACCGCTCCGGTGAAACCTCCGACAACACCATTGCCGACATCGCCGTGGCCACCAACGCCGGCCAGATCAAAACCGGTTCCCTAAGCCGCTCCGACCGCATCAGCAAATACAACCAGCTGCTGCGCATCGAAGAAATGCTCGGCACCGAAGCCCGCTACGGTGACTAGCAGCTCTATTGCATAGATGCGCACAGTTTTCCACCATTGGAAAAGATCAGCGCCCTGGAGAATTCTCCAGGGCGTTTTCACATCTGAAGATCATCTTTCCCATTTCATACTTCATATTTCATCATTCATATTTCATATTCACCGCTGTGAGTGCTCAGAAATACTGGAATAAAGTCTATCGATATGTGGCCCTGGCGGTTGTGCTTCTTGCACTGATCGGGGTTGCATTTGCATTCCTGCCGAAAATCCAGCAGTTCCAGAACTATCAGGAAACCAAAAGTGACCTGGACGCCGATATCAGTGCGGAAAAAGAGCGCATTAAAGAACTTCGAATGAATCAGGAAAAGTTCAGCACGGACAGAAATTTTGTTCAGAAGATTGCTCACGAAATCGGATTTGTGCACGAAGGCGAAACGGTCTATCAGTTTGAAGAACGTCAGGCAACCAGCGTCGGCGTGCAGCCTGAATAACCATCATAATCCTGACCTTGGGCGCGAACCCGCCAGACATAGGGTTATGAGCATGGGCAAGAGAAGGAGAATGAATATGACAAAACCCATTGCATGGACCATAGCCGGATCCGATTCCGGCGGAGGCGCCGGTGTTCAGGCAGACCTTAAGGTGATGAATCTGCTCGGCGTGCATGCCTGTTCCGTCATTACCGCCCTCACGGCACAAAACACCGTCGGCACCGGCCTTCTCGAATGGGTCGCACCCGATATGCTGAAGGCCCAGCTGGACGCTCTTCAATCCGATCTTCCTCCGGTGGCGGTTAAACTCGGCATGCTGGGCACCGTTGAAACTATTGAAATCGTCACCAGATTCCTGACCGGCACCCACGTGCCTTTTACTGTTTGCGATCCGGTGCTGATTTCATCCAGCGGAACCTTTCTGCTGGAAGCCAAAGCATGGCCGCTGGTGACTGAAAAACTGTTTCCTGTAATTGACCTGATTACGCCAAACCTTCCCGAAGCGGAACATCTGCTGGGAATGGAAATCGCAACCCCGTCCGATATTGAAACAGCGGCAAACATAGCGCTGTCGCTGGGAGTGAATGAAGTGCTGATTAAAGGCGGGCACGGTTCGCATGACGTTGAGCTCTCCAGCGACTACTGGAGCGACGGAACCGATCGCGCGTGGCTGTCCAGCCCCCGAATCGAAACCCGGAGCTCGCACGGCACCGGATGTGTGCTCTCCTCTGCCATTGCCGCAGCCCGCGCCCTCGGCTGCCAGCCGCTGGACAGCATTGTGCTGGCCAAAACCTATTTAAATCAGGGGCTGCGTCAGGCTCCGGATCTCGGGAACGGCTACGGCCCCCTCGCCTTCAATCCGTGGGAAAAAGCCGAAGAAGATCTGCCGATGATTTCCAAAACGGCAGAAGACCCCGGCGTGCGCGCAGAGTTCCCTGTGTTTGGAAACTGAAAAGAGAATGGAGCCAATGAGCGGATTCGAACCGCTGACCTATTCATTACGAGTGAATTGCTCTACCAGCTGAGCTACATTGGCCTCGAAAGAAGCGCGTATTAAGCCAAAGCTCGTCCATCCGGTCAAGGCCATAGCTTTAGCTTTCCAGGGTTTGGAACCGTTTTTTATCCGGATAGCTCTTTGGAGCGCATTTGCGCGGCTTTAAGCGCCTTGATAATTGCCGGCTTCACACCGGACTCCTCCATGGAGGTCATGGCAGCAAAGGTGGTGCCGCCTTTGGACGTTACTTTCGCCCGCAGTTCCGCAGCCTCTTCGCCGGAGTCTTTCATCAGCCGCGCGGCGCCTTCAACGGTTTGCAGCGCCAGCGTGCGGGCGGTTTCTTTTTCAAGCCCCATTTCTTCAGCAGCAGCCAGCATGCTTTCGAGCAGGTAAAACACATAGGCAGGGCCGGAGCCGCTCAGGGCGGTTACTGCGTCCAGATCTTTTTCATCCACCCGAACCGTTTCGCCGACACATCCCAGAATGGTTTCTGCCACTTCCAGATCCGCCTCGTCCGCCAGACGGCCGGCAGCGATTCCGGATGCGCCCTGCCCGATTAATGCCGGCGTGTTCGGCATCACGCGGATCACCCGGGTTCCCTCGCCCAGCGCTCTCTCAATTTTTTCAGCAGTGATTCCGGCAGCAATGCTGATCACCAGCGTTTCTTTGCGCAGAACCGGTGCAATATCTTCAAGCACATCATTCATGATCTGAGGTTTCACTGCCAGCACAACGATTTCAGCGTTTTTCACCACGCTGTTGTCAGCAGACGTGCTGACCCCGAGGTCCGTCTCTAAACCTGACAGCCTCTCCGGACGGATGTCCGTCATCACAATTTTTTCCGCTGCGCAGAATTCGGCTCTCACCATGCCGGCGGCGATCGCTTCAGCCATGTTTCCTGCTCCGACAAAAACCACTTTTGATTCCATAATACTCATGATCGTTCTCCAAAAATATCCGTTCCCACTCTCACAAACGTTGAGCCTTCTTCAATCGCAATTTCAAAATCGCCGGACATGCCCATCGACAGTTCCGGAAGCGGAGTGCCGGTCTGCTCCTGCAGTTCATCGCGCAGTTTCCGAAGGTTTGAAAAATGAGTGCGCGCTTTTTCGGGATCCGGCGTAAACGGCGGGATCGTCATCAAGCCGTGGACTTCAACCCGCGAGCAGTTGTTGGCGGCCTCAATCAGGGCGGCGGCCTCTTCGGGTGCACAGCCGGATTTGGATCCTTCGCCTGAAACATTCACCTGAATCAGGATCGGCAGCGGTATTGCAGTATGCTGTTCGAGCGCCAGCAGCAGTTTTTCAGAATCGACCGAATGGATCATCCGGAACAGTCCGGACGCTGCGATTTTCGCTTTATTGCTCTGCAGATGACCGATCAGGTGCCATTGCAGGTTCGGCGGGCACTGCGGAATCTTGGTTTGTGCTTCCTGAACCCGGTTTTCCCCGAACAGGATCTGACCGGCGTCGGCCGCCTCCCGGACAGCCTCCGCCGGTTTGTACTTTGAAACCGCAATCAGCTTTACATCCCCCCGGCTGCGGCCGGATCTCTCACATGCAGCGCAAATACGTTCTTCAATCAGTTTTAAATTTTCAGCAATCGACATATCCCGGATTCCCAAATAAAGGATTAAACTTTTGCGACCAGCTTGATCACGAGCATTTCAAGGATCATTTCCTGAGCGACCGAGCCGGACACGAGCTGTTCGTGAGTCTCCAGCAGACGTTTCTGGCACACCCGCAGTTCTTCTGCAGTGTAGTTCTTCGCCTGCTGCCCGAGTTTCCCAACCCGAAACCAGTGCATTTTACGAGGATCGGCCGGAAGCTGGATGAACATACGGTCCATCTCAGGATCATGTGCCCACTGCACCGATCCCGCGCCGCGCGATCCACTCAGGCGCAACCAGCCCTGGTCAAAATAGGCCCGGAACTGCGTCAGGTTCCGGTACAGTGTCTCGATGGCAAACATCAGCGCAACCGGAGCCTCTCCCTGGAAAATGAGCTGACGAAGAATTTTCAGGGCCTCATCGAGCTTTCGCTCGCCCAATGCATCGGTAAAGTCCCAGGCGATAGCCTCGGAGGATGACGATGTAATCGCTTTTACATCATCAACCGTGATTTCATTGCGATCGCCGATGTACAGCGTCAGCTTTTCCGCTTCCATGACCAGCTGGCGCGTATCCATGCCGACCTTCTCAATAAAAAGATCGAGAGCCGCCGGACTGACCCGGCACTGTGCCTTTGCAAAAAGCTTCTGCGCCCGCTCACGAATAATCGGCTCTTTCAAATAAGCCTGTTCCGGCAGATCATACGTCTCTACGTCCGCCCCCGCCTGACAGGCCTTATAAAAGGCGGAACGCCGATCGACTCCAGGAGCTGAGATAATCAGGTGCTGACCATCCGGAAGACCGTTCTTGATATCTTCGGCCAACTGCGCCAGCAGATCCTTTATCTCTTTGTTTTTCGAGATAACCTTGTCCTTGAAAATCGATACGTCACGAAGCCAGACGGTTTTCTGCCCACTGAACAACCCGACCGTTCGCAACGCTCCGATCGCCGTTTTCAATGCAGAAACCGCCTCATCGACGGTTTTCACATCCCCTTCAATTGTTTCGAGCCCCAGCGTCTGTTCTTCCTCTGGGCAGAGAGCGTTGACAGCCTTGCGGGAGTGATGACTCACCAGGTATTCGTCGGTTCCATGAATCAGTTTTATTGCCACGAAAGAAATTCCTTATTTGCGTTGAAGAAATATCTTAATCATAATCCCAATCTATGAGCAACACGAACCGACCGTTATGGGCGCCTTGGCGCATTGAGTACATCCGGGCAGAAAAGGAAAATGAATGTTTTCTCTGCAGGATGCTTGAGGAAGACACAGACCGCGACAATCTGATTCTTTTCCGCAGTAAAACCTGTGCAGTTGTGATGAACCGATTCCCGTACACCAGCGGCCACCTGATGGTTTGCCCCCAGCGACATATCGCGGATTTCTCCGAACTGACACAAGAGGAAGATCTGGAAATGTGCGAACTGACCCGACGCGCCATAGCCGCCCTGCGCAACGCCATGCAGCCGGAAGGATTTAATATCGGAACCAACCTGGGCTCCGCGGCCGGCGCCGGGCTGAAAGATCACCTGCACCGCCACATCGTTCCGCGCTGGGTGGGAGATACCAACTTTATGGCCGTCATTGGCGACCGGCATGTGGTGCCGGAATCGCTGACCACCACCTATGATATCTTGCTGGAGAAGTTCTGAGGCGAGCCTGATGTCTCATTGCCTTGACAACATCCGAAGGCACCCATTCTCGTTAAACAACCGCGGTGTCCCAAATAAAAAATAAGCCACAAAAATCATCAATAGGCCTATTAAAAGGACTCGTTGCAACGAGTCTCTTATTACTTGGTTTAGATAGATTATTCAGTCCCTCCCCTATCACTGTAAAAGATCTGGAGTGGCATGTTTATGGCTCCAAATGTGTTGTTTCTTTTACCGCCGAAAATAAGTCAGAAGATCCTGTGCGTATGCTAATAGAGATCATTCCATGCAACATCGGAAGCAAGCACAATCCTCCCCTGCAAAAGGGATATGCAAAAATCAACACAAGCCTCCAACCAAAAGAAAAAAGGAAATATACCGAAACAGTTCGGCTAACTGACTTCAACGTTGGTCATGTTGATGTTATTCCCCGAATAAAAAAACAGCTCCTGATAAAAGGTAGAACACGACCACCTGCATGATATGGACTCAAACAGGTTCGCGTGTTAATGCACGAACCACTCCTCAACCGGCAAATCAAAGCCAAGGCCCAGATTGAAGTTGTAAGACGCAGCGCGCAAAGCATCACCAACGGCCTCAAGGTTGTGATCAAAATTCCCGGCAAACGGAACCTCGTTGCGTGCAAAGCCGGTGCGCACTTCCGGAAGCAGGCGAATTTCAAAGCGGTCCGGTTCGCGGGCCATTTCGCTGTGAGCGGTCAGGGCGAATCGGTGCCAATAGACCGAGTGCAGCGCGCCCTCCTCCATTAAGCCGCGCACAGTTTCCAGCCCCTGAAAAACCTCATCCCGCGTCTGCGTTGGAAAGCCGTACATTAGATAGGCGTGCGTCAAAATGCCGGCATCAGCAAAATTACGAAGCACCTGCGAAGCGTCTTCGACGGTAATTCCTTTTCTCATCAGCTTGAGCGTACGGTCACTGCAGGTTTCCAGACCTCCGGTTACAGCAATGCAACCCGCATGCGCCATTTTCCTGACCAGCTCTTCGCCGAGCCGCTTCTCAAAACGAATGTTGCCCCACCACTCCACATTTAGACCGCGTTTCAGAATCTCACTGCAAAGTCCATCCAGCAAATCCGGCGGCAGTGCCTCATCGACAAAATGGAACCCGTTGGAGCCGCTCTCCGCCATCATGCTTTCCATCCAGTCACAAATGGTTTTGGGCGAAGCCGGATCATACCGGCAAATGTAATCGATGGACGTGTCGCAAAACGCACAGCGGCTCCAGCAGCAACCCTGGGCTAAAACCAGCTTGTTCCATCGTCCATCCGACCATAACCGTGTCACCGGATTGAGCACTTCGAACAGTCCGAAACAGTCATTCAAAGGAAGCCCGTCCAGAACGGGTGCCGGCAGAGAATCATGCGGAACAACAGTGTCGTCATCCTCATAAAACCGAACCGCTCCGCCTTCGCGCACAAAGGTGCGCACCGGGGTTTCTCCATTGACCAGCCGCAGCAGAGGAATCATGCCGCTGTCGAGACAGACAAAATCCACAAAATCAAAAACCTGCGGATCTGCCAGCTCCCTCAGTTCAGTATTCACATACCCCCCGCCGAGAACCACGTTTACCTCGGGCTGGATCTGCTTCATCCTCCGGGCAGTCATGATCGCTCCTGCCAGACACCCGGGAAAGGGTACCGTCAGAACCACAAGGTCCGGGGCGTGCTGTTCTATATACCGATCGGCCAGAGACTCCAGCTTCCCCCTGAACATTGACTTCTGTGTCACAACATTCAGTACATCCTTAAACCCAACAGCGGCAGCGCACTGCGACTCGGCGTAGCGGGAAAAACCGAAGTTAGGATCAGCCAGTTTAAATGCTTCGGCGATATCATCGAGATACAGACTGCATAGATGACGGGCACGATCCTCACCGTTCAGCCCGCGAAAATCCCATTGGAGCTGCTCCTCCTGATCGTAGGCGCGCGCAAGATTCGGTCCTTCCGGCAAAGCGACATTCAGCGAGTCGCTTTTGCCCTGGAGAAATGCAACAACCGGTTCAATGGTTTCGAGATAAGCAGCCCTTTGCTCCAGAAACCCGGTCGCCGCAGACCGTTGCCCCGACGCAGCCGATTCCAATCTTTGGAAAAGCTCACAAAGCCCCTCTTTTGAGAACAGCTTCAGCAGCAGTTCCAGCGACAGGTCCGCCTGAACCGCATCATGCCCCTGCGAACGAAGCCACGCCGTCAACAGCGGGGTTGCAGCATACGGCGTGTTCGGCTGCAGCAGAGGTGGAGTGATCAGTAGAATCTTCATGAGCTCACATCACCGGCCCAGACGGGGCTGACGGTTCCAGACTGATCCTGAAGAAGCAGTTCACCGTTTTCGCCGAAGCCGGCGAGCAGTCCTTCACGAAAAGCGTCACCGTCGCGCACGGATATCATTTTTCCAATGTTCGGGACATGGGCTTCCCATTTTTTCCGAACCCTGGAAAAGCCGCCCTGCGCCCATTCGTCGAGGCGCCCGGAAAGGATCGGAAGCAGCTTTTCAAGCAGCTCGTCGAGACTGTGGCGCGAACCGCTTTCGATCAGCATGGAGGTGGCGGGCTGATCGATATGACCTGCATTCTGCATATTCACGTTGAGCCCGATTCCAACGATAATTCCACCGGGCACTCCTTCAGAGAGAATCCCGCAGATTTTGCGTCCGTTTACCAGAACATCGTTCGGCCACTTCAGGTCGGCAGAAATACCTTCCTGCGTCAGTAATTCAGCCACAGCCACAGCGGCGGCCATTGCGGCGGCAGGCAGTTTCTGCGGCTCGCAGCTGCCGAGCAAAAGAAAGGAAAAAGTAAGGTTTTCGTTAGCGGAAGCAAGCCAGCTTCGCCCTCTCCGGCCCCGTCCATGGGTTTGCTCTCTTGTCGCAACTACCGTTCCTGAAGGGAGTTGCGAGTCGACCTCGAGCAGTTCCTTTAAAAAAGTATTGGTCGATGGCAGACGGTCGTACCATCGCAAACAGAATTTCATTATTTAACTTTCAGTTATTTATTTGTCGTTTTGACTGGTTCTAACGGCCTTGTTTCCGTAGAAAGCAGGCTATTTTACACATCTGCGAAAAATAAAGGATAAAATTATGGGTCAAGGACTGGTTTTAATGGTGATCGGAATGGCGACGGTTTTCGCCTTTCTTGTTCTTCTGGTTGTCGCAATGCAGACGGCTTCGGCTTTCTTCAAAAAGTTTTCACATCTTTTTCCAGAAGAGACCGCAGAAACTGCAGCACCGGCAGCTGCAAGTCCCGCGGCAGCCATTGCTGTTGCTCTGGCGGCGATCCGGGCAAAACGGGGTTAAATAGAATTTAAAACATTAAGGAGTAAATGATGGCTAAAAAAACAATCCATATTATGAACACCGCGTTCCGCGACGGCTTTCAGTCCGTCTACGGTGCACGTGTATTGACAGAAGACTTCCTACCGGCAGTAAAAGCCTGTGTGGAAGCCGGACAGACTCATTTTGAAGCCGGTGGCGGCGCACGTTTCCAGGCTCCGTTCTTCTACTGCAACGAGTCCGCATTCGACATGATGGACCGGTTCCGCGAAACCGTCGGGCCGGATGCAAACCTGCAGACCCTCGGTCGCGGAATCAACGTAGTAGGCCTCGACTCCCAGTCTCGCGACATCATCGACCTGCACGCAAAAATGTTTGCCAAGCACGGCATCACCACCATTCGCAACTTTGACGCGCTCAACGACGTCAACAACCTGATCGACTCGGCCAATTCCATTAAAGCCCACGGCCTCAACCACGAGGTCGTCGTTACCATGATGGAGCTGCCTCCGGGATGCACCGGTGCCCATGACGTCGAGTTCTACCAGAAAACCCTGCAGGGCATTCTGGACTCGGGCATGGCATTCGACAGCGTCTGCTTCAAAGACGCCTCCGGAACCTCCACCCCGAAAAAAGTGTTCGAAACCATCCAGATGGCTCGCAAAATGCTGCCGTCTGAAACCAAACTGGTGTTCCACTCCCACGAAACAGCCGGCGTAGGAACTGTCGGTTACATTGCAGCCATCAAAGCCGGCGCGGACCAGGTCGACTGTTCCATGGCCCCCGCCTCCGGCGGAACCTGCCAGCCCGACGTGGCGACCCTCTGGCACGCCCTGCGCGGTGAAGACTACGAACTGGACGTCGACATCGACAAAATGATGCACGCCGAAACAGTCTTCAAAGACTGTATGGCCGACTACATGCTTCCGCCGGAAGCCAAAGCCGTTGAGCCGATGATTCCGTGGTCGCCGATGCCCGGCGGTGCGCTGACTGCCAACACGCAGATGATGCGCGACAACAACATCATGGACAAATACGAAGACTGCATCCACGCCATGGGTGAAGTGGTTCGTCGCGGCGGATTCGGAACGTCTGTAACTCCGGTTTCCCAGTTCTACTTCCAGCAGGCCTTCAACAACGTCATGTTTGGCCCATGGGAAAAAATCGCCGACGGTTACGGCAAAATGGTTCTCGGTTACTTCGGAAAAACTCCGTGCACACCCGACCCGGAAATCGTCAAACTCGCTTCTGAAAAGCTTGAGCTGGAACCGACCACCGAAAACCCGGTGGACATCAATGACCGCGACCCGAACAAAGGGGTCGACGCTGCCAGAAAAATGCTTCAGGAAAGCAGCATCGAAGAAACCGAAGAAAACATCTTCATCGCTGCTACCTGCAAACAGAAAGGGATCGACTTCCTGCTCGGAAAATCCGAAATCAACGGCGTACGCAAAGGCGCTTCCAAACCGGCCGCTGATGCCTCCGCAGGTGGTGATGGTGCTTACACCGTTACCGTTGACGGCAAAAAGTTTGCCGTTGAAGTCAAAGGCGACAAAGCGACCGTCAACGGCAAAGCCTACAGCATTGACGTTGCAGATGGTGTAGAAACCGCCTCCGCAGACGGCGCACACGAGTCCGCCGATTCCACCGTTGTGAAAGCCCAGATGCCGGGTAAAGTGATGAAACTCAGCGTCAACGTTGGCGATCACGTCAACGAAGGAGACGTTCTGATGATCATGGAAGCCATGAAAATGGAAGTCGAAATCAAGTCTCCTGCAACCGGAACGGTTTCGTCTGTCTCTGTGAATGTCGGTGATCAGGCTACCGGCGGCCAGGAGCTCGCATCGATCAACTAATCAGAAGGGTCTCACCGGAAGCCGGGATTTCCGGCTTCCGGTTCTCACTCTTAGACAAGGAAACTTTACCATGTTTAAAATGAAAAACCTATTTGGGCTGATCGCCCTCGCAGCGCTGCTGACGACAGGATTTTCAGTCGCTGACACGTCTTGCGAAAACGGCGTTTGCTCGTTCGACCAGGCCGTGGCAGTCGCCACTGAAAAAGAAGGCATTTCGATTGTTGAAGGCTTTAAAAAGCTCTGGCACGAAACCGGCATCTACCGCTTTCTGAATCCGCAGACTGCGGAAGAAAAGCATGCGGCATATGAAGATGCAGTCATCAAAACCGTTGCGGCCGAAATCACGGCCGGACATTTCAGCAATGCCCACAACGTTGTAGAAGAAGCATCCAAGCACGGCATTGATGCGTCCATTCTGGCTCCGCTCACCAAGCAGATCCAGGCTGCGGAATTCGAAGGACACAAATCCAGCGGTCTTCTGCCGGAAGGTGCCGGACAGTTTGTCATGATCCTCGTGGGCCTGCTGTTAATCTGGCTGGCCATCAAAAAGGGATTCGAACCCCTGCTGCTTCTGCCGATCGGGTTCGGCTGCATTCTGACCAACATCCCGATGGCAGGAATCGCGGACGGTCCGATGCCGGGACAGCCGGCCGGTTTCCTGTACTATTTCTACACCGTCGGTGTGCAGTCCGGAGTCTTCCCTCTGCTCATTTTCATGGGTGTGGGGGCCATGACCGACTTCGGTCCGCTGCTCGCCAATCCAAAGACCGCCCTGCTTGGTGCGGCTGCGCAGTTTGGTATATTCATCGCCCTGCTTGGTGCGCTATGGCTCTCCGGACTGATCCCGGCCATTGACTTCAACCTGCAGGATGCTGCATCCATCGGTATCATCGGTGGTGCCGACGGCCCGACCGCGATTTTCCTGTCGTCCCGTTTGTCACCGAACCTGCTCGGAGCCATCGCTGTGGCCGCCTACTCCTACATGGCGCTCGTACCGATTATCCAGCCGCCGATTATGCGTCTGTTCACCACCAAAGAAGAACGTCAGATCGAAATGAAACAGCTGCGCCACGTCTCCAAAGCGGAAAAAATTGTTTTCCCGCTGCTCGTGCTGGTTCTCTGTATTCTGCTGCTCCCGTCCGCCACTCCGCTGATCGGTATGCTCATGCTGGGCAACCTGATGAAAGAATCCTGCGTGGTGGATCGTCTGTCCGACACCGCTCAGAACGCACTCATCAACATCGTCACCATCATGCTCGGAACTGCCGTCGGCTCCAAACTGGCTGCTGAAAAATTCCTTAATGCCAACACGCTCGGAATTCTGGCTCTCGGGTTGGTCGCCTTCTGCATCGGCACTGCCTGCGGGGTTCTGCTGGCGAAGCTGATGAACAAGCTAAGCAAAGACAATATCAACCCGCTCATCGGTTCCGCCGGCGTATCGGCTGTGCCGATGGCCGCCCGTGTATCCAACAAAGTGGGCCTCGAAGAAAACCCGCAGAACTTCCTGCTCATGCACGCCATGGGCCCGAATGTTGCCGGTGTGATTGGATCCGCTGTAGCCGCCGGTGTGCTCCTCGCTCTCTGCGGGTAATTACATCACGGCTTGCTTTCAAGCTGAAAGCAGCGCACAAGACCCTGTTTTCCAATATTTGGAAAACAGGGTCTTTATTTTCCAGCCCTTGAAAAACCTGGAGTAACGAGTGTCCGAACATCGGGCGTTTCGGCTAGCGGGCCAGATGCAAACGATATCCTTCGTAACGGACGCGAATGGCTTCAACGACTTCGGGGGCACATTGCTTCCCGGCCAGCTCCAGAGCAATGCCGGCGGCCTTGACTGCCTCCGCATAACGCTGCTGATCGGCATAGGCGGAAGCTAAATTATTGTACACTTCAGCCCGTCCGGGGCTTTGCCGGATTGATTTTTCAAAGTGTTCGATGGCCCGGTCCGTTTTCCCTTCGACCAGAAGCAAGGCTCCGAAATTACTGTGTGCGATCGGATTGTGATCGTTATGAGCCAGGACCCGCGTCCAAAGCGCGGTTCCATCACGCCATGTGGCGGTTTGAATTCGTGCGGCAACAGTTAAGGCGCAAATAATTCCTGCCGCCAGAATCGAAACCGCGAGTTGACGGTTTCGAGTGACCGCCCTCTCACTTACCAGCCAGACAATGGCGATGACCAAGCCGATTTGCGGAAGATAGGTATAGCGGTCGGCGTGAGCCTGGGTTCCAACCTGCAGGATTCCAATCACCGGAACAAGCATCCCCGCATACCAAAACCAGCCTATGAAAAAACTCGGACAGGTTTTCAGTTTGCGCACAGCAACCACCGAGACGGCGCCCAGAAATACCACAGCACCGGCAACCTGCCACAGCGGAAACAGTCCGTCACGTACAGGATACAAGGCTGTCAGTCCCAACGGAAGAAACAGCTGCCGGATATAAACCATATATGAAATGACTGCATTCTCAATTCGCCACAAAAACGGAAAGGCATTGACTGATGCAATGGCTCCGCGCTGCGCCCATACGGTAATACCGCAAAACAGAGCCGCCAGCAGAAGCAGTGGTGTTTTTTCCAGGATGAGTCTACTGGTTTTTTCAGACGAAAAGCGGTTGAGCGGCCAGAAGTCCAGCAGAAGCAAAACGAACGGAAGGGTCACCAACATGGATTTGGAAAGCAACCCGCAGACAAACAGCACCAGAACCGGCATGTAATAACGCATAGAAAATGAACGGCATGTGTAGCGTTGATATGCACCCAGCGTTAAAATAAAAAACAGCCCGCTGAGAAGGTCTTTGCGTTCCGAAACCCATGCCACCGATTCTGCCCGTAATGGATGAACCGCAAACAGTGCGGCGACTACAGCACTGCGCCAGACTGAACCGGTCATCGAGCGCAGCACCAGAAAGAGGGAAAGAACGGCAGCCATGTGCAGAACAAAGTTCGTAAGATGAGGACCGAACGGATTCAACCCGTATAGCTGGCAGTCGAGCATATGGGAAAACGAGGTTAACGGGTGCCAGTTGGCGCTGTGCGGATTCATCAAAATCCACTTCAGGCCATCCAGAGTCACACCGTTTGCAATGTGCGGGTTCGCATAAACATAGGGTCCGTCATCAAAATTCACGAAATCAAAAGAAACCGTCTGTCCGAATACGATACAAACGAGCAAAACCAAAAGAAGGAAAATCCCGGCAGTGGCCCGTCGTTCAGATGGTACGTCCATTAGACTACTCCAGATTCAGCGAAACAATCGGGACCGCAGCAACCCTGCCCGGCAGAGGCGGAAACAAACCCCTGTCCACAGACATCCGACTCCATACTGAACGCTTCGGCGAAAATTGATCGAAGAGGCTTCCGGAAAATATTTGGTGGGACAGCTCACTTCTGCAATGGTGACATCCAGCCAAAGAATCTGCGCCAGCATTTGGTTATCAAAAACAAAATCATCGGAGTTTTCCTCTAGAGGAAGTCTCTCCAGCAGTTCACGAGAGAAGGCTCGATATCCAGTGTGATATTCAGACAGCTTCGCGCCGAGCAGAATATTTTCAACCAGAGTCAAAAACCGGTTGGAAACATATTTCCACCACGGCATGCCGCCTTTGAGCGCGCCTCCTCCCAGAATGCGCGAACCCAGCACACAGGAATAGAGTCCGTTTGCAATCATTGCCGCCATCGCCGGAATCAATGCCGGAGTATACTAATAGTCCGGATGAACCATAATGACGACATCTGCACCCGCTTCCAACGCCAGACGATAGCAGGTTTTCTGATTGCCTCCGTACCCGCGATTTTCTGGATGAACATGCAGGGTCACATGCTCCAGAGTGCCGGCAATTGCAGCAGTCTCATCGCAGCTGGCGTCATCCACCAGAATCACTTCATCAACGATCTCCTGCTCCATCACCGAGTGATAGGTTTCTTTCAACGTTTCCGCTGCATTATAAGCAGGCATTACAACCACGATTTTCTTGTCATTCAGCATGGTTGCACTTTTTCAAAAGTCCGAAAATAAAGCAAACCCCGGGTTTTCAAACATTGACCATTTGAAGCTGAACTCCGCAGCCCCGCCAGCTGCCACCAGCACATACAGAAACAAGGAAGAACCTCCGAAGCATTGCGGATCCGGCATCCAAATGGATTAAGAAACCTAATCCGCTATGGCTCTGCATGGAAAGAAAACCGCTTCACCAGCCCGGCCGGACCGGTCATTTTTTCAGGGAACAATGTCATTTCGAATCCGCTATACCGCAAACCAACAAGACCGGGACACGAAACGCGATCTTCCGCCAGAACCTGCCCACGGGTCAGATCCTCGGCTTTAGCAACCGCCTCCCCGGAATCAAGGTCATATGAAACGGACACTTCGATTTCGTCACCCGGGTTCCACCTTTTGAAGACATGGTCCGACCAGCTTTTACAAACCAATTCTCCGTCACAAAAAACAGACCACCACAAACGTCCTTTATTCGGGCCGGCAGTGATAAACCGGACACAAACCGTATCCGCATTCATGTTCTGGATATATTTACTGTTTTCACTGGAAATGCCGACATTCCAGTTAATGCTGTGCGGAACCGCGGCTCCACTCTGAACAAACACGGCTGACGCTTCCACCCGCCCGGCACCGAGTCCCTGTCCATCGAACTGCCGGGTCATGCTGAATCCGTTTTTACTCATATCAACCGTAACACCGTCCCGGGTTGCCTGACCGGGATGACCGTTCGGCGATTTCCAAACCTTGGAAATTTTTCCGTCAAAGGTTTCCGTAAAACCGATCTTTTTTCCAACCTGGGGGAAATCCCGTTTCGCTTTTTTCGGCGGGGCGGCTTTGCGAATGCCGTTGCGGATTTCCCAGTCGATTTTCTGCTGCGCCACATGCTCTTCGTAGGCGCGGCCATACGCCGGATCCAAAAACGGGTCGTCCGTGGCTTCACGCCAACTTTGAATCTGCTGCTCAAATTCCTGCACGGTCTGTTTGTATTCGGGATTAACCGCAAGGTTGTTCAGCAGGAACGGATCGGACTGTTTATCAAACAGCTCAACAACCGGCGGGCGCTCCACGGCATCGTAGGCCGTGCGCAGCTGCGTGCCTTCATACTGCGGCTTCATCACTTCGTGCCACGCGTAACAGTAGTTGTGTCCTTCGAGCGGGTTTTCGAGTTCCGCAGAAGCAAGGTTTATCACCAGCTGATAACGACCGTTCTGCATCGCATAGCGCGGATAGTAATGCCACGGAACATGAGCAATAAACTCGGTACCAAGCCACTCGCGCCACGTGGATAATCCGGATTTCATCAACGGCTGAAGCGGTCGCCCGGTCTGCCGCTCGTCTGTAATTTTTCCGCCGGCAGCGGTTACAAAGGTTGGAAACAGGTCGATGGTGGATACCAACTCGTCGCGCACCAGTCCGGCCTGGGCATGGCCGGGCCATTTGACCAGCATTGGAATGTGCGTAGCGGTTGCATAGGCTGAAATTTTTCCGCGCGTCAGATCAGGACCGTGATCGCCGATCAAAACAATCAGCGTGTTGTCCAAAGCGTCTTTGGCATCGAGCATTTCCAGCAGCTCGCCGACACCGGTATCGAGGCGCTGAATGCAGGAATAATAATCGGAGTTTTCCATGCGCACCTCCGGCGAATTAACGGCCAGGAACGGAACCGGAACGGTGTCATCCGGCGGCAGAGGTTTTTCAGGAAGCCCCACCCGAACCCTCGGAAATTTTTCATTGTATTCCGCCCCGTAGCGGCCGTCGCCGCCGCCGCGATGCGGATCGACATAACTCATGCACAGCAGGAACGGTTTGTCCTGAGGCGAGCCGTCCAGCCATTGGTCGGCCTGCGCGTTCATCCAGCGCACGTCGCGGTCAATCATCACTTTCTGCGCATTTTCATCCCGCAGATCCCACTCAAAAAGATGCTCCGGCTCGTAATGAGTTTTGCCGATGATGGCCGTGCGGTAGCCGAGCGCATTCATCGCATTCGGAAGTTTAGGAACGTCGTCATGCATTTTTGCCCAGCCCTGCTGCGAAAGCGAATACATCCCGTGCTGATGCGGATACAAACCGGTCATGATGCTGCCGCGCGACGGCGAACAGCTCGCCGCTGTCACATGCGCCTGAGTAAACCGCACGCCCTGCTCCGCCAGCTTATCAATGTTCGGACTGACCGCGTTGGCATCGCCATAGCACCCGAGCTGCGGACCGAGGTCGTCGGCAATAATCAAAAGGATATTTGGTTTCTCTTTTGCCTGCGCAAAAGAAAAAACAGTGATCGCTGCCGCGGTCATTAATAAACTGCATTTTTTCATCTCATCTTCCTCTTATCGCTTTCCGCTGCGCGGTTAGGCGTTCGCTGCATTCCTGTCGACCCACCCGGCACGAATTGATAATCAACCGACAGGAGTACTATCCTATTGTTTTGCATTAGATCAAGAAAAAGCCCGACATCAATCGGGCTTTCGCAAAAATCCATAAAACGGTTATCCGGTCAGGAGATAACGGCAAGTCGTTCAAAAATGCGCTCTAATAATCGCGTCCATTCAGGCTTTGGAGCACGGAGCCCTGCCAGTTCTCCATCTTTGCTCTCATGGAGTCCGCCCGCTCCGGCATCTGATGGATCAGATTGTTTTTTTCGTACGGATCGTTTTTCAGATTGTACAGGGCAAACGTCGGCACTTTTCCGGCCTGCTGCCTGCGGTGCAGTTTCCATGGCCAGTCCAGCCAGGTTGCATGCCCCGGCGCAGAGTCCTCTGGATACTGTTTTTCCACGCTACCCGCATCGGTGTCCTGCCAGTCGGGGTTGCCGATTTCTTTCCCCTCTGTCTGCGCGGCCATCATTGCTGCAAGAAGCCGGTCGCTCCATGTCGCCCGTCCGGGCGATGGATAGCGCCAGAAGCCGATCGGCTTCGGCCGCGCGGTCATGGTGTCGTCGATCAGCGGAACCAGGCTGATTCCATCCATCGGATACTGATTCGACACAGAGGTTTTCGTGATTTCGAGCAGTGTCGGATAGATGTCTGAACTGACACAGGGAGCATCGGTGATCCGCGGGGAGGAAATCCGGGCAGGCCATTCCAGCAGGGCCGGAACCCGCAGCCCGCCTTCGAGCAAAAGACCTTTTTTGCCGCGCCCGCCGGTGGAGCGCTCGTCCAGTCCGCCGTTGTCGCTGGTGTACCACAGGATGGTGTTGTCCCGAATTCCCAGTGTACAGATCTCGCGGCGCAAGCGACCGAATGCTCGGTCCATGGCCGTGATTTCGGCGAAGTATCCTTTAAACGGATCATCTCCGTATAATGCCAGGTCTTCTTGCGAGGCTTCATGCGGGTCGTGCGGCGCGGCAAACCAGACCAGCGCCAAAAACGGCTGATCGGCATCAACCTGCTCGCGAATAAAATCGATGGCCCTGTCCACCACAACATCCGAACTGTCACCATGGCACTGCACCACCACTCCGTTGCTGCACATCAGCGGGTTCATGTCGAAAAAGTTGGGCGCAGAAAACCACTCATCAAAACCGCTGTTACCCGGATTGACCGGGCTGGTCTTTTCCAGCGATCCCAGATGCCATTTCCCGAAATGCCCGGTTGTATATCCGGAGGGTTTCAACGCTTCAGCCAGCGTGGTGTCCTGCGGGCGCATCGGGTGCCCGTGGTTGACCACACCGCAGCGGTTCGGGTTTCGCCCCGTCAGAATGCTGGCACGTGTCGGCGAACAGACGGGAGCCGCTGCATAAAAACGGTCGAACCGCAGCGAAACCTTCGCCATTTCGTCCAGGTTCGGCGTTTTCAAAAGCGGATGATCGTTGTAGCCGACATCTCCCCAGCCCTGGTCATCAGCCATCACCAAAATGATGTTGGGATGCTTTTCTGACGTCTCGGCCGACACGTCCATTTACGTACAAAAACCCAGCACGGCGCCTGCTGCCAGTGTACCTTCAGAAAACCAAAACCGCTTCATGAGTCTCCCTCAACCCGCATTCGCTGCGCATGGACATGCAGTTTTTTCCATACGACAAAGATAAAGATTCCTGATGCCGCCGAAACGGTACCGAGCACGGTCGCCTGAAGAACGTTGGCGTAGACCAGGCTTCCGATGCAAAAGAGCGCGCTGTAGACAAAAACACATCCGATGAAAACACACAGGATTTCCAGCGGGACTTCCCATGATTTTCCGTGTTCTTCTCCATCGATCATGTCGCCTTCCGAAACCGCTTTATCGATCAGCTTCTTCCAGCCGGGCCCTCCCGGCTGGCATTTGCGATAAAAGGAACGAAGAGTCTTTTCGGACTCCGGCCGGGTCAACAGCGTTCCGGCGATCCATGCAATGGTGGTTCCCAGCACGGCAATCAGGAACTTCACGCTGCTGCCGGACAGGGTGAATGTGTCGGTGACCTGCAGATCGAGCAGCGCCTCACGGTCGCCGTTGAAACCGAAGGTGAGCACAGCCGCCACGAGCGTTGTGAAGATCATGGCCGAAATTTCGCTCCAGGCATTAATGCGCCACCAGAACCAGCGCAGCAGATAAATCGCGCCCGACCCCGCACCCGAAAGCAGCAGCAAATTGAACGCCTGCGTTGCATCCGTCAGCAGCATCGAAAGTCCGCCGGCAAACACCATCAGCACCACCGTGCAGGTCCGGCCCATGCGAACCATTTCCTTTTCCGTGGCGTCTTTTTTGACGAAGCGTTTGTAAAAGTCGTTCACAGCATAGGAAGAGCCCCAGTTCAGATGCGTTCCGATGGTGGACATGTAGGCCGCAATAATGGAGGCGATAACCAGTCCGAGAAAGCCGGGACTGAGCCGGGAGATCATGGCCGGATAGGCAATGTCATCACCGACAATGCTTGGGTCGATGTGTGGAAATGTATTCTGAATGTCCGCCACCTCGGGATAAACCACCAGGGAGGCGAGTGCGACGATAATCCACGGCCACGGACGCAGGGCGTAGTGGGCAAAGTTGAAAAACAGCGTCGCGCCGATGGCGTTTTTTTCGTCCTTCGCAGAAAGCATGCGCTGGGCGATGTATCCGCCGCCTCCCGGCTCGGCCCCCGGATACCAGGCCGCCCACCACTGGACGGCGAGCGGCATCAGCAACATCGGGACCCACATGTTCGGATCATGAAGGTCCGGAAAAATCCTCAGTTTACCGGCCACATTGGGATGGGACAGAAGATCGGAAAGACCAAACTGCGCGGCGCTTGCGCCTGCGCTCCCGGCGACCACTGCCCCCGCATCTTTTACGGATGCAATGGCTGCCCAAACAGCTCCAAACATGGCGATGGAATATTGGAAGAAGTCCGCCCAGATACATCCTTTGATTCCGCCGAGCGTGGCATAGATCACGACCCCGACAGAACCAAAGACAACGCACTGCAGTTTGCTGAACCCGAATAGAAGCTGGCCGTATTTAATGATGGCCAGCGTAACCGCGGCCATAATCAGAACGTTGAAAAACATGCCGAGATAGACGGCACGGAATCCCCGAAGGACCGCCGCCGGGCGGCCGCCGTAGCGCAATTCATAGAACTCCAGGTCTGTCATCACGCCGGAGCGCCTCCAAAGTTTGGCATACACAAAAACCGTGATCATCCCGGTGATCAGAAACGCCCACCAGTACCAGTTCTTTGCCACACCGCCTTCGCGCACCAGACCGCAGACCAGATTCGGCGTATCGGCCGCAAAGGTGCAGGCAACCATGGAAATCCCAAGCAGCCACCAAGGCATCCCGCGCCCACCGAGAAAAAAGTCCGCGGAACTTTTTCCGGCCTGCCGCGACTGCCAAATCCCGATTATGATGACCGTCACGAAAAACGTTCCGATAATCGACCAATCCAATGCAGTTAGATATATCATACTCTTTCTTTGTATTTTAAGGCGTGTAGATTTTCAGGCCATCCAGATAGATGGTCCCTATTTCCATTATAATGCAAATTGCTTGCGTATACTCCAATTCATCAGAGTTCATTCTCAAATAGAGGAGCCGTCCGGTTCAGCGGCGGATACGGCCGACCCGTAACGAGTTCTCCATTCTGCACAAATCCTTCCGGGCGGCCCTCAAGTCTTTTCCTCAGCCGTTTTCTCCACATTTCAAGCTGTCCGGTGAAACTATCGGCCAGAGAAAGGTCGTTTATTTCAGAAGGATCATGATCAAGGTCAAAGAGTTGCTCTCTTCCCGTGGCAGGGCGCCAAATATATTTATACCGACCATCCGTTAAAGCATGAAACTCCTGCTCATCGCTGTAACATCTGGCGTGCTCAAAATGAAGCACTTCACGGATGTTTTGACGCTTGCCTCTCAAGACGGGAACCAGGTTCGTACCATCGACACAGGATGGAGCCCGCACGCCAGCCAAAGCCAAAACCGTCGGCATAATATCTTCAAGGCAAACCGGCTGCCGATTCCGTAATCCATGTTCTAATCCCATCTCAGGAGAGGCTGCAATGATAAACGGGATATTTGCAGCCCCCTGATAAGGTTCACATTTCCTGAAATATCCATGATCAAAGAGCATTTCACCATGATCGCTTGTGAAAACAATCACCCACGGTCTTCCAGCTTTTTCGCTTCGCTCTTTGAACTGTCGGATTAACGAGTCAATTTCCGTATCGATCTGCTCGATCAAGCCGAAATAACCGGCCTGTGCCCGCCGACGTCGCTCGCCAGAAAACCATATGCGGGTATAGGGAGGATGCCCTTCTGAAGGCACCGCATCCCAATCCACCCAGTTCCCTCTGGCAGGCTCTGGCAACGCAGAAGTCATATGCTGATCAAAGTATTTTTTTGGAGAAAACAACGGAGGATGCGGCGAGTAAAATGAAGTCGTCAGGAAGAGCGGCTTATCTGGCGACTCATTGCGAATAACGTCTTTAGACCGCGCAACGGTCCATGCCGTTGGGTGCAAATGATCACTCAGCGGCCACGGTCTAGACGGCCAAAGGTTAATGGAGTTTCCGGACGAACGAATAAGGTTCCTGATACCTCCACTGTTCGGGGCTTCTCGCCTCAGAAAACGGTCGTAGTCATCATTTTCTTCATAGGTGGAGCCCAAGATGTTCTTTTGATATCCGCAGGTTCCACTCTCCGGCCTTTGATGCATATTCCGTCCGACAAGCACCGTGGAATACCCATGACTGGCCAACACGTCAGGGAGAGTCGGCGTCGTGATTGTTTTTGCAGCAAACCCCACCACACCGCTACTTTGCGGGGACAAACCGGTCAACATTGCATATCGTGCGGGAATACAGGATGGAACCGTTGCATACGCTCGTTCAAACAGGACTCCATCAGACGCGAGCTTATCCAAAGTCGGCGTCTTTACCACAGGATGACTCAGAACCGACAAACAATCGCCACGCATCTGGTCCGGCATAATCAGTAGAATATTGGGCTGTCTATTGCTCCTACCCGCAACACCCCCAAAAACATCCCCTCCTACCGCATACACCAACCCTGCAACAGAACCTGTTTTTACAAAATCTCTTCTTTGCATAACATGTTCCTTTGTTATTGATTATTTAATAAAGAAAAACGGTGATCCAACACATCAAGCCGAGACAGGAAATCCTCGACTGGCTTGGAAGGATAAATATTCCAGACTCGTTCACTCAGTGCAGCTAGACGTTTTCGTATGCTTGGAATTTCTGCTTCTGCCGACTGTTCCCAAGCGCAAATTTGCGCACCAATCACATTAGCCTTCTCAGACACTTCCAGACCATTTATGGCAAGTGATTTTGAACTCCAATTTTCCCACCGGTAAATATTCCACTGATAGATCTCTTCGGGACTCCACCGACGCTTATTGACAATATAAAGAGGCTTCCAACTGGTATTAATGATGGTATATCCTTCCTGAGCAAGCTGTCGTGGATCTTCGTAATATGACTCGAACGGCATTACAATGACATCCTTCGGAATATCAGTCCGCCCCCCCAACTTAAATCCCTCCCAAACAATCGTTTGCTTCCCGTGACTCTTTACAATTTCATTCATCCGGACAATGAAATGGTGATATAAATCGTGAAGGTCTTCTATGCCGTTCTTTTTCATATATTCCATAGCGAACTCATCCCTCTCCCACTCCTCAAATTTCACTTCATCTGCACCAATATGAAAATAAGGGGTAGAAGAAAAGATTTCACACACTTCACCAATCAATTCATCCAACAAATCATAGGCTTCTTCTCGACCTGCGGAAATGGCCGACCATGGCTGATGACTAATTGCCACATAATCCGGCAATGCCTGAATTAAAGCTCGGGAGTGCCCTGGAACGTCTATCTCTGGAACAATTGTAACGCCACGTGAACTTGCATAATGTTCCAACTCATACAATTCACTAAAAGTATAATGTCTTGCCGGCGTCGAAACCATTGGTTGAATTTTTGAAGGTAAAGTCCACGATTGATTATCTGTGAAATGAAGGTGGAGATAATTGATTTTATACCAGCGACATAAATCAACAAGTTGTTTGACCGCATCCACAGGATGCCATTTTCTTGCCAAATCAACCATTAGACCTCGATACGAACAATCGGGAGAATCGGTTATGACAGCCTTCGAAAGCTGAACAGAACCGCCGGCTTTTTCCTGCTCCATCAACTGCCCCACGGTTACAGTCCCGAATGCCAGAGCTGAATAACTCCCCCCTTTTACAACCACCTGATCATTTATTATAATCCGGTACTGAGTCTCTTCCAGCATCGGATCAATCTCAAGTAACACATCGCCGCGAGACCCTACCTTTCTTATAATTGCCAAATCCAATCCAAACAAATGAGCCAACTCTTTTTGGAAAACTTCAGCTAACGGCTGGATTTTGTTATTTTGAATACAGATGCTCGTTCCACTTTTCACCTCCAACATCCCAGAACCAAATGATATTTCTTTCGGCCAAGGAATTAAGCTGTGCTGGCTCACGCCAACATCAGATTGCAATAACACAGCATCATTGGTTGTCGAGTTGACTTTCCCGAAAATCTGGACAGCACCTTCCCCTGTTGTTAAATCCTCCAGATATCCACATCCCCACTTGGTCGCCCTCCAAAAATAAATTCTAAATTCAACAACAGATTCTATACCATCAAACTCAGCGAGCTCTAAACGAATGGTTTTCTCTTCCCCTCGAACCAGATCGGTAGCTAGCAAGTTTTTTGAAAAGTTATCCACACTGGATCTCACAGCGATTTTTTCAGCACCATCCCCAACCGCTGATTTAACATTTAAAACCAATCTGTCCAGAGCCATCGTTGCCCCGGGAACAGGAGCGATCTGAAGTTGCAAATAACGATTTATGGCTAAAGAACCGGTATTTTGAGAAAAAAAGGTCATCCGAGAAGCGTGTCTACCGTATCCTGTTTTAAGCTTCGTCTCATCTAGCTTGATCCGGCTCTTATTCTTATCGATTCTTGCCGCGACCACAGGCTTCCACACTGAATTCAACTTAAAACCACCGGGCAGACCAGAAGTATGCCATTCTGCCAAAAGATCCGCCTGACATCTGAAAGAGATCGCTGTCACGACAATCATTCCCGCTATTAATATCTTCTTCATATCCCACCTATCACTGTCACCAATCCGTAGTTTGTCTCGGGGCTGAATGTGTCCCTCGTCAAAGGACGAGGGAGGACGAGCCCTTGACGGAAAAATTTTACTCAATAATCAGACGAATGAATTTCTGTTTATTCACGGTATCTAAAGTATTGGTAACAAAATCCAATACTCCACCCGTCACATTCGTCCCCGTCACCTGGTATCCCGCATTGGTTTCCCAATTTCCTAAGAGATTTGTTGACACAGCAAGGGAATAAGCCAGTCCATTCGGGTAACCAGACCGCTGCGGATAAACATAATTACACACATTGGTTCCATCCAAAGCCAGAATGTCAAACTGGGGGGATGTTCCTTGAACTAACTCATCGGTCGGATCCCCGCCTAGTCCGTACTCGTAAAGATTGTTTACCCCGTCGCCATCGTAATCGGCAACTTCAGAACCAATTATGTTGGTTCCGCCCCATTGATTGGCCCAATCTGCATAACTGGAAAAAGATCCCGGAGAGGTTATCCCGTAAACTGAAATTGCATCTGTTCCCGAATCTAAAGGGTATGCGATCCCCCAACTTACGGCCCCCCAGAGATAAACCCGAAATTCAATCGGCGATTCAATTTCGCTGAAACTGGAATCCAAAATCCAAGTAACCTTATTGTTCTGGCCCCTTGTTAACGTAATGTAATTCTCACCGCCTATATTGTTGGAAAAATTATCTACACTGGAACGCAATGCGATTTTCACCGCTCCATCAGAACCATCCACCGTATTGGTCTGCGAGTAGATATTCATTAATATGCTCGAAAACGTAATTTTTTGCCCCAGCGGGGTCATAACCATTTTCATATACCGAGAGGCTGATAAAGCCGGGTTATTTTGAGGAGCCCCTGTCATTTTTTTCGCCGCCGCAGACCAGTCGCTTCCATCCAACGACGCGAACGTTTGATTGCTGGCCACCCCGTCATGCACGAAGTCCGAGTTCCACACAGGATTATCAACAAACCCTCCGCTCAATCCATCAGTACTCCATGATGCGATTGTATATTCTGGTGCCGTTGTTCCATAAACAGAGATGGCATTATTTCCAGAAACATCTTTTGGATAGGCCAGCCCCCATGTTGTGGCCCCCCACAGATACACCCGAAATTCTATTGAAGATTCAAGTCTATTAAAGTTTGCCCCCAACTCCCACGAAACTGAATTATCCTCCCCTCGTGTCAACGTAATATAATCAGCACCTCCAATGTTACTGGAAAAGTTGTCTATACTGGAGCGCAATGCAACTTTAACAGATCCCTCATACCCCCGATCCGTGGCAGTTTCAGAATAAATATTCATCATCATATTCGTTAATGTTACCGACTGGCCATCCTCCGGGGTAATAATGATCTTCATATATCGGCCTGAAGAAAGAGCTGGATTATTTTGAGGCGACCCGGTCATGCCTGCCGCCGCTGCCGACCAGTCACTTCCATCCAGCGTTGCAACCGTTTGATTACTGACCATTCCGCCGTGCGCAAAGTCTGTGTTCCACACAGAATTAGCAGCAAACCCTCCATTTAATCCTTCGGTACTCCACGTCACAAGGAGTTCCCCAAAACCGGAAGGCACTGTCATCAGTAATAAACAGATCAAACCTGCCAGTTTTCCAACCTTATTTGTAATGTATATATTCATATTTCCCGTCCTCTTTTTACAGAGCTGGTTCAGAGGCTCCTGTCCCCGCAAACCCGCTCTTAATTTTCAAACTATTATCCCAGTCAAAAAGATAAATTAAATAACATAACATTTGCACTTTGCTCACTTTTATTTGCAATTTCGACACAAGGCTAGGCATCCCGAGGCCAATCACAACGACAAAAAACATGCCGATGATGGACCAGTCCAATGTACTCAGCTGTATCATACGTTTTCTCTATATATTTTAAGGAGTAGTGATCTTCAGGTCATCTAGATAGATCGTGCCCGTTTGTGCAGTTTCTGTCGTTACACGAATCAGAATTTCCAGCCGGTCAACCACCGGCGCCGGCAACACATCCCCTTCCGGCAAAACCTTGGAAACGTCACCTGGCAGCGATGTATCATAGATCTGCCATGCAGCACTCTCCAGCGATGCAGACGGATAAACCGGCAACTTCTGTTTGAAGAGTTCGGAATAAAACTTCAACGCATACTGCTTCTGCGGTTTTTTGGAACGCATGCGCACTTTTGTATAAACGGCCCCGGCACCCGTATCCGTTGCTGCCAGAAAATGATATTCCACCCCGGCAACCTGAATATCATCCAGACGGGTCCACAGGCTGATATTGTGCGTTCCCTTTCCCGGCGTACTGAACTGCACCGCTAGGCTTTCGTTGCCGGAGTAAACAACATCGCTCGTCAGCGCCACGCCCGTTCCGGCACCGCCAACCTGCCAGTTGCGAATATCCGACCCCTCAAAACGGTCCATCATCTTTTCCTGAAAGACCGGCGGCTCGGACGAATCCTTCGCTTGGCTCAACGCCTCCCGGGTTACCGGGCTCAGCGTATGCGTTTTGACAAATGTTTCCGTCAACCCTTCGACCGCACCAATGCACTCTTCTGCAGAAAGAGACCGCCGATCGTTCCACAACCGCTCACCCAGAACACCGGCACGGTTGCGCAGCAGTTTGATTTCCAGTGCCGCCGGAAGCTCCCACGCACAAATCTGACCGCCCAGAATCCGGTCGGTCGGCTTTACGGACAGCCCGTCCTTCGCGGCCGACTTCGGCCACCAGTGTCCCCATTGACTGAGTTCCCAATCGTAGATTGCCGTCAGGTCCGGATGACGACGATTGGTGATATACAGCGGAACCCAGGTGGTATTAATAACATTGTGCCCATTTTCAATATATGCCCCAGGCATTTCATAATAGCACTCATACGACATCATCGTGAGCTCCGGCGGCATGGCTGGATTCCCTTCCGCAGCGACGCCCTCCCATGCGACCGGGGTCTTCCCGTGAGCTGAAATCAGCAGCGAGACCCTGCGCACAAAATAACGGTACAGCTCCTCGACATCCGCAAGCCCGTTCTTCTGCAGGAAGAGGTTATAGCCTTCCATCTGCGGCCAGATCTCTTTTTCGCGCTTCACTTCATCCGCACCCAGATGAATGTACGGAGTGGACTCAAAAATTTCGCAAAGTTCACCGATCAGGTCATCGAGAACCTCATAAGTTCTATCACTTAACACATCCAGCACAGGGCGCCCGCGCGCGGCGGTTCGGGTTCCGAGCTCCGGCATCAGCCGGATCAGCGCATAGCTGTGACCCGGCACATCGAACTCCGGAACAATGGTGACACCCATAGACCGGGCAAACGCCTCCAGCTCTTCGAGCTCACGTTTGGTATAAGTAGTGTTCTCGGCGGACAGCGCGGGATACTTTGTCGAAGGCAGTGTCCACAGCTGAGAATCGGTAAAGTGAATGTGCAGATAACCGAGTTTATACCAGCGGCAGAGCTGAACCACATCGCGGATCACCCCGATCGGATGCGGCTGCCGGGCCACATCAATCATAATTCCCCGGTACGCCTGATCCGGCCGGTCCGCAAGCGTCATCTCCGGAAGCGAATCACCGGAACGGAGAGACCCCAGCAGCTGCTCCAGCGTCACCCCGGCCCATGCAATCCCTTTCTCGTCAGCCGCCGATACGACCATGCCGTTCTGCGAAACAACCAGCCGGTATTCCTCAGGAGCCAGCCCGTCATCTTTCTGAAACATCAGCACAGTGGAGCCGCCCGCAGATTCATCAACAACGGAAAAACGCTGCTGACCCTGCTGAAGCCGAACACGAATCATCTCCACAGCACTGCGAAACGCGGCTACTTTCGGATCGACGATCTGCAGCACGTCAGACGCGGCCGGAATCGCAACGATCTGCTCCTGAACCGAAACAGTCTTGGGAACCGGAATCAATTCCTTCAGGCGGTCCTCAAACTCAGAAAATGCCAGCACCGGAATCATCAGACTCGCGAGCATACAGATCATCGACTTATGGATATTTCTCATTACACACATCACTACTTTTTCATTTTCACCCGACACTCCGCCGGTACAAACCTACCGGAGAGTTTTAAACCTCCGGCAGGTTTTCAAGGAGTTACTCAACCGTGAAGAAGGCCGATGAATTTGTAGCCGACACATAAATAAGATGGTTTGTGCCCTCTACGGTTGCATAGGAAAGATTGGTGAAAACCAGCGAATTGCTGACACTGTCTGCATGCGCCACGGAAGCCCATGATCCGGACACCAGATCATCGCACCGAACCGGCAAGAAGCTGTCCGGGTCTGCACCGTCGAGAGCCACAACCAGTTTGAGCAGGCTGTCCGACGCCATCTCCATGGAAACAATCCGGGGATTGATAATGCTGCCGGGAATCTGAACCTGAAAGTCGTCAAAATATGCCGGTTCCGATCCCGTATAGGTGCTGTCAAACGTCGTCATTTCCAGAGCCACTGTATTCATGTTCGCCAGATTCAGCTGATTGGTCTCTGCGAGGGTTTTGGTATACGTATAACTGTCCCCCGTAACCGTATCCGAAACGGTTGCAATAATCTCCCCGGAGTCGGCGGCATAGGAAAGCTTGAGCTTTACAATGTTGTTGCTGTTATAGTTCTCAAAGGTGCCTCCCCCGATCATAACCGGGCTCACGGTCGAATCTTCCGAGTAACCGGTTCGGACCTGAACCAGGCCTGTAAACGGATTGAAGCGCATGGAAAGCGAATCTGCGGTCTTGGCACTGACAGATAAGGCATCCGTAGCCGTGGTAAAGGAAATCGAAAAGCCGGGAGTCCAAGCATCTTTGACCATATCCGTCAATTTGGCATCCACGGAAGCGCTCACGAGTCCGGTGACACTGCCAAAGTTATACGGCACAGCCATCTGCCCTCCGGATTTCCCGGGAATACCGGCCATGACCTGCTTCCCGCCCGTCGTTTCAAAGAACTGCATGGGACGGGCCCCGTGGGCCGTTTCCCACGCCACGTGCCCATACTGGAGGGTTGTTCCGTCAACCAGAGAACCATTGGTAACAGCAGACCGCTCACCGCTGCCGAACGAAAAATTATCCTGAAGGAAGGTAGTATCCATATACGCAACGCTCACCTCAAAATCGTCAAAATACGCCGGGGTTGACCCTGTGTACGGATTGTTAAACGTCGTTACCTCCAGAGCAACCGTATCCATATTGGTAATAATCAGGAAATCCGATACCGACAGGGTCTGGGTGAAGGCTGCGCTTTCGTCGGTAACCGTATCCGTCACCGTTGCATTGATCTCGCCGGAAATGGTGTTGTAGGAGAGAGAAAGGTTCACAACATTGTTGCTGTTGTAATTTGCAAACGTGCTTGAGCCGATCAAAACCGGATTCTCGGTCGAATCCGCGGCATATCCGGTTCGAACCTGTATCACGCCGGAAAACGGATCAAAGCGCATCGAAAGCGAATCTGCTGTTTTTGCATTAACCGACAAATCAGAGGTAGCAGTAGTAAAAGAAATCGAAAAGCCGGGCGTATAAGCATTTTTCATCATATCCGTCAGTTTGGCATTCACGGACGCGGTCATAATTCCCGACACACTGCCTGCGTCAAAAGGAACCGACATCTGCCCGCCGCCTTTGCCGACAACACCAGCCATCACTTGGTCTCCACCGGCCGTTTGATGAAACTCCATGGGGCGGGCCCACTGGGCTTTCGACCATGCCACATCCCCGTCCTGAATCAGGGTTCCCTCCACCAGGTCCCCGTCTGCAATGGCGGACCGGTCTCCGCTGCCGAACGAAAAATCGTCCTGCAGCACAACGGTACCGCCAAAGCTCAGGCAGGCCATCGCCAGCCATCCGACAACTGTTGTTATTTTCGTATACATTTTATCACTCCTTCATTTTCCAGAGCTGCTTCAGAGGCTCTCTATCCCCGCAAACCCGCTCTTAATTTTCAAACCATTATCCCAGTCAAAAAGATAAATTAAATAACATAACATTTGCACTTTGCACACTTTTATTTGCAATTTCGACTGCCATACCCCATCATTGGCCCATGAAACCTAATATCCAGAAGCTTGCGCAGCTGTTCGTGACCAACCGCGATGCCTACAACGGCATTTCTTATGAGGCGCCGCTGGAGCTGCCTAACAATATTCTGGTTTTCACCCGCACGACCCTTCGTCCCTCCGATTACAAAAACACGGTGCACCATCGCTATGTTCTCATCTTTTTCATCACAGGAAGCGGCTCCCTGTTTGTTGATAACAACCATTACAATGTTCAGGAAAACCAGGCACTGCTGATCCTGCCGTTCCAGCAGCACTATTACGCGCCGCCGTCGCAGGAAATCGAATGGCTGTTCATCTCGTTCGAGCTGGCAGAAACCCATCCATTCGGAGCCTTTCAGCAGTCAGTATCCATATCGGAGCTGATGCGATCCTCGTTACGGGAACTCCTGACAGCCTACCACACCGGGGCCGCGCAAAAAACCGCAACCATGCTTTCATGCATCCTTTACGAACTGGCAATCGGAAAGGCGGCACACCCGGTTTCTCCCAGCACCGGGCAAATCGTCATTGCAAAAATCAACACCTACATCCATCAGCATCTGGACGAACCGTTCACGCTGGATGACCTGGCCAGACACTGTGCATTTTCGGTGAGCCACCTGCGTACACAGTTTAAAAACGCCATGGGAATTTCGCTGGGACATTACGTACACAGTGTACGAATCAACCATGCCATCAAACTGCTGCTCCGCACCCGCCTGACAGTCAGCGAAATCGCCTACCAATCGGGATTTTCATCCCCGGCAATTTTCTGCCGGGCTTTTAAAAAAGAGATTGGAATATCCCCTCTGAAATTTCGAAAGAAGCAATCTGCTTCTGCCAAGTAAGCCTCACTGACAGCGACTTAGAAAAACGCAGCTGAAATATTGACCAAAAAGAAAGCCCCACAGGCCTCACCTTGTGGATGCCTCATTCTCAAATAGAGGAGTCGTCCGGTTCAGCGGCGGATACGGCCGACCCGTAACGAGTTCTCCATTCTGCACAAATCCTTCCGGGCGGCCCTCAAGTCTTTTTATCAGCCGTTTTCTCCACATTTCAAGCTGTTCGGTGGAACTATCGGCCAGAGAAAGGTCGTTTATTTCAGAAGGATCATGATCAAGGTCAAAGAGTTGCTCTCTTCCCGTGGCAGGGCGCCAAATATATTTATACCGACCATCCGTTAAAGCATGAAACTCCTGCTCATCGCTGTAACATCTGGCGTGCTCAAAATGAAGCACTTCACGGATGTTTTGACGCTTGCCTCTCAAGACGGGAACCAGGTTCGTGCCATCGACACAGGATGGAGCCCGCACGCCGGCCAAAGCCAAAACCGTCGGCATAATATCTTCAAGGCAAACCGGCTGCCGATTCCGTAATCCATGCTCTAATCCCATCTCTGGAGAGGCTGCAATGATAAACGGGATATTTGCAGCCCCTTGATAGGGTTCACATTTCCTGAAATATCCATGATCAAAGAGCATTTCACCATGATCGCTTGTAAAAACAATCACCCACGGTCTTCCAGCTTTTTCGCTTCGCTCTTTGAACTGTCGGATTAACGAGTCAATTTCCGTATCGATCTGCTCGATCAAACCGAAATAACCGGCCTGTGCACGCCTGCATCGCTCGCCGGAAAACCATATGCGGGTGTAGGGTGGTGTGCCTTCTGAAGGTACTGCATCCCAATCCACCCAATCCCCCCTAGCCGGCCCCGGCAATATCGAAGCCATGTGCCGATTAAAATATTTTTTTGGCGAAAACAATGGAGGGTGCGGCGAATAAAATGAAGTCGTCAGGAAGAGCGGCTTATCTGGCGACTCATTGCGAATAACGTCTTTAGACCGCGCAACGGTCCATGTCGTCGGATGCAAATCATCATTCAGCGGCCACGAACTGGCCAACCACAGATTAACATCGTTACCGGACGAACGAATAAGTTTTCTGATTCCTCCGCTTTCCGGAGCTTCCCGCCTCAGAAAACGGTCGTATTCATCATTGCTTACATAAGTGGAACCCAAGATATTTTTTTGATATCCACAAGTACCACTCTCCTTCTTTTGATGCATATTCCGCCCAACAAGCACCGTGGAATACCCATGACTGGCCAACACGTCAGGGAGAGTCGGCGTCGTGATTGTTTTTGCAGCAAACCCCACCACACCGCTACTTTGCGGGGACAAACCGGTCAACATTGCATATCGTGCGGGAATACAAGATGGAACCGTTGCATACGCCCGTTCAAACAAGGCGCCCTCAGACGCGAGTTTATTCAGAGTCGGCGTCCTTACTACAGGATGGCTCAGAGCCGACAAACAATCGCCGCGCATTTGATCTGGCATAATCAACAGAACATCGGGGCGTTCATCGTTCCCGCCAGTTGAAAAACCGAACGTATTCGTCCTCTTTGCAGCACACGCAACCCCAGCTATCGAACCTATCCCTATAAAATCCCTCCGCTTCATATCAAATTCCCTTCAAATATCTGCTACGGGCACTATTACCAACGTTGATCTTCAGCCTTTTGCGTAGCCGGGCCTTTTGAGGCAACTGAAAACAAAAGCGTGTTGTGACCACCTAAGTAGCAACGCTCAACTTCCTGACCTTCGTTGTCATATACTACAGCGCTCCCGTCTTCCTCCTCATATTTCCATTTAAACTTCTGTACGCTGCCAAGCTCTTCCGCATGCACCACGAGCATTCCGTCCGGCTGGAAGTCCGCACAATAAAGCGATCGCTCCCCAGTTTTATCCCGATAATACCAGGCTCCACAAAAATCATTCGAAGAGCGGGCACGATAAAAAGGCTGCGGGACATCCATCAGCAAGGTTTCCCACCTGTCTAAAATACGACCCACTTCCTGAACTTCATCCCCTGAAGCCACCGAAGGGTATGTCTCGCGCCCTTTCAACCAGCCCAGCTCTAATGCCACATAATCCGGGTCCGGAGGATTTTCACCTCGAATTTTTGCAGCACCCCACGATTGGAAAAGTTCCCACCGTTTCCTGTAAAACCCATCTAACAGACCAGACCACTCCCGGTGCGAATAGTCGTTTAAGATTCCTTTAAACGGATACCAAGTGGTTACCAGCATGCGGGCATTATATTCAAAGAAATCTTGTTCTCTGGAATCCTTCCCCCATGAACGGGCATCATCAATCCACCGACCCAACAAAAATTCATCGCGCGTTTTAAGCAACCGGTCCTGATCGCTTAACAGTTCTAAGAACAATCCACTGTTTTTTTCAAACTCAACGTCGTTCTTCTCATCAATCGCCCGAGACATATCTCCAAACAGAGTCAATGCAAAATCGCACAGGGCCTGCCTAGTCACATCCACAAGATCATATCGATACGCATCACTGTGAGAATACCGGTCGGAGCACTCATAGAGCAGCCGAGCAGCCTGGGCTGTCATTCTGACATCATAATACCGCCGTAACCGGCCGGGAAGAGAGGCTCCGCGTAAAGGCGGTGACAACCTAGGACGAGCACAAAATATCGACTCCGGCGTGCGCCGGTTCCCTTCCCGGTTTCCCTGCTGCCCATAACTTCCATAGGAGGAATGATAAAGCAATTTCCAGGCTTTCTGAGCCGCAGGAAGAATTTGCCCATAACGTCGACAAATATAACCATCCAGCCAATTCGCCATATCCGGAGCCGTCTTTCTCCAAACCATATCAGACAAGAGGTCGTTCACGACAGGATTACATAATGTTCCTTCCGAAGTCTGACCGATTCCCTTAAGAAACTTTCCGACGTTTTCGTTTTCCAGAACTAACGGAGGTTCTTCGGCAATCCAATCCAGGCGTCCGTGCAATCCGACATTTCCACCGTAGTTCAGAATATAAGTCCATACCCACGGAAATTCGCCAAATCCTTTACGCTTTTCCCAGTTACGGAAATAATCCTCTCCCAGTGAAACGATCAATGTATGCGATGGATCGCATCCTTCCAACAGATATCCGGACGGATTGTTGCCCCACCCCTGCAATTCCCAAACCGAATCAGGATTTGCAGCAAGCATTGCACCTTGAATTGCTTCGGCATATTTTTTCAGGTCCGCCCCTTTTCGAATACCTCCCTCATGAAACAAATCACCGGCATAATATTTAACGGAACCAAACAGTTTTTCACTCTCCTCATACCATACCGCCGCAATCTCCTTAAACAGCTCTGATCTAGGATCCAAAACACTGGGACGTTCCATCCCGAACCATTGTCCCTGATGCGTAATCGGAGCGTCAGGATATCTCTCGGAAAATGTTGTTGGAACCAACCCCACATACCCTTGCAAAACAGGAGACATGCCAAGTTCATGCATCCGCTCGATTATTTTTTTCTGTAATTCAATGCGCTGATTAATCCACGATTCCGGCAACGGACCTCCGACCTCTTCCAGATTTCCCATCAAAAACCAGGGAAGATGCGCAGGACCGCAGACATACTCCTTTGCTTCATCGTGCGTATAACCAAATTGTTCCAACGTGTGGATCCAAACCGCTTCCGCTCCCACCATGGCAAGAGGATGGTTCACTCCGTTCAACGCCATCCAGTCAATCTCCTGCTCCCACCGGCTCCAGTCCCACCAAGGCATCGAATAACCAAACGTGCAATAATTGTACATACTGACGTAATGGTATGGAGAGACATGCTCTTCAAAAGATGCATCCGGCAGACTATCCGGCAGATTATTCACACCTGTAATCCGGCAAACCTGAGAATTCGCATAATGTTTCAAGTACCAACTGACTCCGCTACACAACGCAAGGGACGTTTCTCCCCAAACCGTTAACACGCCGTTGGTGGATTCAAACTGAAACGCCGTCGAAGAATTCGGGCCAATGCCCTCTTTCCACTTCAGGAGGACTCTGTCCGCAAACGAACCGAAGTTTCGCTCCAAGACTGCCTTGGCAGCCCTTACAACATCATTTGTCTGTAAAGATTCCGTGTTGTTCACAGTCCCGCAGATTTCGATAGCGGGAGTTCTGTCGGGAGCATCTTTCAACACTCCCACCTGAGCGCCCTGAGAATCCCACAAATACAACCGGAATTCAACCGGCTGGCTTATGCTATTCATCTCTGGAAAATCTTCCAGTCCTATCCGGACGCAATTATGCGTTGAGGGAAGCAGATTAACTTCTACAAGATTGGCAGAAAATTGGTCCGCACTAAACCGAACCGCAGCTTTCTTCGCACCGTTTCGGGAGGAATAAACATTGAATGAAATGCTGCCAAGAGCCAGCTCTGCGCCATTTCGGGGAGCCAGAAAAACCTGAATATAGCGATCCTCCTGCATCTGACCCGTATTTTGAAGATAATAGGTCATAAAGTGCGGATGCGAATAATAGGTTGTATTCGTTAAACGCCCGTCCAATTGCGCAAAAGAATTAGAAGCATCAACTCCCGGCCCAGCCACTGATACGTTCCACCGCGGATGCACGCTAAATCCGCCAGACAGCGACTCGGCGCTCCAAGCCGCCAGCTGTTCCGCACTCACACCCGCAAACAAAGCCAATAATCCCATCTGTACCAGCAGGACAGAAACCACACGCATTTTCATTCAATACTTCCTTATCAATGTCTAGTTCTAAGCCGGCTCTCCGCCAGCAACGCAAAATCAATCAATCCTTATTCCATTTCTATGAGCAAACGAATCATCTGCCGGGATTTTCCGACCATTGGAATTCGGTTGGTTACCGACTCAAATCCCTCATCCACCGTCCCTATACCGACCTCTACATCAACCGCAGATTCCCAAACATTGGAAATCAGGTTGTCCGTCAGCTCAACGGAATATCCCAATCCCCGCGTTTCATAATCAGACCGGCGTCGATAAACATATTCCATAAACTCTCCCTCTTGGGTTTTTCCAAACATTGGAAAAATCGATGGAGAGTCGTCCGGGTTACCCGGATCTCCGCCAAGTGCATATTCGGAAAGGTTATCGAGCCGATCACCGTCGGCATTGTCTGTATAATTAGTCGCATCTCCGACTGAAAATGTTTGAATCCAATTGGAATAGTTGGGTTTATAATCAGTAGTCCCGTCAATCTGAATTGAATTCCCTTCAGAACCGTTCTGAAGCCATGCGGTTTGTGCGCCGGCAGCCCCCCACAGGTAAATGCGAAATTCAACACAAGAACCTACACTGTTAAACTCAGGAAAAGAGAGGAAATCCACATTCACCCTATTATTGCTGTCGAGGATCAGTTCTTCCACCGCGATATCAGAACCGAAAGCATCCAGACTCGAACGCACGGCAACATGTCCTGCTCCGGCCGCTGAGCTATATAGACTGAGCGAAATACTTGTAATGCTTAAACGCCGGTCGGCATCCGGCGCAATAAACACCTGTATGTACCGATTGGTATCCATATCAGAAGTATTCTGCAGCTTATATGTCATTCGAGCCGTATCAGCATAATAGGAGGCAGAAAACTTGGTTTCATCGAGTTTCGCAACAGCCTGACCGGCATCCACACCCTCCACAACGTTAGTGGCATACCAGTTCGGATGACTGGCAAACCCTCCATTCAGATTGTAACCGTCAGAATTCCATTCCGCCAAAGGCTTCAAAACAACCGCACCGTCAATCTGAATCGAATTCCCTCCTGAACTGTTCTGAAGCCATGCAGTTTGTGCGCCAGTAGCCCCCCACAGATAAATGCGAAATTCAACGAGAGAATCTACTCTGCTGAATCCCGAGAATGAGCTGAGATCTACATTCACCCTGTTATTGCCGCCTAGGGTCAGTTCTTCCACTGCAATATCAGAGCTAAAAGCATCCAGGCTCGAACGCACGGCAACATGTCCCGATCCAGTATCCGGAGTGTATAAGTTAAATGAAATGTTGGTAATGCTCAAACGACGGTCTTCACCCGGCGCAATAAACACCTCTATATAACGGCTCGTGTCCATGCTGATAATATTCTGCAGCTTATACGTCATTCGAGCCGTATCAGCATAATAGGAGGCAGAAAACTTGGTTTCATCGAGTTTCGCAACAGCCTGACCGGCATCCACACCTTCCGCAGCGTTTGCGGCATACCAGTTCGGATGACTGGCAAAACCTCCATTCAGGTTGTAGCCGTCGGAATTCCACTCCGCCAGCGAAGCAGAAAAAGCGTTGCTTCCAACAAGCATGAAAACTATTTGCCACATAATTTTTATCTTATTTCTCATCATCTTTTCCCTTTCTTTCAATTCAGAATAACAACTCCTCCATCCTGACTTTAGGTCATCCTGAAACCAACACGAAAAGGGTATTCATCTTTCCAGAAAGTATCATAAACCGCTACACTTGACTTGCGGCTTAACTCATGCCCGCGCAAACACTCGCCGAGTCGTCCACAGTTCAGGCCCTGAAATTACTGCTGCCGTTTCGGCAATAAAAAATGCCGGGATTATTTTAACCGAGAGGCATTTCCCCAGCCTGAACCCGCTTGACTTACCGGTCAAACCCACCGATACCCGCCACGCTGAAACCTATCGCAATCTCTCTGGATTTACATGGGTGGATTGTATGAATTCAGGCATGGTTTTTCATCTCTCTTTGTGAAATATTCGGGCAAATGCCCGACAATCAAAAACCTAACCGCACCTTCAACACACAGCAACGCAGGGGAATTCCAGATGCAAAATCCGTTTAACAACGATCTCTATTTTATCAATTCATCCATTGTCACAAACTTGCCAAAACAAGGAACCTTTCTCCCTGTACACTATGGGTTCGTTTACATGCTGAAAGGTGAATTGACATATATCACTGACAAATCCCCCCCTCAGACCGTGCACTCCGGAGACTTATACTGCATGCACACCAGCCTCCAGACCATATTAGAGGGGGCTTTTTATCAGTCGATGTTTGTATCTTTTAATGGAAAAAAAGCCGGAGATTTCATGCGCAGTATCGGACACGGCCCAGACAATCCTGTCGTCAGAAATGCGCCAGATCGCATCCGAAATCTCATGCAGGAAATCATGAAAGCCCTGCCGACAAAAAAAACGCACAACCCTTACTTTTTTATCAATCGAATCACCGCAATTGCTGAAACAATCTGCGAGATCAACCAAGTTGGAAAGGCACCAGAAGAACACTCCTACTCCAGACAAATAAGGCAAACACTCGAACAAATGGATTATCAATGCCCAGGAACGACCGAACTTGCAAAAAAAATGGATGTCAACCAAAATACTCTGCGCCAAGCCTGCCTGAGGGAAACCGGCATGCCAGCAAAAAACTTTTTGGTTCACCTGAAACTCGAACGAGCTAAGGAACTGCTACGAACCACCTCATATAAAGTCGAATACATCGCCCTCACTTGCGGTTACAGCAACGATAAACATTTTTATAAAAGTTTCCGCCTGCACACAGGCACCACGCCATCCCGCTGGCGGGAAACCCAAAAAAACCACTAATCCCCACCTTCGCAAATTCTCAACCACTGGAACCCCGGTAAATCGTATAGTTGTTGGTGACTCCGACACTGGGAACCAGCTCGTGGCTGTTGACGATGAGATTGTCCGCCGTCGGGTCGAGATTAATCAGATGCGTGTACACACCATCCACATCCACCGGGGAATCCGCATCGGAACTCCACTCCGCCGTCGTCACTGTTGATCCGAAAGCGACACAGCTCACAGCCATCAGCAAAAAAATCAAAACATTCATGGCTTCGGGTCTATTCCTGAATCAGTTCAATGGCGGCATCCGCAAAGCGTTGGCCAAGTATTTTATAGCCCTCAATGGACATATGCAGGTCGTCTTTGACATCCCGACCCTTTGAATTCAACCCGCTGTTCAGATCGTCGCAGTCAACCCATACCGCGCGCGGACAGGAATCGGCAACCTCCACCTGCGCTTCACGAACCTTGGTCCAGTGGGGATAGCGCCGATTGGTCATATCAAAATCGCTGATGCGGCCGATCACAAAATTGAGATCATCGAGATCAAGGTCTGCGGCCAGCTGATCGCGTAGGCCGCGCAGGCTTTCGGCATACACATCACCGTTTTTCTCGCGGGCATCGCGTTCGCCCTGCATCCAGATGAACGTCACACTCTTCAGGCGTTCTCCGTCGATGGCGGCATTCACTTTTTCCATCAGCCGGTCGTAAAGGTCTCCGGTTTTTGCCGGCGAGGTTCCGTCGGGCGCTTTAAACTGTTTATACCAGCGCAGGATCGGCTGCCCGCCCATGGCGTCCTTCACCACAATCACATTGTCTTTCCCGAACTCCTCTTCAACAGCAGGAACAAACGAAATCTGCGGATCGAGACCCTGCATGTTCGACTGGCCGGACAGGATAAAAAGATGTTTGCCCGCCGCTCCGGCAGAAAAAGCCGCGGCCATTATTGCGATTAAAACCATGTTCTTAATTTTTCTCATTTCATTACTCCTTCAAACATTACTTCAAAGCCACAGGGTGGTACTGCGCGCCGGAACCTTTATCGCCCATGCGTCCGTTTGCTCCGGTGCCTTTTTGCTCTTCAAACCGTTTATCTGAAAAACCCGCATACCACGCCTCCCATGCGTTTTTCAGCTCGTCCGCTTTTTCCGGATATCCTGTAATCACATCTTTTGTTTCAGAACGATCGGTGCCGAGATTGAACAACTCCCACGGCTGGCCGTCGACAGACACCAGCTTCCAGTCGTTGCGGCGGATATAGCGGTGATCGATCATGTAGCCCATCATTTCATAGTTCCGGTTCTTCGCTCCGGTTTTCCAAAGGTTGGAAAGATCGGTCCCCTCAGCTCCCGCCGGAATGCCGACCCCTCCCGCGATTGAATGAAATGTCGGCATGAAATCGAGCACGTGCACCGGCAGGCTGCAGATGGAACCGGACTTATACTCGACTCCCGGACCGCATAAAATCATCGGCGCACAAATTCCGCCTTCGTGCTGGTTTCGTTTATACAGGCGAAACGGCGTGTTGCAGACATGCGCCCACGCCGTACCCAGCGACCAACGGGAATCCGGCCCGCCCGGCGGAATTCCTTTTTTAGCCATTTGCTGCGAACCCCGGTCGAACGGATTGGCGCCGTTATCGCTGACAAACACAATCAGCGTATTCTCCCGTTCCCCGTTTTTTTCCAACCATTGGAAAACCCGGCCGATGTTCTGATCCATCCGGTCGATCATTGCGGTATAAGTCGCCATGCGCAGGTCTTCGGCTTTCTTCTGTCTATCGCTCAGAGACGGCCAGCGAGGCAGGTTCTGCGGCCAGTCGGTTTTTGCGGTGGACTCTGGAACCAGCCCGAGACGACGAACATTCTGAAGGCGGCGCAGTTTGGTTTCGTGCCAGCCGTTCATATATTTCCCGTGATACTTTTCAACCTCTTCCTGATGCATCTGCAGTGGATCGTGCGGAGCGTTATAGGCGAGATAAAGAAAGAAAGGCTGCGCGTCGTCCCGCTGTTTTGCCTCGTCGAGAAATTTCAACGCATAGTCGGTGAATGCATCGGTCGTATAAAATCCCTCCGGAATTTCAAACGGTTCGCGGTCCAGCTTGATCCGCCCCGAGCCGGTGTAATAATTGCACGCGCCTTCCTCCATGCCGAAGAAACGGTCGAAGCCACGATCCATCGGGTGACCCGCAACATGCCATTTTCCGGAAAGCATCGTGCGATAGCCATCCGCCTTGAGCACCGCTGGCAGAAAACTCTGGGCCCGCTCGCCGTAAAATCCGATTTCCGGGGTGTTGCGGTGGCCGGTCATCAGCGCCGCGCGGGTCGGTTCACATTTGCCGCAGTTATAAAACTGCGAAAAACGAACGCCCTGCTCTGCCAGCCGGTCAAGGTTCGGCGTAGCCGCTTCGCCGCCGTAACAGCCAAGATCCGAAAAGCCGAGATCATCAGCAATAATAAATACAATGTTCGGAGCAGCCGATGCTGCCTGCCCCAGTACAGCAAAAACGAAAAACAATATTCCAACAAAATCTTTTTTCACCGGGATACCTCTTTCGGCAACGATTCTTTCCATCCGGCCTGCATCTGTCCGGCGAGGCGTTCGATCCGTTCTCTGTATTCCGGATTGCCGGCCAGATTTTTCATTTCAAGCGGATCTTTTTTGAGATCGTACAACTCCTGAGCGCGCAGCGTTCCTTTTTTGCGATGGCGCCATTCAATGTAGTTGTAGCGGTCCGTGCGCATGGAGGTGCCGATATACTCTTTCCAGCCTCCCCCGCGACCCGCTTCTGCGAAGACCGCTTTTTTCCAAGGTTTGGAAAAGCCGCTCAGAAGCGGAACAAAACTGCGGCCTTCAATCCCGTCCGCCGGTTTTACACCGGACAGCTCGCACAGGGTCGGATAGATATCCACGAGCTCCACCATGCCTCGCACCCGCCCGCCGCCGGCGCGGCGCGGATCAACCACAATCAGCGGCACAACGGAAGACTGCTGGAACGCGGTAAACTTGCACCAGATTTCTTTATCGCCCAGATGCCAGCCGTGGTCGCCCATCAGCACGACAATCGTATTATCCGTCAGGCCCAGCACATCGAGTTCGTCCAGCACACGTCCGACCATTGCATCAGCAAACGAAGCGCAGGCGTAATAACCGTGGATCAGCGTGCGCGCCAGATCTTCATCCAGCTTTCCCTGCTTTGGAATGCCGTCATACTGCCGCAGTTCAAATCCTTCATGATACGCCAATTCGACTACGTTTTCGGTCGGCTTGTCGGGATTGGACGGCAACGGAATGCCGGCGCGATCATAGAGATCCCAGTATTTTTCCGGACAGGCAAACGGCAGGTGCGGCTTGATGAACCCGACCGCCAGAAAGAATGGTTTATCCTTGATGCGATGCAGGGTTTCTACCGTCTTTTCAGCCACCTGACCGTCCCAGTATTCGGACTCGTCAAGATCCGCTTCTTCGTACGCCGGACCGACACGCGACAGATGCTGTCTCTCCTGGAGAGTGGCGGCATTATAGCGTTTACTATTGTCGTGATAGAGCTGATCGTTTGCATCCAGCGCATAAATATCCTTCTCGGAGCTGGGCATCATTTCTTCGGACCAGCCACCGGGATCGCGGTTGCGGGCGTCGTATACTTTACCGATCGAAACCGTATGATACCCCGCTTTTTCAAACGCCTGAGGCAGTGTCACAGCTTCCGGACAGGTTTTACGAAATTGATCGCCGTTCACATAGCACTCGATCGTATCTGGACGTAAGCCCGAGAGAATCGAAGCCCGGCTCGGAGCGCAGAGCGAAATCTGGCAGGCCGCGCGTTCAAACATGGCTCCGCGTGATGCCAGGGCATCCATGTTCGGAGTCTGCGCCGTTCGGTCTCCGTAGCAGCCCATCAACGGCTTCATATCATCGATCATAAACAGCAGGACATTCGGCTGTTTCGGGGAATCAGGCGCGGCGGAAGCGCACCATGCTCCTAAACCGAAGGCTCCCAGAACGAAAGGAACAACTCTCTTCTTCATGAGAAAATAGTATCAACAAAACGATAATTATGAAGCGTTTTTTATTTCCGATAGTTTTAGAGGGCATCAACGGCCAGAACTGTATATTCCGCGCCGGACGATGCAGCATCAATTGTTTGCAACTTTCCGAAAGACAGTGTTCCTTCTGTATCGGCAAAACAGATTTCGATCTGTTCTGTAGATTTATTACGCAACCCGATATCCCAGTATCCGTCTCCGTTGAAGTCCCCGCAGAATACCGCTCTACCAATATTGCATAGCCATGAAACATCACCAGCCTGAACAGCCTGGCCTCCAATGGACTGTCTCTCTGAAATTATCACACGCCCATCAACACCGCTACCCCAGTCAAACTGTTCAGAAAGCGTTTGAGCACGCAATGAAGATGTGCAAATCAAATACAGACCGATTTCGAAAATAACCTTTTTCATGCAACCGACCTTTAAATCCCATCAAGGGATCTGTAAAAACGCCCGGCAGGCATGAACCGACCGGGCGTTTTCAGAAACAAACAGTTAATCCTGTTCGATAACCACGTTCAGGAATTTAACCGCAGCATCGGTCGAAACCTGATTGGTAACGGTTTTGAAGCCGTCCACTTCAGCCGACTCGCCAACCAGCGAAATGCCGTTTGCGGTCCACGCCGTAGAAACAAGGTCCGGAGTCTGCTCAACGCTGTAGCTGATTCCTCTGTAGGCACTCGTACGTTCAACATAGATAATGTCCAGCGTGCTGCCGTTGATTTCGAAAACCGGCAGCGTACCGGTTACTGCGCTGTTGGTCGGATCGCCGCCAAAACCGTATTCATCCAGATTGACAACACCGTCGCCGTCCGGGTCGGAATCCGCAGCGTCATCACCAGCGGTCAGACTATACTCAGCAATCCAATTGGTGAATCCGCCCATCATCCAGTCACCGACGGGCAGCAGCTCGCCGTCCACCACTTTGGCGCCGTCATCTGCGTATTCATCAAACTTGATTCCGGCGAGCTGAGTCGCACTGAACGATCCGCCGTCAACATAGATATGATCCGATCCGGCATTCCAGTTTGTAATGGTCAGCGTACCCCATGTCGCTGCACTGTTCTGAGTTGTTAAACGCAAGACACCGCCCTCGCCCATGTCAAGGCATCCGCCGCCCGTTGTACCACCGAATTTCAATCCCTTCAGTGTTTCTGTGTGACCGTTCAGATCCAACGTAGCGGGCTTTGCAGTCCCCGAACCGTAGTGGTATTCAATCCAATCCCTCATCTGCTCATCATTACCCAGCTCGATGACACTGCCGCCGTAGGCCTGCAGGAACTGCGGTCCAAAGCCGGTACTGTCGGTCGTATCGCGATCCAAAAGGATTTTCACGTCGGACCACACCTGCACAGTCCCAATGCCGGACCAAACTCCGCTGCCGGCAAAACGAAACTCTCCGGATACGAGTTTTTGGAATTTCCAAAGCTTACCGTTTGTATCAATATCTCCGGCAAAAATAATGTCGCCGACGTAGGTCTTCACTCCAAGCCCCGTACCCCCGGCGTCGGTAGTCAGCTTCCCTGCAAAGGTCAGGTCTCCCCCGGCAGCGTTCTTGCCGGATGAAATGTGCTCTGCATTGGCATCACCAGCCGTTTTCAGGGTAACATCGCACTCAAATACCTGATCTTCATCGGATTCACTCGTCGCATGAATGATCGCGTTTTCCTTACCGCTCGCGACACCGTCGATCATTAAGGTATATGTATTCGCACCCTCGCTGGAAAAACGATATGACGCCCCCGGATTGTTCTGGTCCCCGCCTTTCTGGAACCTCAAGGCACCAACTGTATAGTCTTCCGACAACACCACATTCGTGGCCCATGGATAATCAGGGACTCCATCCCCCCGGAAAAAGGTAACGTCAATGGACTGCACTTCATAAGGCGTGTTGGTCGCAGGCCATGCAAACCAACTGTTTGTATTGCTGAAGTCCGAATCGCCTCCGTCCCGTCCTATCCATACGGCATTTGACTGAGCGTTGACAACAGCTGCCAATGCGCACAGCGCCGCAACAAGAATATACATATATCTCTTCATCATTCTCTCCTGTTTACCTTCTCTTTTCGCCATCTGACCGCAAACATAATACGATCATCAAACATTCATGTTATTATCAAAAAATTTACACTTGATGCGCGCGCGCCAACAAAACGACCAACGATTACGTCTAACTCAACTGCCCGTCTTCGCCGCGAACCGACGCCCCATCTCGACCACAGAGCAAGTCTTGTAGTGCAGGTTATCCTCGTATTTCTCCAGGTCGTCACAATCAATGAAGGTATACCCCGGCAACCCGCATGTTTCCTGAGCCAACCGAACCTGATCCACAAACGGAAAAAGCGGATTCACCCGTCCCGCCACCACCGACATCTCTGAATTGCCGAAATCACAGCGTGCAGTCCGGATCAGGTTTTCAAGATTCTGTTTATATGCGGCGGCCATTGCCGCATCACGGGAGTCGCGCTCTCCCTGCATCCAAATCATTTCCTTGACGCAAATCGGCTGCGACTTGCGGGCAGCATCCACCCGCGTTTTCAATTGGGCGTAAAGCGATGATGAATCTTCCGGATTCCAATCGACGGCCAGACTGGTGCCCCCCTTGCTGAATTTGATGATTCCGATCGGTTTATTCAGCCGCTTCTGCATCTCATACGCAAAGGAGATTTCCGGACCAAACCCCCGTTCCGACGGCTCCAGCCGCCGCCAAACCGTTCCGTCAAAAACAAAGACATTTTCCTGAACAACCTGAAGCTCCGTCGGCAGCAGGGACTTTTCAGAGCGGGCCCCCTGCATATTGCTCTGCCCGGCACAGAGATAGACGTCAAGCGGCTCTCCGTGAAGAAGCGTCTTTAAGGACACCGCTGTGGGAAGCGCTGCATCGGTGCTCTCCAACAAAAAGTCATCCAGCAAAACCGTCCCGGATTTATAGCCGACCACACCGAATCCATACGAATCAAACTGAAGACTCTCCGCCTGCTGAGGCGAAAGCGCGTGCGAAACAGTCAACGAGGTTCCGGCCGACGGATCGACCAGCTTGGCATCCACGCGTAGATTTGCCGGATCATAATTTAGAAACAAAGTCAGATCATCCGACTCGTTGAGGGTTCCCGGGACACTCAACTTCGCGACAATGGCACCTGCGCCCTGATCGAAAATTCTCAACTGCAGCTTTCCGGCGTGTGGACCGGTGGTCACCAAACGAACCGAAATGATATCCCGCTTGGCGTTTGCAAACAATTGGGCACCGCCATTATCCATCATCGCCAGATACACACCGCCAAACGGAGCAGACACATCCGCATGGTTCAGATTCAATCCAACCGAGAGAGTGCGGGCGCCATCCAAACCCTTTCGCACAATATACGCCTGCTGGTCTTTGGCCGAAACCTCCACCCGTCCGCGCCCGGTTGAAGTCTGATTCCTCAGATCCCGCCAAACGGCATCACCCGTTTCGGTTTTTCTGCCGTCAAAAGTCTGTCCGGACCGCATCCCGTCAAAGGAATCACTCACCACGATTTCCGCCGCCAGATTCAGGGCCGACATCAGACACAACGTCAGCGCTAAAACTCTTCTCATTCGTCTTCTCCTGTTTTCTTATCTCACTTTAAAGACCCATCGAACCGCGCACACCGCCAAGCTGACAATGCGTCTTCCTACCAATCTCTCGCCTACTGCTGCCGCCAATCCGCCGTGTTTCCGACCACTCCGACCCGCTTCGCCCATTCATCATATCGCGAGACCAGTTCCGCCACCTTTTCGGGCATCTGCTTCGCCAGATCGCTGCTTTCCGTTCGGTCGTCGTCGAGATTGTAAAGCTCCCACGGCCCGGGCTTTGCATGCGTCCAGTTGTCATCGGTTTGCGACACCAGTTTCCATTTGCCGCATAGAATCCCCCGGTTCGCAAAATGCTCCCAGGCGAGAACCTCGGGGTCCTCCCGCTGCCCGCCCTGGAAAACCGGGGAAAACGAAATCCCCTCCATCGGCTGAATTTCATTTCCCTTGTAGGTTTGCGGATAGGTTCCATCGCACAGATCCAGGCAGGTTGCCATCACATCCACGAGATGCCCCGGCTGGCGGCAGACAGATCCCTTTGCAGAAATTCCCTGCGGCCAGGAGGCAATCAGCGGAGTCGAGATCCCGCCCTCATGCGCCTTCCATTTCCAGAAGCGGAACGGCGTATTGCTCACCTCGGCCCAGCAGCGGCCGTAACTTTCAAATGAAGACGCAGAACCGACCGGCCCGCCGTTGCCGTTTTTCCAATCCTGCCCGAACGGCTTGTTGGCCGGCTCGGCACACGCGCCATTGTCCGACAGGAACAGAATCAGCGTATTCCTGAACTGTTTTTCCTCTTTCAGAAACGCCACCAGCTTCCCGACGTTCTGATCCAGACAGTCAACCTGGGCGGCATAGACCTCCATTTTTGCAGCCATTTCCCGCTGCCTGTCCGGCGACAGGGTTTCCCAGGCAGGCACTACGCCATCCCCGTCACTGCGCGGTGCAGGTTTCCAATGTTTGGAAACCAGTCCCAGCTCAACCTGCTTTTCATACCTCCGGGCACGGATTGCATCCCACCCGCAATCATAGACGCCCTTGTATTTGGCAATGTCTTCCGGTTTGGCATGCAGCGGCCAATGGGGAGCCCGGGGCGTCACATAGGCGAAGAACGGGGAGTCTGCGGGACGCTCGCGAAGGAAGCGAATGGTGAAATCAAAAACCGCATCGGTGTCATAGAATCCGTCCCAAGGAAGCGACTCGACTCCATCCAGCGTAAAGGGTTTGAGCGCACCGTTCGCCCACCCCACTGAATAATAGCTTCCGGCCCCGCCCGGCGTAAAAAACGACCGCTCAAACCCGCGGCTGAAGGGCATCATCTCCGGACTCTCTTCCCCGACATGCCACTTGCCGGAAGAAATTGTGTAATATCCGTTGAGTTTCATAACCTCGCCAAGCGTCACGCAGTCCTGACGAAGAGATCCCTGATAGGCCGGGACCGCCTCATTGCTGGCCTCCCGGCCCGTCATTGAGCCAACTCCCGCCTGATGCGGATAGAGACCCGTCAGAATCGATGCACGCGACGGACAGCAACGGGCCGCATTGTAAAAGTGAGTGAACAGAACCCCATCCTTCGCAAGAGAATCGAGATTCGGGGTGTGAATTTCCGCCCCGTAACAGCCTAGATCGGAATAGCCCAGATCATCTGCCAGAATCACCACAATATTCGGCGAAACCTGATTCGCAGCACACTGAATGCCCCCGAATAAAACCAGAGCATATCCGGTCCATTTTCTAAAAATTCCGACGATCAAATTTGCCATTATATAAAACCAAACTGAAATACTGAACGAATCGGCACAGATCTTTTCTGCCCTATTGGAGATTCGATTATCTGCACAGACGAAGAGATTTTGAACGGCCTTGTGTTTAGAAAAACAGAAGATTTGTTCATCTAATGCAAATGGACGCCCTTCCGATTACCGCCGAAGCAGAGCCGGAAAAACTGAAGTCATTTCCCTGAGAACAACTGAAAGCTGTGCGTTTTTTTACCGCCGCCATGCCAACCAGGCTTTTAAAACGCTATTCAGACACTTTCCGATAAACACTGGGAGAAACTCCCTGCACGCACTTGAATGCCTTCGAAAAACTGTCAACGGTTTCATACCCCAGTTCTTCGGCAATATCCTGCAAGGTCCAGGATCGCTGACGAAGCAGATACACGGCAGCGTTAATTTTCAGCCGGCGCAAAAACTTTCTGGGCGACTCGTACGAACTGCCTTTAAAAATATTATACAGCGTTCCGCGACTCATGCCGAAGTGTTCAGCCACAGCTTCCGCACTCCTGATATTCTGGAACTGCTCTTCCATATACTGAACCACATGAGGCAGCCGCGCATCATTCCTTGAGTTCTTTTCTTCACATCGACTGGATGCAATAGTTCGCAACAAAAATTCAGAAAAATAATCGCAAAGTTCCGCCTGTCGATCTCCTTCGACACGCAGCGCCAGCGTAAAAAAATCCTTCGTCAGCGCGACAATCTCGATCCCGTTCGTCAGATGGAAACCGATACACGGCTTCGTGAACAAACGATTCCATAGGGGAGCAACTTTATTGGTAAAGTAAAAAACGAACACTTCAAACGGAGCATTTTCTTTCTTTTTGAAATTGTAAGGCTCATTCGGCCAACGGATACCAACCGTATCGTGATGTAACAAAAATGACTGGTTACACTGAAAAAAATCACCCTTTCCGACAACCGGCAGCACAATCGAGTAGAAATCGCTAGTTACCGAAAAAATATCCATATCCCCTTCACGGACAGTACGGTAAGCCTTAAGCAAAAAATGATCCTGCTGGAGAAATTCTATCTTCTCCATATAATAATCTTTATAATACGCGTAAGGTTTTTTCGCCATATCGTTCAATCTCAGTAACAACAGCCCCGGGATCCGCCTGACTAATCACTGAAGATACATACCCCCGCTATTTTTAGAAGCTTTAACAGAGCTGATGTAATTGCTTAAAAACACACTTTACGGCTACCAGCCTAAGAACATCAGAAAACGCTTCAAGAATCATCGGCTTCCTGCATCAGAACTTCCGCACTGTTAATAAAAAGGAACAGATGGCTAAAGCTTTCCGAATCAGCCCGCCCGGTTCAAATCTACAACATAGAAACCAGTCGACCGTGGCTCAGAAATATCATCAGTTTCCTGAATAGCCGCCCTGTTTTCGAAACAGGGCATCGGTATTTTCCCATTCGAGAACCAGCTCACGCAGCGTTTCGAAATTGCTGCTTCGCAAATTATTCATTTCAGTGCGGTCCTCTTCAAGGTCAAACAGCTCCCATTCGTTGTTATCGATGCCGGAGGAAACAATCTTCCATTTTCCGCTGATGAATGCCCGGTTGTCTACGTGTTTGAAATAAATGAAATCGCGCGGAATTTCCAACCCTTGAAAAACCGGCAGCAGACTCTTTCCCGGGAACGGAGGCGCTTCGGCGGCCGGAGGTTTCACAGAAGCTCCGGCCGCCTGCAGGAAGGTCGGGATAAAATCGATCACATGACCGGGAACCGAAGTAAAACCGCCCGGTTTCAACGTCAAACCTTTCGGCCACCGTACAATCAACGGCGTGGAAACGCCGCCCTCATGCGTCCAGATTTTATGACGGCGGAACGGTGTGTTACAGACGCCCGCCCACACCGGCCCCAAAGCCAGCGCAGTGTTTTCGCTGCCCCAGCGCGCACTGTTATCATGATGAAACGCCAGTTCTTTCTTCATCTGAACGCCGGGCAGCATCTGGGTACAGTCGGCGCCGTTGTCGGAGAGAAATAAGACGATCGTGTTATCAAGCTGACCTTTCTCTTCGAGCAATGAAATAACACGCCCCACCTGATGGTCAAGATGGTCCACCATTGCCGCGTGAATCTCCATCTTGTCGGCCTGTTCCTTTTTCTGTTTGGCGGAGAGTGCTTCCCACGGAGTGTATTGATAGACATCCTCAAAGCCCATTTTTTCATTCTGAGCCACCCGAGCCTCATCCGTCTGCGGCGAATGCGGAGAAACCACATAAGGTTCCGGCGCTGACAGCGTCCACTCTTTCGGGAAACCGAGCGTTTGCTGTTTTTCAAAGCGGCGCTTGCGGACAACATCCCATCCTTCATCATAAACACCATCGTATTTATCGACATATTCCTTTGGCGCTTTCAGCGGATAATGCGGTCCGAGAAAAGACATGTAGGCAAAAAACGGCTGGTCGGCGTGCTGTTCGTAATGCTCATTCAGGAATTCCAGCATATAATTTCCGATGGCCCGATCCATGAAGTAGCCATCTTCCGGCTTCGGCTGAGGAAGCATCTTCCCATCAAGCGCATGATAAAACGGTGTATAATAAAGCCAGCCCTGAGCTTCATCATACGCGCGGTCGAATCCGGCAGAGTTGGCCGAGTTGCAGTCCGTCGCCTGCACATGCCATTTCCCGGAATGATAGGTGCGATACCCGGCAGCATTCATGAGCTGCGGCAGCGGTGTCGTCCACTTCACATAGTTGCCGGGCCCGCTGTTGGGGTCCGCTCCGGTTTGAACCGCGTAATATCCGGTCATAATGGATGAACGGGTCGGCCAGCAGCGCGCACAATTATAGAACTGCGTAAACCGCACGCCCTCAGTCGCCAGCTGATCAATATTTGGCGTTCTGATTTCTCCGCCGTAGCAGCCAAGGTCGGAAAACCCCATATCGTCAGCAATCACCAGCAGAATATTAGGTTTGCCGACTGCAAGTTGAATGCAGGCCAACAACAGTAAAATAATCCATTTTTTCATGTCAGCTCTTCTTTTAGCGCTTTTGCTTCGAAGCCAGAGATCTTTAAATCAAACGGTTCAAAACATTGGAAAAATCAATATATCTCAGCGGAATCAACCATAAACTCAAGCTCCCGACCGAACAGCGGTGAATATTCCGGAACGACAAAGGAAATAAAAAACGCCTCCGTAGCCGGTCGGCTTTCCGCGCTGAGATTCAGGGAGTCGCGGCCGGTGTTCATCAAAGCAAAGTCCTCCACCGGATGACCCGACTTCTGTTTTTTCTGCTCAACAAAAATATCGTCCGGCATGGTGACTTCATAGGTTACCCAATTATCAGTCGGCAACGGCGATGCCTTTTGAACCTTTTTCCCTTCCGCGGTATTAAGCGGCAGTTCCACTGTCGTATTGCCGTCGACCCATGGCTTAAAGAATGCCGCATCACCTTGGGTATCATTTGTCACCATGCGCAAAAACACATCCTGGGCGTCCTTCGGAAGCTTCACCCGCAGCCGGAATTTTTTCATTTGGACATCAGGAAAGCGCCAGATCAGGATCGCCTCACGCACCTGCGAGGTGAACTTCACCTTCACCTTCATAAAGCCGTCCCCGGCCAGAGAATGGTCTTCCCCAAATTCCAGGGCATAAGCCGCACGAAATGTCTGCCATCCCGACTGGCTTTCAAGAGGAGCCTGAAAGGTATCAAACCACACAGGAAGTTCTTCCGCAGAAAGGAATCCGGTCGTCAGTAAAACGATTAAAAACAATTTACGCATCAGTGTTCCTCCATAACAGAAACAATTCCCTCTGACGTCAGAACAAACGTGCCGTCAGCCGGCACTGTGATTTGATTCTTCTGGATCCGCGGCAGTGTCACCGCCCGGTCAGCGCGAATCGAATATTCTTTTCCTCGGAACCAGTAGCTTTTCACAGAAGCCCAATCCCAGTCAGAAGGCAGGTTCGGCCGAATCTTCAACCCGTTGAAATCCGGGGTAATCCCCATAATTCCATCCACATAAAACATAGGCACAATCCCGCTCTCGGGGAAACAGAGCAGTACACCGGCAATCAGCGTGTGGCCGACATGGTTGCTCGGCACACGGCGCAGTTCATCTTTTTCAAATTCATCCACAATGCCGTCCAGCCGCTTCATGGCATTACCGATTCCTTCATAGCGCAGGCGTGAATGCAGATCATAATAGGATGTATAGAAAATGGATCCGCCGTTCTGCATCGAAAGGCCGTACCTGCCCTCCTCATCCGGATCCAGAGCTCCGCCCCACGTTTCAACCAGCCCCGGTTCGGTCGCCATATCCACCGTGTTGGCACGCGCTCCGAGACCGAAATGATAAATATCTTTCCCGACCGAAGTGTCTCCCTTCACAATGCGTTTGCCATCCAGCCAGTCGAGCACCCGACGTGCGTGTTTTTTGTCCGCCAGCCCGCAACTGAGAATATGCTGGTTAACAAACGTGAACCCAAAATCGTGTTTGACGCCATGAACATCAATCCATCCGACGTAGCGCCCGGCCTCTTCGTCCCAGAACAGCTGGTTGAACGTTTCTTTGACCGTCGCCGCCAACGCTTCGTATTCTGCAGCTTTTTCGTCATTTTCAAAGTGTCGTTCCAGTTTTGCCAGACTCAGCAGAGAGCGATAAAATTCTGCATTATCAAAAGCTGACTGATGACCGAACTTATAATAATCCCAGTAATTTCCTGACTTCGAAGAAACCGTTCCCTGCACTTCAGGATCAGGAATCGTCAGCACCCCGTTGGTGCCGCCTAGCTGTTCCAGCTGATAAAGCATTGCCAGCCGGGCTTTGTGCAGATTCGTTAATTCTGTTGCGGAACAGATATGATTCATAAAATCATCATCGCCGGTCTGCAGGAAGTAATGGACAACACCGTTAATATAAGTGGCATTGTTGTCGTAATGACGATTATGAAACAAATGACGCGGATCGCCCGGACAGGCCCAGACATATCCATCTTCATCCATGGGATAATCAAGCCACTTATCGCGCAGCTCCTGCAGTTCATCGGCGTCAGTCCAGCTGAATTCCAGTGCATCCCACGCCATCCATTCCGCATTCCCAAGATAGCTTACACCGCATTCGAACGGCCGTTTGCTCTGCCCCGAACTGGCATAATCCAGATGCACTTCATTAATGGCGCTTCCATAGGCGTACCAGAGGTTATTCAGTGCGGCAATGGTCGTTCCACGCTCCGAGCAGTCAAAAAGAAACTCCTTGCTGCCCGTCAGCTTCATTCCGCCGATAGAAACCCCTTTGCCCGGTTCCATACGAGTGGTCAGCAGCCGCACGGCATTGGCGACCACACCGTTAAATGAAAACACGGCATCCTTTTTTCCAATGTTCGGAAAAAAGAAACATTGTGCTGTATTGAGTTTGTACCAGTTTTTTCCGCCGTTGATGGAATATTCGATTCGGAAATGCGACGGGAAGTTTGTCGCTGAGTTTATATGCAACTGATCAAGCGCATACAGGCCGTCAAGCTTCAGCTCACAGACCTGACGCTCCCAGTATTCTTTCGGCACAGCACTGGACCACGCACCGGACCGACCGATCACAGGAGAGGACTCCTGTGCTGCTCCGGTCACCTCAACCGCAAACGGCGTCCACTCACTTTGCTGCCCCCCGACACTGATAGCACAGAAGCGCCCCTGATATGTTCCGGGAGACATATATTGATGCTCCATGAAACCATGAATCCCGGAACGCTTGATCGAACTCGGAGCAACCGTTCCATCGCCCCACTCAAAAACGTAATAGAGCATCTCCTCGTTCAGATCCTGCGCGTAAGGAATGCGCACAACAGAATCTGCCGCCACGCTGTGTTCCCCAGCAGAAACCCGCAGAGCTCCCATGCATAAAAACAGCCGTAAAATAAATTTCATTGCAATACCATCTCCAGAAGCCCTCCGAATTCGAATTGATTATTTATTGATGCAAAAATTAACAATTCGAGTCAACAAAAATCCGGCATGTCTAAGCCGGCCTCCATCAGGCCTCACTCTCGCGGGCGGCATCGAAGGCGGCGTGTTCATCCGTATCGACAGACAGGAAGCGGTGTCCGGCCCAGGAGGTAACGGCGGCGCCGATCGGCGCGGTAAAGAGAATGCTCATCACAGCAACGGCCAAAATAATCTCCCCGGGAGCCTGGTTACGGCCGAGCTGGCTCATCAACCCCAGCGGTACCGCCCCGATGGCTGCCTGCACAGTGGCTTTCGGCCAGTATGCAACGGTAACAAACAGGCGCTCGCCCGTTGTCAAAGAACTGCCGGCAAGGCACAGCAAAACACCGGCGCTGCGCATCATTACTCCGCAAACAATCAGCGCCAGCCCGGCCAGCCCGGCCTGAACCGCCACCGAAATATCAACCTGTGCGCCAACCAGCGTAAAAAGAAGGATCGAGGCAAACACCCAGATTTTCCCAAGCTTGGAGGAAAGTTCGTGCGCCATATGCTCCCGTTTTTCCAGAATCAGGAATCCCAACGCCATCACGGCCAGCAGCGCGGCAAATGGAATATGTCCATCCAGCAGCTGCTGAACACGAACCAGAAGAATCGAAACCCCGACCACAATCAACGTTCGTTTCGTGGCACGCGGATTGAACTTTTCAAACAGCTTCAAAAGAATCCAGCCCGTCAGCAAACCGGCACCAATCCCCAGCAGAATACTCACCGGAATCCCACCCAGCGCACTGCCGATACGGACGGACTCCCCCCCGTACAGCCCCAACAAAACCGTAAAAATGGTAATCGCAACAACATCGTCGAGAGACGCAGCAGCAAGAACCATCGTTGGAATCGCTTTTTGGGCGCCGCGCTTTTCTTCGATAAAACGAATCATCAGCGGAACCACGACGGCTGGCGACACGGCTGCAATGATAAACCCGAGCATGGCAGCTTCCAGCGTGGTCAGGGGCAGAAAACGCGGACCGAGCAACGTGATCGTGACGCCCTCAAAAATACCCGGCACACAGGACAGAGCAATGGTCCGCCAGCCGGCTTTTTCCAGCGCGTCGCGGCTCAACTCAAATCCGGCGCGCAACAGGATTACAATCAGCGCCATCAGGCGCAGGTCTTTGGAAATCGCCCGGAAATCGGGAGCCAGCACATTCAGCACACAAGGTCCAGCCACGATTCCGAGTAGCAGCAGTCCAATCAGTCCCGGCAGCCGGCATTTACGAAAAAGCCAGTCCGCCAAAAGCCCGATCAAAATCAATTCCGCCAAACTTACGGCCATCCCCAAACTCCTGTTTTTCCAAAGGTTGGAAAATTTCTACCGAATTTTTCCGATGGTTGGAAGTCCTGGTCCATGAAATGAAGGGTCAGGCATTCGACAACGTAACCGTGATGGTCGTGCCCTCGCCTTTTCGGCTTTTGATTTCCATGGTGCCGCAGTTCCGGCGGATCAGGTTACGAACGACATGCAGGCCAAGGCCGAGGCCGGGCGTGCCGCGGGCAGGATCGGCTTTATGAAAGAGCCGGACCGATTTGCGGCATTCGCTGTCGGTCATTCCTTCGCCGTTGTCATGAACGGTGATGACGACTTTCCCGAAGCGTTCTTTCGCATGCAGCGAAACGCGCGGACTGGCAGTGGTGTGCTTGAAGGCATTGTCGAGCAGGTTGTGGAGAATACGCTTGAGGATATCGGGATCAATAGCGGCAACCGGTGACGGCTCGGAAACCTCCACATCGAGCACGGCGTTCCGGAGGGAGCAGACGGCCCGAAAGTCTTCTTCCAAGGCCTGGAAAAGCACTGACAGCTCCGTGCGGGTTTTGCGCACCGGTGACTGATTTTCCAAATGATATCGCAGATTCTGGAACATTCCGTCAAAGTCAGAAAGCACCCGGTCGATCGCTCTCGAAAACCGCAGGCCGTTTTCATCGTCATCCCGCAGACTGTAGCGCCGGATCATCTGGTGGTTGAGCTTGATGATGGAGAGCGGAATTTTCAGGTCGTGTTCGAGCCCGCGCAGCATCAGCAGCCGGTTGTAGTCCCGCGACTGGATGAAGGTGCGGCTGAAAAACAGGATGAGGGCAAACAGGAACTGCACGGAGAAACCGAGGAATGCGAGGTCCACATAAAACGCGAGTGAACTGGCGGCTTCAGGATGGCTTTGCAGATAGACGTAATAGATGATGAGTCCGTCCGAAACCGCATGCATCAGGAAAATGCTTTTGCTGAACGGTTTGCGGGCCAGTACAGCAAACCCGAGAATCCAGACGAAGAGCAGTACGCGGTAGAGAAGGACAATCGGCAGCAGAACTACCTCGCCCTTCGAAAGAGTGGTGACGGCAAAGTTGACCAGCATGATCACGGTGTAGCCGCCGAGCGCGGGATAGAAAACCCGGCGGGGCTGCACATCGAAGAACAGGGAATAAATCAGGAACAGAGAAAGGGAAAAGCCGAACGTGGTTGCAAAATCCCATATAGGAAACGTTTCTGCGGCAACCGGAAAAATCATGGAGGCAATCGGCGACGAGTCCGTGACTGAGATTTTCAGCACGCAGAAAATAAAAACCAGCAGCACTGCACCACTGAGCCGGTTGAGGTTCCGGTGAACAGCGGAAACAATCAGGTTCAGCAGTCCCAGCGCCAGAACCACGAGCGACAGAAAACTGTTCAACTCTACGGCGACTCGCTGCTGCAAATGAACAATTGCGTTGCGTCCTAAATAGGCCCTCACTCCATTTACGCCAGCCCCCTCAATACAATATTGCAGCAGTGGAGAATGCGGAGCAATCTGGATGTCCTTGCATCGCATCGCAACGTCATACTGCGGAGCTTCAGGATTCAGGTTTTGAAATAACAGCCTGCCATCTACAAAAACCTGATGCGGAAAAGACAGGTTCCCGATCGATAAAGCCAGGGTTTCATCGCTCTGGTTGGCGATACTGAAACAAAGTGATTGTTCCTGAACTTTCGGCAAGACCAGCGGATGCAGCCGGTCTGCAAAATCGGAGTCGATTGTTAACGGCTCTTCCGCGACTGAAACGCGCTTCGACACAGCGGAATCCAGAGTCCGCACACCCCGGAAAACAAGCATAGGAATTGCGAAGAAAAGCACGAGAAACCCGATACTCACCGCAACGTTCCGAATGGGTTCACTGCGCTTCATCCCGATTTACCCGCGGATTTCCAACGAATAGCCCTCACCGTAGTTTGACCGGATATTCACGCTTTCACATCCGACTTCCCGAATGCTGTTGCGGGTCCGGGTCACCAGCGAACGGACCCGTCGGCGGACATCGACTCCCATCCGGGATTCATGCGCGCCGATTTCTTCGGGGTTCAGCGACTCTGAGAGCAGGTATTTCCGATACAGCGCATCCAGCAAACGGAATTGGCTGGGCGGAAGTACGACATACTTTTTCCCATAATGCATTTCCCCGGAAACCCGATCGATTTTCAGCGCGCCGATTTTCAGGAACGAATTGGATGTCTCCCGCTGCTGAATCGCGTTGACCTTGAAGAGAAGCTCCATCAACTCGAATGGTTTGGTGATATAATCATCTGCCCCTGCTTCGTAGCAAAGCCGCTTGCTGGCCATATCCGAGAGTGCGGTCAACATAATCACATGCGGGTTACGCCCCTCGCTTTTCAGTTGGCCAATCAAGTGCTCCCCGCGTCCGTCAGGAAGCATCACATCGAGCAGTACCAGCATGATACTGTGCTTCACATTGGCCAGAGCCTCCTGAAACGTATGCGCCTCAAAAACTGTATGCCCCTCCATACCCAACAGGTCGGCAATACTGCGGCTCATTTCCAGATTATCTTCCACAACCAGAATATTCATGATTCATGATCTCTCACTGGCTTGATACCACGCAAAGCGAAGCACTGCAAAAATGTGTGAAGCAGTGCAGGCATGATCGCAGATCGGCGAGGCAGCGAACTCGTCGTGCAGCTTCCGGCGCGCTGTTTCTAAACCTTGGAAATCCCGGGCCAGCGCCACGGCCTTTTCAACGTATTCATCAACCGATTCGGCAATCCACTCCGGATGGCCGCAAAGCTGCAGCTGTTCCGCTGCGCGCCGCGATGCAGTGCGCGTTCCCTTCAGCGTAATCAGCGGAACACCCATCCAAAGAGTGTCGCTGGTTGTGGCAGCTCCGTTGAAGGGGAATGAATCGAGCACAATATCGATACGGTTGAAGATTTCGAGGGACGCGATTTTGTCTGGATTGCCTTCCAGATCCACCCGCTGCGGATCAATCCCATGCTTTTTGAAATACTCCCGGAGCATGGATTGGGCCGTCGTTGTCTGCAGGTCGCTGCGCCCGATCAGAAGACGCGCTTCCGGCAGCTGTTCGAGAATCTGCCGCCAGGCGTTAAGAACCTGCGGATTGTATTTTGCAAAGTGATGAATTGCGCCGAATGTGATATACTCGTTTTTCTGCGACGGCGTTGCGGTGTTCCATTTCGTGTTCTGCGCCATCGGAGATGGCGAATACAGATAATACGAGGACACATAGAGCGGTTTTTCAGAGCTGAAAACATCGTTTTCCGGCGGATCGGCCGTTCGACTGGTAATGCGCCATTCAATGCCGGAAATACCGGTTGTTGTTGCATTCGCATACCAGTGAACCTGAACCGGGGCCGGTTTGTACGCAAAAATCTGAAGCCGCGCATCGTTAGAAAATTCATGCAGCTCGATCAGAATGTCGATCTCATCCGTCCGGATCTGTTCGGCAGCTTCCCGATCGCTTTTTTTATGAATATCGCGCCACAGATCTGCGACAGCCCGCAGTTCATCGGTACGCGTATCACAACCCGGAGTGTCCGAATAAATGGCAGTCTCAAACTGCGATTTATCCGTGTGCCGCAGCAGGTTGAGCAAATGCGTACTGGAATTGTGCAGACTCATCCGCGTTCCGACAAAGCCGACCCGCAGCCGGCGGCCCGGGTCGTCTTTCCGAATGACGGAGGGCAGCGGTTCAACAGCGGCGTGCATAGACGCCCAGCGCGTTGCCGCGTTATACAGCGTTTCCGCAGTCGCCGCCGGATCGTACACCATCGCCCGGATCTGAACGGCGGCAGTTCTGGGATTGCGCAGCAGCTCGGGCCGTTTTTCCAAGAAAGCAATGCACTCGGCATAATCCCCGCAGTTCAGGTAGGTCTCTGCATAAATGGTCTGTATTTCCGCATGCGACTGCAACAGCGGGCTGGTCTTGATCCAGTTTCTCAGATCCGCCTGACGATTGAACCGCAGCAGCAGATAGCAGCCAGCCAGCGTGGCTCTCACATGATCGGCACAAAGCCGCCGCGCATGCTGAAAGGAACGAATGGCGCCGTCAAATTCTCCGGCGGCTTCCAAAGCCGTTCCCATTCGGAAAAAAGCATCCGAATTTTCGGGTTCCTTTTGGCACTCAAGCGCAAACGCTTCAGCAGCCTCTTCTGGACAGCTGAAACCTTCATGTTTCCATAGAGGATTCTGATTACCGATTCCCATAGATACGGAACTTAATCTTTCGGAACACGCCAATCAGCAAAATACTCATTATGATTAACGACCCGGTCGCCGGCTCGGGAACGGCCCCGACCGTAATCGGCGTTCCCGCTTCCGATTCATAAGCCGCATCATGTAATGTCAAATAGCACATATTATCCTGATAATACGCACTGAGATGAACATATCCGTAATTATACACGGTCGGACTGTTCGTGTTCGAAACCCGGAACCCCCAATAATACTCTACGGGAGTGGCCTCCCGCTGCGACGTCCAGAAATAGTCCGTAAAATCATCTGCGGCAGAAACCGTGTCGTTTGGTGAAACGACCGCAGACAAAAACTCGCCGACATTCCCAGATTCATCGGTTTGGTCGTATCCCTGCAGATAGATTCCCCAGCACCAATAGTTGACCATAAGAGAACCATCGTCCGGCGACAGACCCGCCGTCTGGTTAAATGGATCGATTTTAATAGACGTTCCGAACAATCCTTCGCCGGACGCATCCAGATTCGGCTGAAAATAAACAATATCCGCTTCCGCTTCTGCCAACACGCCCAGCGCCAGCGCCACTCCGGCCTTCATTTTGTTTTCATCGGTCATAAAACTCCTCCGTTTAGAATCTGACAAAACATACCAGCCATTCTTTTCAGACGTCAAAAAGGGTTACCAAATGGTAATCATTCAGAAAAATCCGAACCGTTTTCGAAAATCACAGACTTGTCGAAAATGCCGGAAACTGAAATGATGCGCCGCAACATGCTGAGTCGCTTAACCATTCGAAATCTTGCGCTGGTCGATTCCCTTTCGATTGAATTTCAAAAGGGACTCAACGTCATCACCGGCGAAACCGGAGCCGGAAAATCCCTGCTCATCGGGGCCTTGCGCCTGCTGCTCGGAGACCGGGCCGACAAAAGTATGATCCGCACCGGCGAAAGCTCCTGCGGCATCGAGGCCTGTTTCGAACTGGCCCGGCCCCAAGATGTCGATGCGGTGCTCGACGAGCTAGGCATGGCCCCCTGCGAAGATGGACAGCTGATCATCCGCCGCACCATCACCGAAAACAGCTCCAAAAACTGGGTCAACGACTCGCCGGTTACACTGAACGTTCTTAAAGCGCTCGGCGATGTGCTCGTCGATATGCACGGCCCTTACGACCACCAGTCCCTGCTTCGAACCGACGCCCAGATGGATATTCTCGATGCATTCGGCGAGCTCGGACCTGCACGCGCCGACTACCGTAAAAAATACCGGGTTTTCCAAGGTTTGGAAAACCGCCTCCGCGAACTGGCCAATGTCGACAATTCCGACCTCGAAGAACAGATCGACCTGCTCACATGGCGCATCAAGGAAATCGAAGACGCCAAGGTTTCAGAAGAGGACGAAGAGGAAACCCGCCAGGAACACGAACAGATCGCCAACGCCCAGAACATCCTCGAACTGGCCCAGACCGCTGCCGGCGGGTTGACCGAAGGCGAATACTCCGCCTTCGAAGGACTCTCCGCCGCCCGCCGCGCCTGCTCTCAACTCGAAAAATACATTCCCGAAGCCGCCAACTGGGCCGAAGAGCTCGAAGGGGCTCTACGTACCGCACAGGAAATCTCGGCGATCATCCAGGAAACCGGCAGCGATATCTCCGCCGGACCGGACCGCATGCAGTTTCTCGAAGAGCGCGTCGCCCTCTATCGCAGTCTCAAACGCAAGTACGCGCCGACCGTTTCCGAAATCCTCGAACTGCTCGACACATGGAAAGAGCGACTGCGCGACCTCCAGAGTCGCGACGAGCAACGGGCAGAAATCGAAGCAGAACGCGCCGCCGCGCTCGTCGAAACCGAACAGGCCGGATTAGCTCTGAGCAACAGGCGACAGAAAGCCGCCGTCAAACTGGCCGACGCCATCACCGCCGAGCTGCGCGATCTTGGCTTCGAACACGGACTTTTTGAAGTGCAGCTGATGGAATGCGACCCGACCGCGTCGGGCATGGATGAAATCGAATTCGGTTTTGCGCCCAATGCGGGCGAATCGATGCGCCCGCTGCGCATGATTGCGTCGAGCGGTGAAATCTCACGCGTCATGCTGGCCGTTAAAGCCGTACTCGCCCGCCACGACCGCATTCCCCTGCTCGTCTTTGACGAGATCGACGCCAACGTCGGCGGCGAAATTGCCAACGCAGTCGGCAAAAAACTGGCGCAGGTCGGCAAAACGCATCAGCTGATCACCATCACCCACCTGCCGCAGGTCGCCGCCTGCGGAAGCACCCATTTTGCCGTCTCCAAAAGCGTGCGCAATGAACGCACCTATACGGAAATCAACCTGCTCGAAGACACCGCGCGTACCGAAGAAGTCGCGCGCATGCTCGGCGGAAAGGATTTAACCAACGTGACCCTGCAGCACGCAGGCGAACTGCTGGCAAACCAAAAGGAGTAAGCACATGGACAAAATGGCGAAGCTTTACAACGCAATACAAGCTGACACCTTGGAAATCCCGATCTGGGAAGTGCTCATCGTTCTTGCCATTGCAACCATCTGCCTGCTTGCCCGGGGATCAAAGATGGGCCTGTTGATCACCTATGTCTTTACGTTCCACATGGCCTTTCACTTCTTTCAACAGCACTTTTCGCCTGTTGCCCTGATTATTCTGGGAGCTTTCGGGGCATTCATTCTGCTGATCGGACTCTATGAAGCGCTGACCGAACGCTAAAAGAATCTCATCCGTTCAACTTTTTCGTGTTCTTTCCCGGCGCGGATCGTTAAAACTGTCCGGTATGAGAACAGAACAAGACTCCCTCGGAAAACTCGATGTGCCGGATGATGCGCTCTATGGCATCCATACCGCGCGCTCCATGGCCAATTTTGACTCTGCCGGCGAACCGCTGCCTATCGAACTGATTTACGCCATGGTCAAGCTGAAGCAGGCCTGCGCGGCCGCCAATGCCGAACTCGGGTTGCTGCCGGTCGAAAAAGCCGTAGCGATTGCCGACGCCTGCGGCGATGTGCTGAGCGGAAAATACGACGATCAGTTTCCCATTGATGTCTTTCAGGCCGGAAGCGGCACGTCGAGCAACATGAACGTCAACGAAGTCCTTGCCAACATCGCCGGCAAAGAGCTCGGAGGGAAACTCGGCGACCGGACGGTCCATCCGAATGACGACATTAACAAAGGCCAGTCCACCAACAACATCTTCCCGTCTGCCATCCGCGTTGTGTCTGTCGACCTGACCGGCACGCTGCTGGCTGCACTCGATGAACTTTTCCAGGGTTTGGAAAAAAAGGCCGACGAATTTTCCAAGGTTCGGAAAAGCGGCCGTACTCATCTTCAGGACGCGGTTCCGGTCACGCTCGGTCAGGAATTTGCGGCCTGGGCCAACGCCCTGCGCAAAGCGGAAAAACGAATTGCCTTCGCCTGCATGAGTCTGATGGAGCTCGGCGTCGGCGGCAATGCGATCGGCACCGGCGTCAATACCTCCGCCGCGTTTCGCGGCAAAGTGATTTCTGCTCTGAATCAGGCCACCGGCCAGGAATACCGTGTCGCTGAAAACGGCATTGAAATCACTCAGTTCCTGACGGACATGGCGGCATTTTCCAGCGCACTGAAAATGCTGGCAATTGACCTGAATAAAATCGTCAACGACCTGCGGCTGCTCAGTTCCGGCCCCAACACCGGCCTCGGCGAAATCAATCTGCCGCCGGTCGAGCCGGGCTCGTCGATCATGCCGGGGAAAATCAACCCGAGCATCTGCGAAGCCGCCAACATGGCCTGCATGCAGGTGATCGGCAACGACGCAGCCGTTGCCGCCGCCTGTGCCGCCGGCCAGCTGGAACTGAACACTCATATGCCGGTCACCGGAACCAATATCGTGAAATCGATTACGATTCTGATTCGGACCTGCATTGCGCTAAACCGGAAATGCGTAAGCGGCATCACCGCCAATGAAGATGTATGCCGGAAATATTTTGAGCGCAGCGCAGGTCTGCCGACCATCCTCAATCCAGTTCTGGGGTACGATCAGGTTGCTGTTCTGGTCAAAGAATCGCTGCGCAGCGGCAAAACACTGGCGGAACTGGTCCGCGAAAAAGAACTGATTTCTGAAGGTGAATTCAGCACCCTGCTTGCCAACTCAACCGGACCTGCCAGTTAACCTCAGAAAAACATCTTTGCAGCTATCCGGTTTTTCGCACAAAAATATACCTATTTTAGTCATGTATGCTAGAATTCAGCGCATGACAGCAGAAAAACAAAAGGAAAACCAGTTGCTGGCCCGGTTGGCCGACTGCAAACAAATTGCAGTCGCCTATTCCGGCGGAGTTGACTCGACCTATCTGGCAGATGTCGCGCACGAAGCCCTTGGGGACAAGGCATGGATTGTCATTGCCGACTCTCCGTCTCTGCCACGCCGAGAACTAAAGGACGCCACAAAACTGGCCGGCCAGCGCGGCTGGAATCTTCATATCATTCAGACCCAGGAACACCTCAATCCCTCCTATCTGGCAAACAAAGGAGACCGCTGTTTTCATTGTAAAAACGAATTATTCAACACGATGGAAACCATTATTCGTGAAACCGGCATAAAAACGCTGGCCTATGGAGCCATTGAAGATGATAAGGGCGATTTCCGTCCCGGCGCAAAAGCCGCGGATGCCCATCAGGTAATCGCTCCGCTTCAGGACGTCGGACTTTATAAAAAGGAAGTGCGAGTTCTCAGCAAACTTCGCGGGTTGCCCACCGCCGAAAAAGCTTCGTTCGCCTGCCTCGGATCCCGGTTTCCGACCGGAACGCCAATTAGCTTAAAAAAAATGTCTAATGTGGAACGGGCCGAGGAATTTTTAAGATCATGGGGCTTTTCTCAATACCGGGTACGGCACCATGGAGACCTCTGCCGAATCGAACTCAATCCTGAAGAATTTGAAAAGATTCTGGCTTGCCGAGGGCAACTGCTGGTCAAGCTGCAGGCTCTCGGCTACCGGTATATTACGCTGGATCTCGCCGGCTATCGAACAGGATCAACCTCCTGAACCATTTTGAATAAACAATGAATTATCCCTGTTTAGGGTAAAAGCTGCATTGCTAAAAACGATATCATTCTTACAATCTGAAAAATGAGTATTTTAATTCAAGGCGTGCAGCACAACGATTTAACAACGGATGTGTTCATCAACGGCAACGTGATTGAAACGATCGGCGACTGCAAAGAAAAAAGTGCAGAGACCGTCATTGACGGAAGCAACAAGGCGGTTCTGCCGACCTTCCATAATGCGCATCATCATGCTGCGATGGCATACATGCGCAGCTACGCCGATGACCTGGAACTGTTTGAGTGGCTCAACGAACACATCTGGCCGCTCGAAGCCGGCATCACGGAAGACGATGTTTATCACGGCGCCCGGCTGGCCTGTCTGGAAATGATCAAGTCCGGAACAACATTCTTTAACGACATGTACTGGCATTTTCATGGAACCGCCCGTGCCGTGGAAGAGATGGGCATGCGCGCAGCGCTCGGAGCGGTTTTCATTGACATGAACAATGCAGACCGCCGTGATGCCAATATCGAACAGGCAAAACAACTGCTGAACGAAAGCAAACGCTACAGCGACCGCATTCAGTTCCAACTCGGTCCGCATGCTCTCTACACGGTTTCGAAAGAAGCCCTCATCTGGTGCTCAGAGTTCGCATCTGAACACGGACTGATGATTCACACTCACCTGAGTGAGACCGAAAAAGAAGTCGAGGACTGCCTGAAACTGTACGGCATACGTCCTCCGGAATACCTCGACCGCCTCGGCCTTCTGGGCCCGAATCTAACTGCCGCCCACTGTGTGTGGCTGAACCAAAGCGAAATGGAACTGCTGGCTGAACGCGGCGTTAAAGCACTGCACTGCCCCACCTCGAACATGAAACTCTGCTCTGGAAAATTCCGCTTCACCGAAGCGCAGGCGGCGGGAATACAGATTGCCATCGGCACCGATGGCGCCGCCTCGAACAACAATCTATGCATGATCGAGGAGATCAAGATTGCCGCGCTGCTCGAAAAGCACTTTACCGGTGACCCGACCGCCCTGCCGGCCACGGTGGCTTGGCATTCCGGAACAAGAGCCGCCGCTGAAATGTTCGGACTCAACAGCGGCATTATTCAGGAAGGTGCACTGGCCGACCTGATGCTGGTCAACCTTGACAACGAACGTTTGGTTCCGGGGCATCAGCTGATCGCCGACATGGTGTACAGTGCCGACAGCTGCTGTGTCAACACGGTCATCTGTGACGGAAAAATCCTGATGCAGAATCACCACGTACCCGGCGAAGAGGAAATCATCGCCAAAGGGCGCGAATTCAGAGAAAAGTTCCGCCGGTAACCCACAAAGACTATTATGAAAATTCTGTGTTGCGGATTTTTCCCCGCCCTTCAGCGAACCATTGAATACAAAAGCTTCCGTCCCGGCGAAGTCAACCGCGCTCTCAAAGTATCGGTTGCAGCCAGCGGCAAAGCAACCAACACTGCGCGAGTGCTTAGCATTCTCGGCGCAGACTCCGTCATGCTCAGCTTTGCCGGCGGTGCCAACGGCGAAACAGTCCAGAAGCTTCTGGAAACAGAAGATTTCGAGTGCAACTGGGTCGACACCGGGGCCGAAACCCGCATCTGTCAGACACTTCTTTCGGATGAAGACGGCAGCTGCACTGAGCTGGTCGAAGAAAATCCACCGCCATCGTCCAGGGACTGGAAAACTTTTATCCAGACCTTCGGACGCATTCAAGCCGACTTTGACCGCATTGTCTTTTGCGGCAATCTGCCGCCGCATGTTCCGCAGGAGATCTATGCAGAACTTATGGCGTGCACCAACGGCGACAAAGTACTGGTCGACAGCTCCAAAACTCCGCTGCTCGCCACTCTTTCTCATCGCCCATCCGTCGTTAAGCTTAACACTGAAGAGCTGTCCATGACGGTTAAAGACACCTATGACCCGCTCGAACAGGCCCGCGAACTGATTGCCCACGGAGCCGGAGCCGTAGGGATTACACAGGGAAAAGATTCAGCCATGCTGGTGACCCCAAACAATGTTTACCGCTATTCAATCCCGCAGATCAAAGCGTTCAATCCAATCGGAAGCGGTGATTCGGTCAGCGCCGGGATTTCCTTTGCCCTCGCCAAAGGCAGCGCCCTGCCCGAGGCTTTTGCCTTCGGCCTCGCCTGCGGCACCTCCAATGCGATGAACGTCGAGCCCGGAGTTGTTAAACCGGAACAAATCGCTGAACTGATTCCGAAAATCCAGATCTCATGACTTCTTTTGTTCAATATAAGCCGTGGATGATTGAGCGCTATGGAGAACCGCTCTTTCGCATTCCGGTCGAAATTGCCGGAAGCTGTCCGCATGGACGCTGCGCGTTCTGCGCCGAAAACGGATCACGAGCCCAGCAGACACAGCGGCAGGACAGTCCACTCGAACAGGCCGAAGAAGCCATCCGCTTTGCTCGCCGCCGCTACCGCGCAAAAAAATTCATGCTCTACATTCAGGCCTTCACTGCCGACCTGACTGATCCCGACCAGCAAAGCATCCTTTTCCAATGTTTGAAAAAATTCGAATTTGAAGCGGTCAGCATTGGAACGCGCCCCGACTGCCTGCCGGCCGAAGCACTCGAATTTCTGGACACACTCAAAAAACAAACGGAGGTCTGGGTGGAGCTCGGCGTGCAGACTGCCAACGATGACACACTGAAGCGGATCCTCCGCGGTCACGACTGGGGCTGCAGCAAACAGGCCATCCTCAAGCTGGCGGGACACAACATCCACGTCGCTGTACACGTCATTCTTGGGCTTCCCGGAGAAATTTCAAAGGATTGGAAAAATACCGCCGACGAGTTGGCAAAACTTCCAATCTCCGGAATCAAAATCCACAACCTGCATGTGATGAAAGGTACGCAACTGGCAGAGCAGTATGCCGCGACCCCGTTCCCGCTTCTCAACCACTGGGAATATGCGGAAGGGTTGATGGATTTTCTGCGCCGGATTCCCGCCGAAATTCCGGTGATGCGAATTACAACCGATACGCCGGATGATCAATTGATTGCCCCGCACTGGCATCTCGAAAAAGGTCAGTTTCTGGACTACGTGATTCAACAGATGACGTGTCGTCAAATCTCCCAGGGAGACCTGCTTAAAGCCGAACGAACAGAATCTCGAATTTCAGCAACTCCGGTGATCACAGAGGATGGATCGGTTACTTTTTTCTCCGAAGATTGGAAAGAGCACTATCACACAAAGACTGGCGCACGGCTGGAGGCAGGACAAAAATTTGTCGCTCCGGCCAGACTGAAAGAAAAAATCAAAACGCAGGACATCAGACTTCTGGATGTCTGTTTTGGGCTCGGCAACAATTCACTTGCAGCGTTTTGTGCCACTGCAAAAACAGCAGAACATCAACTGGAAATTACCGCTTTGGAAATGGACAAACGAGTTGTTCGCGCGGCGGCCGAACATTTCCAGACATTGGAAACAGACCCGGTTGACTGGAAAACGGTTCTCTCCGGACTGCTGCAACAGTCATCCTTCAGCAGTCATCATTCATCAATCTCACTCCACTGGGGCGACGCACGCTGGCTGATTCAGGCTCTGAAAGATCATTCTTTTGATATTATTTTCCATGACCCGTTTTCATCGCAGCATTGTCCCGAACTGTGGACTGTCGACTTTTTCAAACAACTGCATCGCGTGATCAAGCCTAACGGAGTACTGCTGACTTATTCGTCGGCCGCTCCTGTGCGCGGAGCCATGCGCAAGGCTGGATTTCTTATCGCCGAAACGGAACCCGGCCACAACATGGGCAATGGCACCGTCGCCTCGCCAACACAAGCAGAGCTTTCAGGTTTTTCAATGATTGAAAGAAACCATGAGCGCCGCGCAATTCCTTACCGCGATCCGTATTTATGTGCTACCTCCAAAGCAATCCTGCGGCAACGACAGGAAACTGTAGAAGCCAGAACAAAATAATTATATCCCGGTACTTCCGAAACCGCCCGAACCTCGAGTGGTTTCGGACAGATCATCAACCAACTCATAATGAATGGGCGAGCTGTCCGTCGCAACCAACTGGAAGAGCCGCTGCCCTTTTTCAGCAGTAAAGGTGTAATCTTTGATGTTATCGCAGGACGCCATGATCTCGCCGCGGTAGCCGCCATCAATCAGGCCGATGGAATTCGACATGCGTAATGGCGTTTTCGAAATACTGGAACGCGGAAAAAGATAATAAGCCCGTCCGTCATCCGGTTCGCAGGAAACCCCAAGCTTGATCAGTTTGGTTTCGCCCGGCTCAAAAGTAATATCTTCAAGCACATACAGATCCAGCCCGGCATCGCCATCATGGAAGTGACCATGCTCCGCATAAAATTCACGGGCGGTTTCGTTGTGAGGTTTAATCAGAAGTTTCAAGTTATATTCTCCGGCTGTCTTCAGGTCGTTAATTTGTGGTAATCGGGCAGTATCGCGGTTGTGGAGGATGCACTTTCTCGCCCTCTTTATTGAAATGCCGACTACGCACCGATGGCGCGCCACGAACTGAAAGATCCCGAAGTTTTTCAATCATTTCCGGCTCCTGCATCCATTTTGGAAGACTGGAATGCGTAAACACGACATCGCCTTGCTGGGAAGTAATAATGAAAATATGCCCCTTATACAATTCACCCTTACGCTCTCCAGTACTCAGCTGACTGAACAACGTGCACTGAACTTTTGGGCTCTTATAGGTATAACCATAATCCTTTTCTTCGAGCAGCAGGAAACTGTCTTCAAAACGCCCGAGAAGGATATAATTATCACCTTCATATTCGTCAGCGACCAGAAATGCCTCTACATTCAATCGACTGGTAAACGGTCGCTGGCTTTTCTTCGTAATGTCGGCAGAGAGCCAATAGACATCTTCAATATCATCCCGGGTCAAGTCCGCCGGACGTTTGGGCAACCGCTTTGTTTCCGCCCGAACAACCACTTCGACCTTAGGAGGAATCATTACCCGAATATATTTTTTATCCATATCAGAAAGGTCCGCGATCTCAAACGTCGACTGATTTCCTTCATCATCTTCAATCGTCAGTTTACCAAACAGTTCTCGGACAAAACGTCCTTTAAAGCGGTTTCCATCAACATCTTCCCAGTCACGCAGCTCATACGCTTTCCCTGCTGTTACGCAGATGCATAAAACCGCCAGAATAAAATAGATTTTTTTCATGATATCATTCCAGAAAATCAATGGGCACTGAAAATCGGGCCGCCGTAAAGGTCGACATGCCCACTAGGCAGGGTGTACATCATTTCATCAATTAGATGCTCCGGCGTCTCCATTGTTTTAAAAACAGGAAGCAGCGGCCCGCCAGTTGAAAGGTCTCGTTCCGGATACTCAACGCCTTCTTCCTGGACCATCAGCAACGCCATATATCCTCCACCGGGAACCTCGCCGATCAACACTTCCATATCCATCGTTTCACCCGGCTTTAATTCGAACCAATCGCCAACCCGGTACAAAGTATGACTGATCTGATACTTCCGGTGCTCTTTCGCACTGCTGCGCCACCCGGACCAGTCCGCTTCATGAACATTCGTCCAACCGGCATCCAGAACGATTTTTCCATTCAGACGAACAAACATGATGTCATCACCAATGCCCCAAAAACGGAATCGACCACCGGTTTTATGTCCGATTTCTCCCTTGTAATGCGCCACCCAGAACGCTGCTTCATGGGTACGATCCGTATCTCCAAACTTTTCCGGAGCCAGAGTGGAACTGACCGGAGGCACAAAAATCTGTGTGGCATACAGTTTTTTCGGGGATCGCCAGAATGGATCAAAAACCTTGGGGTCCCATCCACTGCTCAGAAACTCTTTAATCACCTTGGCCATCTCTCCATGAATAGGATCCCGAGCTCCCGCTTCATTACTCATGCCGGGATATGGTGTTCCATTACGTTTCAGCATCAGATAATAATAAGTCCCCTCGAAGTCGTTCCCAACAGAGCGATCGGTTCCCATCAGGCCCATCTGGGAGAGATCAGCCATCATCTGGAATCCGCCGATTCCTTCATCCAGACCGGACCCCATGCTGCTCATTTTCGGCAACTGAATGTCCGGCATAATATTGGAGCGCCGGGAGGACGTGATTCGTTCCGTGGTTTTCCGCGGCTTGACCGTCTGCTTAACCTTAACGCGAAGTTTTTTAAGCTTCATTTTCGGACGTTCCACCTTGTGAGGAACAAACTGAACTTCTTTTCTGTCCACAATCTGAAACACCACAAAAACTCCGGCGCTCAGCAGCAAAGCCGCATGAATTGCCGCACTGACCAACACGGCCGGCGACCGACCTTTGATCAAACCCTTTGTTCTTTTTACAACCTTTTTCAAGACAACCCCTACATGCTTTTACTGAAACTTAGATTCTTAACGCCGGCAGCGGCACAGGCGTCCATCACATCAATCACTCGAACGTGAAAAGCTTCGCGATCCGGCAAAAGATTAACAGCAAACGGAGACTGCTGAGATTTGGCGATTTCCTTCAGGCCGACAACCTGCGTCGTCAGATCGGTCAGCACCCGATCCTCCGCCGCGAAACGAAGCCCCTCGGCCATAACGGTTCCGTCTGAGGTGATTTCAATCAACAGCTCGACCGGAACATTCACCATTTCTTCGGCCGGAATGTTTGCCGGCAATACGAAGGAGATATCTCCTTCTTTTTTGATCAGCGAGGCGGTGACCATAAAATAGATGAGCAGCAGGAACACCACGTCAATCAACGGCGCGATCTGAAGCTCCATCTTCGCTTCTCCTGCATTGTTTCGCTTGCTTAAATTCACGTCTCTCTCCTGCTAAACATCTATTCCTCAAAGGCCGCAAAGATCAGGTCGTTCGCCCCCGCTTCCGCACAGGCCTCCATGATCTTCTCATTCGCGCCGTATTTCACCTGCTTGTCCGCCCGGATGACGATCCGCAGCTCCGGGTCCGCCTCGATCTCCGACCTCAACCGGTCGGTGAGCTCTTCCAGTGCAACCAGATCCGAGGCCGGTCCAATGAACATCTCATCGTCTGCATTCACCGTGATCGCAAAACGACCCGTTTCGTCTTCCGGAACCTTCGCGTAAACCGCCGAAGGCACTTCAATCGGAACCTTGTCGATCTTGATCACCGCTGAAGCCACCAGAAAAAAGATCAGCAGAAGAAACACCAGATCGATCATGGGCGACATGTCGACGGCAACTTCATCGTCATTTCTTTTGGCATGAATTTTCATGGTTCTTTCCCGTCAGAAGGCTCAGACACTATTCATCACCCATTTGTTCAAGCGCTTCCACATCCATAAACGTCAGCGGTTTCTCTCCGGTTTCGAGAGCATCGAACAGGTAGCTGAGGTTACGGCCGAGGGTGGCCAGGGTTTTGTCGAAACGCTTTTTGAAGTAGAAGAAGAAGGCCATCGCCGGAATCGCGATGATCAGTCCGGTCGCGGTGGTGATCAGAGCCTCACCGATGTTCCCGGCGAGCACTTCCGGTTTACCCATTCCCTGTGTTCCCATGGTCTGGAAGGCCTTGATCATACCCATAACGGTACCGAGCAGCCCGAGCATCGGGGATGTTGCACCGATGATGGAGAGATAGTCGATCGGTTTCATCAGCTGGGTCATCTGTTCAACCGAGGCTTCTTCAACCGCTTCATGTACTTTATCAAAGCTGACTTCACCTTTCATGCAGCGCTCAAGTCCGGCGGCAAAGGTGTTGGTGAACATGGAGGGATGCTTGCGGCAGTAGATCAGCGCATGACGAACCTTCTTGGAGAGCATCATCTCGAGAAGCTCCGGAAGCATTTCAGTGTGCAGCAGGGTCTTTTCACGCAGGGAGAAAAAGTTCTGCACGATGAAGGTCACCATCGCAAAGGAGAGGATCCCCAGAGGAATCATGGTGATACCACCGGTTTTGATCAACTGCCACAGCGTGGCGTTCTCGGTCGTCAGCGCCGCAGCTTCCGGAGCCGCCTCCTGCCCAAAGACCACCCCTGCCGCTCCAAGCAGCACCATGATTGCAATTCCTGTCTTCTTCATCGTTTCCTCCATTCTCATTCCGCCTGTACGGACTCTTCTTCGGTTAACCGGTTGATCTCTTCCAGAAGCTTCTGCGCTTCGACCTTAAATTCAGACCTCGGATAAAGGACCATCACCTGATGGGCCACTTCAGCGGCAGAATCCGGCATTCCCAGATCCAAATAAAGCTGGGCATCCAGATATTCTGTCTGCGGCATCCAATTGTGGTCGTTGGGATAAGAGGCGATCAGATCGATGACTGTCTGTATTGCCTCTTTACTCTGCCCTGCCGCCCGCTGCAAACGCGCGGTTAAATAGAGTTTTGCCACGGGATCGCTCAGCTCGCCAATCAGCCTCCCGGCCTCATCCAGCTCCCCCGCCTCCAGAACACACTGTGCAATCGTTGCCAGCGCCTGCTTTTTCACTGCAGCATCGGAAACAGCCTTCAACTGTTCGGCCGAACCTCTGGCTTTTTCAATATCGCCATTACGCAAATATGCTTTAGTCAGCAGAGCATACAGAGACACCGCGTTGTTGGGAACCACCATATAAATACCGGCTCCACCGACAACCGGCTCCAATGCAGAAACAACCTCGGCATATTCCGCTGCAACAAGTTTTGCCTGCAGGGCATCAAGGCTCAGTTTCGGAAGCTGAATCTCCAGCTCTTTGATATCCACGAGAGGAAGCGTTTTGGATTCACGCCCGCTCTCGAGGCTATAGGTCAGATGGGTGCCGTCACAGTCTTCCAAAATCACGCGAAAAGCTTTTCCATCCGCTCGATTCAGTTTGGCATTCAGCGTCCGGGACTCCTGAGCTGACGCCAGACAGCACAGTACAGATGTCAGCAAAATTACAATCCGTTTCATCATTCGCCTTCCTCAAGATCCAAAGTGACTGTGAAGTTCGTAACCACTCCCGAAGCAATCATCTCATAAATTTCGCGAGACTCGTCCGGTCCCAGAGCCTCTCTGGCAACCTGACATTGAGGCAGGTCGTTTACGTACTTATTGAAGAGCATTCCCCGATAGGTATTGCGGGCCTCCTTCGAGTATCCCAGTGCACTCAGGCAGCGGGCACTGCCAAGGTACCCCTCCGCTGCCCAGAATCCATCCGCATAACCTTTGTACTGGAAATATGCACGCTGATACCATCCATGCGCCTTCAACAGGTCTCCTGCGGCTTCCTCGACTTCTCCCAAGCGATAAACAGCCTCTGCATAAGATTCTCCGCGCCATCCCGGAACGTTCATCACAGAAGTCAGAGCATCTACAGCTTCGTCATAACGCTTCAGCGCGGCCAAACAGCGACCTTTCAAAATCTGGGCCCACGCAACATCATAATCTGTTCCGTATCGAGCCTGGGCATCATCAATCAGGGCTAGCGCAGCGTCATACTCCCCTTTTTTATAAAGATCATATCCCCGCAGTTTAAACGCCGGACGCATAAACTCCGAATCTTCAAATTTCTTCAGGAATACATCCAGAATCTCTTCCGCACGGGAATAGTCTTCCAGTCCAAAGGAAGCATCTGAAATGGCCGATAAAACAGGAGGTGCGGCATCGTTCAGGTCCGCAAGCTCTTGAATCAGCGTCTGCCCCAGCTCTTTTTCCGTCCCATCAATCTGAGCGACCGTGGCTCTTAACCGAAGGCTGAGAGTCTGGCTGTCGGTTTCCTTCTGAACATCCTTCAGTTTTTGCTTGAGCGACTGGCGCTGAGTATCATTCAGACTGGTCCTGGCCAGATGAACCAATCCATCGATCATTGAATCAACGCCGGTTTGTTCCAAATCAGTTCCATATTCGATAATGGCATCAAAATAAGATTGAACGGCTTCATCAACCTTCCCTTGATTCACCTTCGTTTTACCAACCCAGAAAATGCCTTCTGCAATATCTGCATCATCGCCATAAGCATCAAGATAATTACCGACCACACGCAGGATTTCATCGTAGCGGTCTTCGGCTTCGTAAACACGAGCCATCTGGAACGTTGAATATTTGGCCTGAGACGGGCTTTGTGCCTTTACAAATGCATTGGCATAATCGCTGATGGCTTCGTCCAGCAACCCTTCTGATCCAAGAATGTCTCCGTGCAGGTTATATGCGTCTGAACAAACCGACGCATCAGGATACGTCTCCGTAACCCGGGAGAAATACTGTTTGGCCTTCTCCAGATCTTCCATTCCGAAATAGCAGGTTCCGATCTGGAAAACCGCAGAAGCACACCACGTTCCTTCCGGATATTTCTCTAAATATGCTTCGAACTCAGGCAGCGCCTCTTCAAATTTCTGGAGAAAAATCAATGACGCAGCATGCCAATAAGTCGCATTCTCCTGCTGGTGAGACTCCGGAAAATCATCCAAAATTTTCTGGAAGGATGCCACTGCCCGTTCATATTCCATCATCACCAGATCTGCAACAGCCTGCATGTAATACAGTTCGCACTCGTACTTCTGAATAACCGTACTGTCATCCGGAACAAATGCTGTAATAATCGGCAAGAGACCCTTGACCTTTTCCGGAAGCTGATTCTGCTGGTAATTTCCGCACAGCAAATAAGCAATCTGCCGGGGAACCAGTCCTTCCCTCTCCTGAGACAGATATTCCAAGGCTCTCGGCTCGGCTTCATCAATTTCCTTTAAAGGATCCAGCAACAGACGAATCACTTCATAAAAAGAACGTTTTCCCAGATCGCTGACCGGGTCTTCCTTGTAAATTCGATCAAAGAAACGAACAGCTTCCCAGGGACGATTCACCTCGTCATAAAGATAGGCATTACGATAAACAGCCTCATTTTCATATGGCGGCATGCTTTTGATGGTTTCCACCAGCTGTTCGAGCTCGATGAGTTCCGGGGGCTTTTCAATACTGTCTTCATCTCCACGCTCAACAAAGGTTTCCTCTGTAACGCCGTAACTCTTACCAAACAACGTGTCTTTCGAGGAAAGTTTTTCATGTTCCGCAGGATCAACCTCCGGAGCAATCAGTCCGGCCTCAATCCGCAACTCCCGCAGCCGTTTGTCCTGATGAGCAATCAACTCCTGCCGAGGAAGAATCATGCGAAAAAGCGGCAAGGCGCTGTCATATTCTTTCGCATCAGAAAGAGCCGTGGCTGCATTCATCAAAGCCATATTCACGCGAATATCATAACGGGCATCCGTGCGATACAGTTCGGGAATCCATGCTGTAAGAGACTTGAAGTCCTTCTTTTCGACCAGACCGTTAACCACCTGCATAATGGCAAACCCTTTTCGAACCGGATCATCCATATATTTGACCACATACGAAAACGGCTCGAGACTGTCATCAACCCGTCCCAACTCTGTGTAAGCCTGTCCTAAAGCCATGTTCAGAACAACCAGATCCTCGACCGAATATCCTGAAGAATCCCCTTCGGCCTCTTTCTGAACAGCAGAATCACCTTTCTGAATCAGCTCCCCATACTCATCGAATTCGTATCCACTGGGGTTGCTTTCCGCCGCAGCTTCTTTCGCGGCTTTATCCAAAGCTGCGCGCACATCTTCCGGCGGTCCAGCCAATGCGTTGGTCGCAGCACTTACGCACGCCTCGAATTCCCGCTCTTCCAAAAAGGAAACCACTAAAAGTTTCGTCGCTTCATGCCATTCGGGCGCAGGACGGTTTGCCACATAATCCTTCAGATACTCCAATGCACGCCCGGAAAGATTGTCTTTCAGGAAAATCTTCGCCAGTTTGAAGCGAATATCCTGCTTCATGGCACTTACTCGGATTTCCTCGACATCCTTCATCCGCTCCAGATAAGCATCCAGGTAAGGGATCGCAGCGTCAGTATCTCCGCTGTTCAGAAGGAAATCAGCCTCTTTAACCAGCTGATCCGCACGCATTTTCTCCATCGGACTTTCTGCAACGGCCATTGCAGCTAAAACTGAAACAGCCACTCCAATTACCCACCGCATTACTTTATTTTTTTTACTCGGATAAAAATGCATCTCAAATATTCCACGATAAGGTTACATACACTAAACACAGCAGATTTTTCTAATGTAACAGACTGCTCACACAAAATTCAACCCATAGAAACGTATAAACATCCAACTGGCATAATTTACACAAAAACATGTATTTCTTTGTCTCCCTGAACCGTCGTTCCCTGAGAGCGTTTGCGCCAGCGTCTTGGTTCAAAAACCGAGAAAAAGTATGCAATACAGCCAGCAAATTCCACAATAGGGAATATTAACAAGAAATAGCATATTACAGCAAACATACCGCATAACCCGAACTGGCAAAAAAAGGTTAAACCGTTACTTAAGTGAGTTCTCGAAGGAACGGAATCCCCTTGGCATCAGTACGGCTCTCACTCTTCAAACCCCATTAAAGATCCCACCCCAACCGTATCGGTTGGACCTGTGTGGCCTGGACCACCGCCGGCAACGTAGCCGTCGCTTCGGCCGGTTTCATCCGGACTGACCCAGAATGAATAGAGCGCGCCGTTTTCAACAGTAAAGCGGAAGCGCACCGACTGCCCGGACAACGCAGACAGATCGATGCCGTCCATCCTGTGAATAGTGCTGTCACCTTCAAACAAAACACTTTGCGCAATCACGGCTCCACTCTGATCCAGCACATCCGCGCGAAGTGATCCATTCGAAACATCGGCATTCACAAACAGATGACTGCCGGAAAAAGTGAGCGGACGCGTGAGCAGCGCTCCGCTCTGCGCAGCATCCATCGATGCAAACCCATCGCGACGCAGCGTTGCCAGCCCCATCGCCCCGTTGGCGTACATCCCGCTGGCAGGCCGGCTTTCGTCGCCGGCGAATCCGGTGTAGTAAAACCAGATTTCATCACCTCGCAGCACACAGATGTTGCCGAGCGACTGCACGTAGCCTCGATCCCATGTTCCGGCTTCGCGACTCGACGCAATGGCTGTGGTGCGGTCCGGACGGTCCCAATGGAATCCATCACGGCTGTAGGCAAAATTCAATTCGGTGATTTTTGGAACGCCGAGACAGTCTTCATTATTCGGTCCCCGCCAGATCTGATAGAAACCGAGCATGATGCTTTCGTACGCCACGGCATCCAGATTGTAGAGTTGCGGAGTAAGCCCTATATCCGGATCCGGCGGATCGAGCTGATCCGCTCCGGTCCAGACAACCGGCTGTCCATACTGCCAGTCGCTACCGTCCAGATTCTGAGCATCCCACTGGCTTCCGCTGATGAAATCATCAGCCTCCCGATAGTGCCGCGCCCGTCCGCGTCCGGCAAAGGACGCCCGCAGACTGAACACCCATTTCCGGCGGAACGGATTATAAAACATGGTGCTGCGGTCACCCATTACGCCACTCATGGTGTAGTCGCCAAACGTCAATCCGTCCGGCGACTCAAAACACATGGCACCCAGCGCCGAACCGCCGGGTCCACGCACAAAAATTTTATAGTTTGAATCAGGATCGTCCGTCCACCAATCGCGGACCACGGTCCATGAGTCCGTCCTCAGCCCGGCCGGCAAAACCTGATTTGAATTACCGCCCAGATCCGGACGAACCCAGTCAATCCCGTTGGTGCTCTCCGCATAGCAAATGGTTCTCAGCCAGCCCGCCTCGTACCACAGTTTAAAAATCTGTTCATCCGGATCCCACCAAAGACCACCGCTCTTCGGGGCGGCAACTGCCAGCCCGCTGATTGGATCGAGTTCTAATTCCGTCTCCGGACTCAGCACGGGATTTCCGGCGTATTTTTCAGGATAATGAAATGTTCGAACCAGATCGGTTTCCTCGATCAGAAAATCATCCACGAACAGCTGGCGGCCGACGTCGATCGGAATCACCGTCGGAACCTTCTCCAAATACGGAACCGGCATAGGCGCTGTTGACGACGGATTGATGTCTTCCGGAGGCCAGATGCCCGGCAAACGAATCCCGTTATACAACGTGCGGGAATCGGACCACTCACAGTTCCAGGCATCGGAAAACCCGAGGACCACGGTCCATTTGCCAAAATCATACTGTTCTCCAACCTCAACATGTTTCTGATACACCCGCACTTTATTAGCGGACAGATCGCCGAACAGCTGAAACAGTTCCGGCGCGGTGATGCGAATAAAACCCAGCGCTTCCACGTCTTCAACGCGGGAGCTGAAATACTGCTGCGACTCTGGCGTCAGCACAGTCAAAATTCCACTTTTGACAACCTCTACGGAAACGGTCGTGATGCTGCTTCTCAAAAACAGGCTGCCCGCTAAAAAATCAGGAACCTCTTCCGTCAACGTGTAGGAACGATCCGAAAAAAGTTTTACGCCCGCAAAAAAACGGCCGATGCCGTCATCGTCGCTCAGCACACTGATTTCTGCTCCGGCACCGGAGAGCTGATTGCTTCGGCTCAGCGACGTCAGGTAGAGATATCCGTTCGTCCGCACAGCATCCGCACCTACAACCTGCCCGATCTGGCTTGATGTCAACCCGCTTCCGGCAAAACGAACCACTGCGCT